>NZ_CP014546.1:2806207-3118008 GCF_001579805.1 Pseudomonas azotoformans | reverse complement strand
AAGGCCTGGCCGGCGTGGCGCTGTCGTTGTCGGCGTGGAGTTCGTTCATCGGCGCGTTTATCGCCACCTGCGGCATGGTGCTGTTTGCGCCGTTGCTGGCCAAATGGGCGATTGCCTTCGGGCCGGCGGAATATTTCGTACTGATGGTGTTCGCGATTGTCTGTCTCGGCGGCATGGCCGGTGACAAGCCGTTGAAGACCTTTGTCGCAGCGCTGATCGGCCTGTTCCTTTCGGCGGTGGGCATCGACGCCAACAGCGGCGTGTACCGGTTTACCGGCGACAACATCCACCTCACCGACGGCATCCAGTTTGTGGTGTTGGTGCTGGGCCTGTTCTCCATCAGTGAGATCCTGTTGCTGCTGGAAAAAACCCACCGTGGCCAGGAAGCCGTGAAGGCCACGGGCCGTATGATGTTCAACCTCAAGGAAGCGGGCGCGGTCTTTGTCGTCAACATCCGCTGCGGTTTGCTGGGTTTCATCATGGGCGTCTTGCCAGGTGCCGGTGCGACCTTGGCCTCAGCCGTTGCCTACATGACCGAAAAACGCCTGGCCGGTGCCAGTGGCAAGTTCGGCCAGGGCGACATGCGCGGCCTGGCGGCGCCGGAAACCGCCATCGGCGCGTCCGCCTGCGGCGCCCTGGTGCCGATGCTGACCCTCGGCGTACCCGGTTCGGGCACCACGGCGGTGATGATCGGCGCCCTGTCGCTGTACAACATCACCCCTGGCCCGCTGCTGTTCCAACAGCAACCCGACATCGTCTGGGGCCTGATCGCGTCGTTGTTCATCGCCAACATCATGCTGGTGATCCTCAACATCCCGATGATCCGCATCTTCACGCGCATCCTGGCCGTGCCGAACTGGGCGCTGGTGCCGGTAATCGCCATCATCACCGCGATTGGTGTGTACGCGGTTCACGCCACCACCTTCGACCTGTTCCTGATGGTGGGTATCGGCATCTTCGGTTACATCCTGCGCAAGCTGGACTTTCCGCTGTCGCCGGTACTGTTGGGCTTTATCCTCGGCGGCTTGATGGAGCAGAACCTGCGCCGTGCGCTGTCGATCTCCAACGGTGACCTGCAGATCCTCTGGTCGAGCCCGATCACCTTTGGTGTATGGGTACTGACAGCGCTGATGCTGGCCTTCCCGCTGATCCGCATCTACCGCAAACGTGCCCTGCAGCGTCGTGCCGTGGCCGATGTCTGAGGTCACCTTTAAACATTGGTGGGGAACACCGCTGGTCGGCCTGGCCGGCGGTTACCTGGCCAGCCTCGTCGGCTGGCCTTTGCCGTACATGGTCGGCTCATTGCTGGCGATCATCCTGGTGCGTTGCCTCACGCCGTGGCAATTGGCGGAGATTCCCGGCGGGCGCAAATGCGGCCAATGGGTCGTCGGGATTGGCATTGGGCTGCACTTCACTCCGGTGGTGATCGAGCAGGTGATGAGTCACTTCGGGCTGATCTTCTTCGGTGCGCTGGTCACCAGCCTGTCAAGCGTGGTCGGTGTGTGGTTGATGCGCCGCAGCGGTGAAGACCGCGCCACCGCGTTTTTCTCGAGCATGCCGGGCGGTTCCGGTGAGATGGTCAACCTCGGCGCACGCAATGGCGCGGTGCTCAGCCGTGTCGCGGCGGGGCAGAGTCTGCGGGTGCTGGTGGTAGTGCTGTGTGTACCGGCAATCTTCAAATACTTGCTGGAAGGCGGCGCGCCGCAGTTTCATCCGGCGCCGGTGAGTTGGCCTTGGCTGTTGGTGCTGTTTCCGATAGGCACGCTGGTGGCCTGGGGTTGGCAGCGTTTGCGTCAGCCGAACCCTTGGTTGTTCGGGCCGCTGCTGGTGAGTGCGACGGCCAGCGTCGTGTGGGATTTGCATATCGGTCTGCCAGACGGGGGCAGCCAGATTGGCCAATGGTTGATCGGCAGCGGTTTGGGCTGCCATTTCAACCGGCAGTTCTTTCGCCGGGCGCCATCGTTCATGGGCCGCACCCTGATTGGTACGGCCTTGACCATGGCGCTGGCAACCTTGGCGGCGGTTGGGTTGAGTGCGTTGACCCATCTGGACCTGCGCTCGCTGACCCTGGGCATGATGCCCGGCGGGATTGCCGAGATGAGTCTGACGGCGGAGACCCTGCAACTGTCGGTGCCACTGGTGACAGCGATGCAGGTCATGCGGTTGTTGTTTGTGCTGTTTCTGGCGGAGCCGTTGTTCAGGCATTGGAACCGCCAGCCCTGAGCCGTGCTTTGGTCGTGGTTCCACCGGGAACCATTACCGCTCATCTGAACTGTCATTTACCACAGTAGGCACCCCGCCCCCTGAGCGCTTAACTCAGCGCACGTAGTGCGATAACACTCGCAATACCGACACCATCTCGTTCTGCAGGAATGCCCAAATGACGGAAATTAATGACCCACACGCCTCCCCTGATGACACCGTTGCACCCGCAGCGATCGTGGAAACCCTCGCACTACCGGGCGCCCCCAACAACCTGGTAATGAACCGCGCGGGAACACGCCTGTATGTGACGAGTGCCACTACACCAGGCTCCGTCACCGCCCTGAGCACCCAGCCCCTGAGTATCATTCAGACCATAACAGGACTGGGTTCTCCCATATGGATAGCTATCAAAGCAGATGGCTCATCTATTTATGTGAGTGACAACAGCGTCGCGACTGGAACGTCCATTAACGTTATCGAAACCTTGAACAACACCGTCGTCGAGACCATCACAGGATTCATCACCGTTAACGGCATAGCGCTGAATTCGACGGGTACAAGACTGTACGTAGCCGACCACGGCGCCTCGAAACTGGTTGCCCTTGATACCAGCAATCATCAACGCGTGGGGGAGACCTCGGTGCGTAGCCCCAAGGAAATTCTAGTGGCGCCCGATGACGCTCGCGCTCACATTGCCACGGATCTGGATGGCTGGGTCATCGTCGATCTCGCGAACAACAACGTCCTCGCAACGATCAAAACCGCCGTGGGCATCCCCACGGCTATCGGTTACAGCCCGCGCTATCCACGTGTCTACATCTCCCACCGCGACAGTGGAAGGATGACCATTGGCGATGCACTGATTCCTGATGTCAGCGGGGAGATCAACGGCCTTATGGGACCTTGGCGCATTGCCTTCAATCGACTCAGCGAAATGGCGTATATCACTGAAACAGACGGCGGTCAGATCAGCATCATTGACACCCGTCTGAACCGCATCACTGGCACTATTAAAGGGTTCGACAAACCGCGAGGTATAGTTGTCGCTCCGGATGGCCGCAATGCGTATGTCGCTGATATCGGAAATAGCTCGGTGTCCATGGTCAGGCTTTAGCGCCACACCCGTCAGGCAGACGGCAACCGCCACTCGATCGGCGTCTCGCCATTCTGCTCAAGAAACTTGTTGGTCCGGCTGAAGTGCCCGCACCCTAGGAACCCGCGATACGCCGACAATGGTGACGGGTGTACTGACGTCAGCACCAGGTGCTTGGTCGCGTCGATCAGTTTCTGTTTACCCTGGGCATGGGCACCCCACAACAGGAACACCAGATGCGGCTGATGCTCGCTGACCACTTCGATAATCCGATCGGTAAAGAACTGCCAGCCCTTGCCCGCATGGGCGTTGGCGTTGGCGCGCTCGACGGTCATGGTGGTGTTGAGCATCAGCACGCCTTGGTCGGCCCAGCTTTGCAGGTAGCCATGGTTGGGGATGTCGATGTTCAGATCACGCTTGAGCTCTTTGTAGATATTGACCAGCGACGGTGGCGCCGGCACGCCCGGTTGCACCGAGAAGCACAAACCGTGGGCCTGGCCGGGACCGTGGTAAGGGTCCTGGCCGAGGATCACGACTTTGACCTTATCCAACGGTGTGGAATTGAGCGCGTTGAAAATCAGTGGGCCGGGCGGGTAGATCTCTTTGCCGGCGGCATGTTCCTGGCGCAGGAACTCGCGTAACTGGGCCATGTACGGCTGCTCGAACTGATCCCGCAAGGCGTGTTTCCAGCTAGGTTCGAGTTTGATACGGTCGTCTTCGGTCATGGTTGAATAGTCTTGTAAAAAAGAATGAGGCGAACCCTAGGAAAGCCGACCCCGCTTGTCAATTGATCTGACACACCAACGGCGCTTTCCTACGAAGCGATCATACTCATCCTTCACCTTATCGATTGAGGTCACGATGAACCTGCACTTCGAAGAGCTGACCGGCAGCGACGGTGCCCGCATCGGCATCGCCAGCCTCGACGCTGAAAAATCCCTCAATGCCCTTTCCCTACCGATGATCCTGGCCCTGGGCGAACGCCTGGACGCCTGGGCCAAGGATCCGAACATCCACTGTGTACTGCTGCGCGGCAATGGTCCCAAGGCGTTTTGCGCCGGGGGCGAAGTGCGCAGCCTCGCGCAGGCCTGTCGGGAACAGCCTGGCGTGGTGCCAGCCCTGGCGGCGCAATTTTTTGCGGCGGAATACCGTTTGGATTACCGCCTGCACACTTACCCAAAACCGGTGATTTGCTGGGGCCACGGCTATGTGCTGGGGGGCGGTATAGGCCTGCTGCAAAGCGCCGCAGTGCGCATCGTCACGCCGAGCAGCCGGTTGGCCATGCCGGAGATCAGCATCGGCCTGTACCCGGACGTCGGCGCCAGTTGGTTTCTGTCACGCCTGCCGGGCAAGCTCGGGCTGTTCCTCGGGCTGACCGGCGCGCACATCAACGGTCGCGATGCGTTGGACCTGGGCCTGGCCGACCGCTTCCTGCGCGATGATCAGCAAGACGAGTTACTCGATGGCTTGCTGCAACTGAACTGGCAGGAACAGACCGCGATGCAACTCAACAGCCTGCTCAAGGCGCTGGCCCAGGAAGCTGTCGACCAGCAACCTGAAGCGCAGTGGCTGCCGCGCCGGGCCCAGATCGACGAATGGCTGGACGTGGGAGATGTGCGGTGTGCCTGGCGCAACTTGAGCCCACTGCGTGAGCATGCCGATCCCCTGTTCAGCCGCGCCGGTAAGACGCTGAGCGAAGGCTGCCCGTTGACCGCTCATCTGGTGTGGGAGCAGATCCAGCGTGCCCGACACCTGTCCCTGGCGCAGGTGTTCCAGATGGAATACACGATGAGCCTCAATTGCTGCCGTCACCCGGAATTCAGTGAAGGGGTGCGCGCACGGTTGATCGACAAGGACCAGGCGCCCCATTGGCATTGGCCCGATATCAATACGATCCCGGAGGCGGTGGTCCAGGCGCATTTCAACAAGGTGTGGGAAGGCCGCCATCCGTTGGCGGACTTGTCGGATTATTGATTATTGGCGCCCATAAAAAAGCGGCGCTTCATGCGCCGCTTGCATCACTGGCCTGTCAACGGTGACCGCCGCGGCCACCTCCATGGTCGGAACCGCGTCCATGCCCCCCATTTCCCCAACGATCACCGCCCCAGCCCTGGTTCGGATACGGCCGGTAACCGGCACGCGGCCCGTAGTAACGCGGGGCCGGCTGGTAATAACGCGGGGCCGAGTAATAGCGCGGTTGTGGCGCGTAGTAGCGCGGTGCGGGGTAGTAATCACGGCGGTACTGATACGCCGTGCCGCCGCCGTAGTAATACACCGGTGCCGGTGAGGTGTAGACCTCCGAACGGTAATAGCTCTGGCCGCCATCGTAATAGGGCACGCAAGCGGAAAGGGTCAGACCGAGTAAAGCGCTGAGCAGCAGTCGTCGATACATGGCGGCCTCCTGGACCGCGGAAGAGCACCTCCAGCGACGCTGGAGGGCGGCATCCAGCTTTCGCCGGATGACAAAATATGGGACATCAAAAACTGAATCTGGTGCGTTTTGGACATAGGTTGAAACATCTGTTTCCGACGATCTGGTATCGTGTGGAGACTTCCGCGATGTTTCCTGAACCCACCATGACCACCCCCACTCACTGCCCCGCCTGCGGCGCGCGCAACGACTGCACCCTGGCCGACCCGCGCACAGCCGACCAAGCCTGCTGGTGCTTTAGCGTCAACATCGACCCAGCAGTGCTCGAAGCCCTGCCCTTGGAACTGCGCAACAAGGCCTGCCTGTGCCCGCGTTGTGCCCAAGTGGATGAGCAGTTACGCGCAGCTGAGCCGAAATAATGCGGGTTGACCGTTTCCTCAGTAACCTGCCGCGCTTCAATCGCCACCAGGTTCGCTTGTTGCTGGTTGAACGGCGTGTGTCTGTGGATGGTGTTGCCGTCAGTGATCCTCATCATGAGGTTCGTGAGTTCAGCCGTGTGTGCGTTGACGATGAAGTGTTGCAAGCCGGCAAACCGGCGCGCTACTTCATGCTGCACAAACCCCAGGGTTGCGTAAGCGCAACCGCGGACCCACAGCACCCAACCGTGCTGGATTTACTTGCTGAGCCGGACAAACATGAGCTGCACATTGCCGGTCGTCTGGATTTCAACACCACCGGTCTGATGCTGATCACCAACGATGGCCAATGGTCGAGGCGGCTGACGCAGCCACAGACCAAACTGCCCAAGGTCTACCTCGTAGAGACCGAGCAGGCTATCGGCCCTGAATATGCGAGTACCTTTACCGAGGGTCTGTACTTCGCATTCGAAGACCTCACCACCCAACCCGCCGAGTTGGAATTGCTGGGGCCGACTACCGCACGGCTGAGCATCGTTGAAGGCCGCTACCACCAAGTAAAACGCATGTTCGGGCACTTTGATAACAAGGTGATCGGCCTGCATCGCGAGCGCATGGGCCCCTTGGTGTTGGATGCCGCCCTTGCTCCAGGCGAGTATCGAGCGCTGACCGACGACGAAATCCGACAGGTCTGACGACCGTTCGGCCGGTGATGGCAAAAAAAAGTCCTGTCGCCTTGCGGGGTAGCACCTCTGCTGCTTGAATCAGGATCACCAGTTTAAATATGACTGGCGAGTCGCCTATAACCTCCAAGAAACACCTTGCCCCGCCCGCGCTTGATCTACGGGCCTCTCAGGCAAACAGCCCGCCATAACAACAGCCGTCGGCCAGCCGTCATCGGACCGACATGGGCCCTCCTTTTCCAGGCGTATGCCTACCTGTCACAAAGCTCGTGCAGAGTGATCTGCGCGCTCTACCCGCTTGCCAGGAGTCTTACGACATGAGGCCAGAAATCGCTGTGCTGGATATACAGGGTCAGTATCGGGTTTACACGGAGTTCTATCGCGCGGACGCTGCTGCAAAGACCATCATCCTGGTCAACGGCTCCATGGCCACCACGGCATCCTTCGCCCAAACCGTGAAAAGCCTGTACCCGCAATTCAATGTGGTTTTGTACGACCAGCCCTACGCTGGCCGCTCCAAAATCCATAACCGTCATGAGCAAATGCTGACGAAGGAAGTTGAAGGCCAGCTCCTGCTGGAACTCATCGACCACTTCGCCGCCGAGCACGTACTGTCATTTTCCTGGGGCGGCGCCGCCACCCTGGTCGCCCTCGCCCATCGCCCACGTCGCGTGGAGAAGGCCGTGATCAGTTCGTTCTCCCCGGTGATCAACGCCCCAATGCGCGACTACCTCGAACGCGGCGTCGACTACCTCGGCAACCTCGACCGCGACCGCGTCGGCCACCTCGTCAACAGCACCATCGGCAAACACCTGCCGTCACTGTTCAAGCGCTTCAACTACAAGCACGTGAGCAGCCTGGCCGAGCATGAGTATGGGCAGATGCACTTTCACATCAGCCATGTGCTCAACAGTGACCGCCTGTGCTACCTCAAGGCGGCCAAGCAGATCGACATTCCGGTATTGTTTCTCAACGGTGAATGGGACGAATACACCAGCGCCCAGGATGCCAAGCTGTTTGGCCAGCATGTGGCCAACAGCAGCTTCAGTACGATTCAAGCGACAGGGCATTTCCTGGACATGGAGCACAAGGCGGCGTGCCGGGACAGCCGAGAGGCGGTGGTGGGCTTCTTGAAACCGCAGCGGCAAGTCAGCCGGTTGCGCTATCCCCAGGGTCAGTCGCAGCATGCCTTTGCCATTTGAACGCTTGTGGGGGAGCTGGCTTGCCTGCTCCCACAAGCACGTAACCCACACATTTTTGAAGAAAAACTTCAAATCCCCGCGAACATCTGGTACAAAGTCAGCCGCTCTGAGCGGGTATAGTTTAATGGTAGAACAGTAGCTTCCCAAGCTTCCGACGAGGGTTCGATTCCCTCTACCCGCTCCACTCAAATTCTCGTTTCTCGTCAAGTTGTGTTTGACGGGGGATGCATAAAAAACCGGTCCTAGGTGGCCGGTTTTTTTATGGCCGGGATTTGACGCATCATTCATCGGTCGGGAATACCTGTACAAATCTATATTCTTGTACAAGTATCCTTCGAATGCGCTGACGCACAATCACGGAGCCGAGCCATGACACGTCTACTGGTTTCATGGGTATTGATGTTGAGTTTGAGCAGTTGCGCCAACTTAGGCGTCGAGCGCTACGTTGATCAGCAGCCGCAGCTGGACCTGGAGCGGTTCTTCAGCAAACCCGTCAAGGCCTGGGGCATTTTCCAGAAGCGTTCCGGTGAGGTCACCAAGCGCTTTGAAGTGGCTATCGCCAGCCGGCGCGAGGGCAATGCCTTGATTCTCGACGAGCGTTTTCTGTACAGCGATGGCACGCGTCAACAACGTGTGTGGACGCTGACACCGGATGGCCCGGGGCGCTGGAAGGGCCGG
The DNA here is from genome assembly GCF_001579805.1 of Pseudomonas azotoformans. Lineage (NCBI taxonomy): Bacteria > Pseudomonadati > Pseudomonadota > Gammaproteobacteria > Pseudomonadales > Pseudomonadaceae > Pseudomonas > Pseudomonas azotoformans. The sequence goes on along the minus strand of NZ_CP014546.1, from coordinate 3,109,360 downwards.
GCGGGTGATGTGGTCGGCGAGGCGATCGGCGAAGTGGCGGGTAACGCGCTGCGTTGGCGCTACAGGCTCAACCTGCCGGTGGACGGTTCGGTCTACGAGGTGAGCTTTGATGACTGGATGTATCTGATGGACGAGGACACCTTGATCAACCGCTCCAGCATGACCAAGTTCGGCGTCGAATGGGGCCAGGTCACGCTGTTCTTTCGTCGCCAATGAATGACCCGCAGAGAGGGTGAAACATGAACCTGCAAATGCTGACTGAGTTGGCCCTGAACGGTGAAGTTCGAGAGCTGGAGTTACTGTCGCTGGAGGGTGGCTTCTATATCGCGCGTGTCAGGCTGGATAACGCTGAGATGACACTGCAGGGCGATGACGCCAAGCCGCTGCGCATCGGCTCCACCACGCATTTGCGCAGCCTGTTGCAACGGGTTCCACCCTTTCCCTGCGTGCTGGTGCAGCACTGCGTGCACGATGAAATGTGCGGCGTGCGGGAAGGACCGATCGGCGCATTGCGCATTCCGTTTACGCTGGCCTCGTCCCTTTAAGATTTGGAATTTGTTGGCTCCCCTCCCCCTTGGTATGGGCGGCCTGGGAAGGCAAGCCTATGCAGTGCGCCAAGTGACCTAGGCGGCTTGATCCACGCGGTCCTGCGCCGCTTCCACCAGCATCAGCCCCAACTCGATCATTTGCTGAATCGCAAGGGCCAGGTAGCGCTGTTGGGAAGGCAGGGTTTCGGCGAACTCACTGGTCATGGCTCCCGCGCCGGCGATGGTTTCGTAGGCGTTGGCGAGCAGTGCTTCGGTGTTGGCTTCGGGACGGACGCTGAACAGTTTTACGGATGGATTACATGAGTCATTACACATCTGTTGATCCTCGGTAAGAACCACCTTCCAGAGCTACTAAACAATGGGTGGCGGCTGTATGCAGGTTAGTAGACCGGCGGATCAACAAAACCGGCGCACTCGAAAGTGCCCTGCGTACAGCCACCATTGAGCACAGACACCAACATGCCTAAACGATGGTACAGCCATACGCCGTTGATCAAATCGAGCTACTAAACCCGACCGCTGATGGGCAGCGGCAGACGAACCTTAAAGAGGTCGCCCAAGACGCACAACTCGGACGATTCTGATGGTTGTGTAGGCAATGCCGCAAGGTTCGAATACAGCCTCTCTCCCCGAACTGCCACTGCAAATTTTGGCAACAGGAAAACGTCCAAGAACGTTTGAAACCGAAGCGCTCCCCACGCATCCTCCCCAGCCTTTGCCATCTGCCATTCCTATTGCCAACAAGTATCCACTTGGATACAGTTAGGCCACGCGAGGTCCTGTGAGCTATTTGATCCAGCAAACCCAAGCCTTCATTAACTGGCGTTCAGAAGTACGCGACCTACGAGCAAAGATCGCAATAGGTCGACGTATCGAAAGAGCCAGCATGGGTAACCTGGGCGATATCAAGACACTCGGTAGCGGCATCTCAGAAATGCGGATAGACGTTGGTTCGGGTTATCGAATTTATTTCACTTTGCGAGGTAAGGTGATCGTCATCTTGCTGGTAGGCGGTGACAAGTCTTCCCAGGACACTGATATCCGTAGAGCAAAAAAATTGGCAAAAGAGGTTTGATCATGAAACAAACGCTGACGACATTTGATATGGCCGAATTGCTCGACAGCGACGAGGCCATCAGTGAATACCTCTCTCAGGTTCTGGCCGACGGCGACAATCAAGAATTTCTTCGCGCCATCGGCTACGTCGCTAAAGCCCGAGGAATGACCAAGATCGCTGCCGAAACGGGCATGGGTCGTGAGAGCCTTTACAAGGCATTCGCCCCTGGCGCAAAACCTCGCTTCGAAACTGTACTCAAAGTACTCCACTCCCTCGGTATCGATCTATTTGCGAGGGCTGGACATTCGGTCGACCGCTCGATTATTTGAGCTCGAAGCCCCGCCGCACCACCCACGCCAACGGCAACGTCACCAACAACACCCCCGCCAATACCATCACCGCCACCGACACGCCCAACGCATCCCCAACCCCGCCGAACACCACCGGCGCCAGCGCACCACCACCGATGGTGCCGGTGTAGAACACTGCAAACGCCTGCTCTCGCTTCCCAGCGCCCGCCAGGTCCGGCACGGCGCCATACAGCACCGAAGACGTACCGTTGAGCACCAGGCCCAATAACGGCAGCATCGCCATCAACCCGGCCAGCGGCACATACACGGCGGCAACGATCAGCAACGCGGTGCTGGTTTCCGTTAGCCACACGGTTTTCATCATGCCGATGCGCCCCCCCAGGTAACCGCAGAGCAATTTGCCGAATGCGCCCCCGATAAACAGCAGCGTCAGGGCCAGGCCGATACCGGCAATGCCCGCGCCTTTCGCTTGCAGCAGAAAGGGCAGGAAGGTGAGAAAGCCCATGCGTACGGCGCTGTCGAGGGTGCCTGTGAGAATCAAGGCGCGCAGGCCGGTGACGGAGCCACTTCCGCTGAAAGGCTTTGCGTTTTTTGTAGAGATGGATTCGGATGCTTTTGCAGGAACCAGCCACCACAGCAGCCCCGCCGCCGCCAAGCCGAGCAACCCCAGCACCGTGGCGCTGGCACGCCAGCTGATGACGGTGAGCAGCAACCCGATCAAGCCCGGAATCAGCGTTTTGCCGATATCGCCGGAAAAGTTGTACTGGGACAATGCCTGCTTGATTCCGCCACCGTCCTCGTAGGCGTCGCTGATCATCGAAGAGGCCAGCGGGTGTTGGGTGCTGGCGCCCAATCCACCTAACAGAAGTGCCAGCAGCAACATCACCCATCCAGTGGCTTGGCCCACCATTAGATAAGCCGCACCGGCAAGTGCTGTGCCGCCCACCAGCATCGATACACGGCCCCAGCGTTTCGCGGCGCGGCTGGCCATGAGTTGGAACACTGCCATCATCCCGGAATAAGCACCGCGTAACAGTCCGATCTGGGCGTAGGACAGCGCAAACTGCGCCTGCCAGATTGGGAGTAGCACGTAGATGACATCGGTAAGGCCATCATGCACGGCATGGGCACTGCAGCCGGCGATCAAGGTACGGCGGCGGTTTGAGATGTCGTTCATGGCGTCGCGATCAGTTGAGGTTTAACGGGCTTCCAGCCAGTGAGCGCGATCAACAAGGTCAACATCTGGAAGGCGATAATCAGCACCACACACCCGGCCCAGCCCCAACGCTCCCAAATCAACGCTGGCACAATCGCACCGCAACTGCCGCCCAGGTAGTAACAGGTGAGGTAAACGCCCACGGCGCCTGCTTTGTTGTCACCTGCGGTCGCGGTGGTGAATGCGTTGGCCGCCGCCTGGGCCAGGAACACGCCAGTCGAGCTGAGCGCCAGGCCTGCCACGATGCACCACAAAGAGGGCAACAGCGTCAGCGCGGAGCCGGTAATACCCAGCACCGCAGCCACGCTCAGCAGTTCAGCATGAGGCCGGGCCTTGCTGAGACGGCCGGCGATGGGAATTACGATCAGCGCCAGCAGGAACACCATGTACAGCGTGCCCAACGCCGCAGGCCCCAGGCTGAACGGCGGTAATCCGAGATACAAACCTGCGTAGGTAAACGCCGCCACCTGGGAAAACAGCACGCAAAAACCTACCGCGTAGGCGGCCAATAAAGGCTTGCGAAATACCGCCGAAAACGCAGTTTCAACCCTCACGGAGCGCGCACGGCTGACCGGCAACAGGAACTGGATAAACCCACCCACCATCAGGCTTAGCACCGCCATCAATTCAAAGGCTTCGCGCCAGCCCACGTACTCCGTCATTACACCCGTGACAAAGCGCCCGGCAAACCCACCCAACACCGTCCCGGCCACGTAAAGGCTGGTGACCTCCGTGACCGTGCCGCCACGCCAGCGGTCGCCGATATAAGCCACGCTGGTGGCGAACACCACCGGGATCAGCATGCCCTCCACAAATCGCCACACCAGCACCTCGGCAAAGCTGTCGGCATAGGCTGTCATCAACGCAGGCACCGCCAGCAACAACGCAGCAGCGCTGATCACCGTGCGTTGCTCAAAGCGTCCGGTCAGCCGGCTGACGAAAGGCGCGGTGATCGCCACCGCCAAGGTGGTCACCGTAATACTCCACCCCGCCGCCTTGGCGCTGATGTGAAACTGCGCGGCGAATGTCTGGAGAATGCTCTGGGTGGCATACAGGTTGAGAAACGCCGCGCAGCCACACAGGAACAGGGCAAGACGGGCACAATGCAGGCGCGGTTTCATGAAACCTCTCGTTTTATTTTGTGAGGTCTTTATAGAATGGCCGGCAGGTCTAGAACCAATACCGATTTCGGACCGATCGATACCCAAGGATCAGGATGCTCGACCTACGCAAGCTGCGTTACTTTCTGACGGTCGCCGAGGAATTGCACTTCGGCCGCGCGGCCATTCGCCTGCACTTGGCGCAGCCGCCGCTGACACGCCAGATCTCGGCGCTGGAGACCGAGTTGGGCTTCAAGTTGTTTGATCGCACCAGCCGCACGGTCAGCCTCACCGCGCAAGGTCGCTCGTTCCTGCCCTATGCCCGTGGTGTGCTGGAGCAGGTTGAGTTGGCGCAAGTGATCGCCGGCAAACTGGCGGCGGGCACTGCGGGGCAACTGACGCTGGGGTATGTGAGTTCGATCGCGCTGTCGGACCGGTTCAGCCAGGCGATCCAGGCGTTTGCCCTGCGTTTTCCCGATGTGCAATTGACCCTGGTGGAATGTGCCTCCGGCAGCCTGGGCGCGCAGGTGGCGGACGGGCGGCTGGATATCGGTTTGAGTCGCCTGTTGCCGCAAGATGAAGCGGTGCAAGCGCTGTCCCTGGGCGAAGAAAGGTTGGTGGCCGCTGTGTCCAGTGAGAGCCCGTTGGCCCGTCAGCCGAGCGTCAACCTGGCGCAGCTCAGTGCCTACCCGTTGATCCTGTTTCCGGCGGATTATGGATCGGGGCTCAACCAGTCCATCGAGCAGCTGTATCGACATCACGGCCAGCCTTTGCGCCCGGGCCCGACCGGCCGGCAGATCACGTCGATCATTGCGCTGGTGGCCGCCGGACAAGGTGTGGCGTTGGTGCCGGCATGTACGCAGAGTTTGATGAATAAAGGCGTGACGTACCGGCCTCTGGTGGAAGTGGATGCGTGTGCTCAGTTGTTGGTATTAACCCGTACTGAAACAAAAAGTGTGCTGGTTGATGCGTTTCTCGCCGTCATTGCGCAGCCCCTACACACGCGGTAACTCGATAGCAAAACCTCGCAATACCTCTCCCCGACGCCATTCCTACGCCCTCATACACTCTAATTACCGCCTACCCCAAAGACCGGTCATCGACCACTGGTAGGTAGAGTGTTGATAATTTCTTTTCAGTGGTTATAGTCACCACCAACACACACCACAAGGAGGTGTTGTGGATAGCCGATATTTGATAGGTCACATCGTTGCGGACGGTTGGTATCTGGCGCGTATCAGAGGGAGTCATCATCACTTCAAGCACCCGACTAAACCGGGGCTGGTGACGATTCCACATCCAAAGAAGGACCTGTTGGACAAGACCGCCAAGAGCATTTTGAAACAAGCTCTGTTGAGTTAAGCGTCCGTGGAGGACAACAGACATGCTTTACCCGATTGCAATTTCAACCGGTGACGAGGATCACGCCTGGGGCGTGGAAGTGCCGGATATTCCTGGTTGCTATTCCGCCGGTGACGACCTGGACGACGCCATGGCCATGGCCCGCGAAGCCATCGAAGGGCACTTCGAGATCCTGGCCGAAGACGGTGCGCCGATTCCCAGTGCGCAGAAGGTCACCCTGCATGCCGCCAACCCCCAGTACGCAGGCTGCACCTGGGCCGTGGTAGACATTGATGTCACCAAGTATCTGGGCAAGGCGCAGAAGCTCAACATCACGTTGCCGGGTTACCTGCTGAACCGCATCGATGAATATGTACTGCACCATCCGGAAGAAAAAAGCCGCTCGGGGTTTCTGGCATCGGCGGCGCTTAAAGTGCTGCAACAGGAGGGGTAACGAAGGCTCTACTGGCGGCGCTGAATTTGATCGCAAGAAACGTAGTTTGCCGGTCAGCGCTCCCCTCTAGACTCCCACTGCACCCACCTTCAGGAGCCCGATCATGCCCTACGAATACAAGCTCATGCCCTCCCCTGTCGGCCAACTCACCCTGGTGGCACGCGACGGCAAACTCAGCGCCATCCTGTGGGAAACCGAACGCGCCAACCGTGTGCGCCTGGGCCAATTGTACGAGGCGCCTGAAAGCCCGGTGCTGTTGGAAACCGAGCGTCAATTGCAGGAGTACTTCGCTGGCAACCGCCACCAATTCGAACTGGAACTGGACTTCGCCGGCACCGATTTCCAGAAACAGGTCTGGCAGGCCTTGCTGACCATTCCCTTCGGCGAAACACGCAGCTACAGCCAGATCGCCCAACAGATCGGCAACCCGAAAGCCGTACGTGCAGTGGGTGCAGCCAATGGGCGTAACCCCATCTCGATCATTGCGCCGTGTCATCGGGTCATTGGCGCGTCAGGCGGGCTGACGGGTTTTGCGGGAGGCTTGGAAGCCAAGCAATATCTGCTGGCGCTGGAAGGTACAGGCCAGGCTGAATTGGCGTTCTGAAGACCCACAGCAAATGTAAAAAGAAATTTCAGAGAGTCCCTGCGGTCCATTATTTCATCACCCCTTCCTAGGAAAACGGTCATGAAATTCTCCGCAGTCTCCCAATCCCTGTCCCGTTGGGCCGGCAGCCCGCGCACGTTCTACGCAGCGGTGGCGTTGATCCTGGCGTGGAGCCTAAGCGGGCCGTATTTCCACTACAACGATACGTGGCAACTGATCATCAACACCTCGACCACCATCATCACGTTCCTGATGGTGTTCCTGATCCAGAACACGCAAAACCGCGACAACGACATCCTGCATATCAAGATCGATGAACTGCTGCGCGTGTCCAAGGATGCACAGAATGCCGTACTCAGCCTGGATGGCCTGGATCGCAAGGAACTGGAAAAACTGCGCCAGGAATACCGCAGCATCGGCAACACCGGCACGGTGAGCCTGAACAGCAGCTGCGGTCATGCTGCCGACGATGCGGCACCGACCAAAACCGATTTGAACCAGGCATAAAGAACGGCGGTTGGATCTGATCCAACCGCCGTTGTTTTATTTCAGATGACTAACTTAACCGTCGCCTTGATGACCTTTACCGTAAGTCGATGCCAAGGCCCGAGCCTTCTGCAAACGCTCTTCCAGCTTGGGCAGCGTCTCGTCGACCAGCGCTTTTATTTCCGGCACATCCGACGCCGCGCCTTCCTGTTTGAACAGCGCGATGGCGTCTTCATTTTCCTTCACTTGCTGCGCGGTGTAGGCCGCATCAAACGAGTCGCCGTCCTTGAGTTCGGGCATCAGGGTTTCGGCTTTGTCGACGATCTTCTCGCGCGGCGCCACCGGCAGGTCGAGCTTCTTGGCAATGGCCGCCAGGTGCTGGTTGGCCAGAGTGCGCTCGTTGATCACCTCGATGGTGTAGTCCTTGATTTCCTGGGACGAGGTCTTGGCGTGGGCCATGCGACTGGTTTCGATATCGGCCATACCCTTGGCCGAAGCCTGCTCGATGAATTCAGCAGGCGACTGGGCGAAAGCATTGCTGGCGCCGAGGCCCAGCAGCATCGCGAAACTGGCGGTGCGTAACCGGATAGCCATGCGGCTCATGATGGGTTCCTCCAGGCTGAAAATAAGGGCGGGGGAACACACCCCGCCCTCAATTCGAATTTTCAGGGCGGCAAAGGTTTAGAAAAAACTCGCCAGTGCGACGAACGGTCATCGTCAAATCAAGCGGGTTTGCTGCCAAACAGGCCCGGCAACGCGTGCGCCAGGGCGTTGATGGCGAAGCCGATAAACATCACACCACAGAGCTTGGTGATCAGGATTTCATGGCGTTGATACACCGTACGCACCCTCTGCGCGCCGACCACGCCAATCAGGATCGCGTAGGCCAGCAGGCCGCCGACGAAGCTGAGGAAGATCAACGACGGCAGCATCGACCAGGTCAGCAACTCGGCACGGCTCGACAACAACGCCGTAAACGTCGCCACCGCCACCGGGTACGCCTTGGGGTTGGTCAGCCCGAATAGAATGCCGTGCCAGAACGGATGCCGTGCCGCGCCCTGGGGCGCATCACTGCTGCGACGCTGAGTGCGGATCGCGCGCCAGCCGAGCCAGAAAAGGTACAGGCCGCTGAGTACGCCGAGCACATCAAACGCACTGCTGCCCACTTCCCGCGCGCCGACGATAGCGATCAGCGCCGTGGAGCACCACACCACATCCCCCAGCAGATGCCCGCACAAGAAACCCGCCCCGGCCCGACGACCACGGGCGGCGCCGATACCAAACACGGCCAACACCCCCGGCCCCGGGGTAATACCGTAGATGAAACCTGAAGCGAGGACGGCGAGCAGCAAGGATGGGGTCATGGGCGCGACTCAAACGGAGGGTTAAGAGGTGGATGGATTCTGCACGTTCCCGCGCTACGGGTAAAACGTCATTCCGGCATAAGGCTTGGCGCGACAGGCTTGCAGCCTTGAGGCCAGGTCGCCGACGTGGGCTTCGAGCTTGTGGCCATCGGGGTCGAGAAAATAGAACGAAGCACCTTCACTGCGGTTGTCGCGCCATTCTTCTACCTGCGCTGCTCGCAGGCGCTCTACGAACCTGGTGAAGTCAGCCGCAGCCACGGTAAACGCGTAATGGGAGTAATCGGCGGCCGGCTTCGAGTCGCGCAGCGGATCGAGCGATAAGCACAACCAAAGGCCCGGCAGTGAGAGATAGGCGCCAGCGTCCCAGGTGGCGTCGAGGTGAAGTTGCAGCAGCTCACGGTAGAAACGGATGCTGCGCGGCAAGTCGGTGACGGCCAGGGTCAGGTGGTTGAAGCCAGAGAGCATGGATACTCCTTTTACAATCAGAACGCCCCCTGACGAACGGGGGAAACCAGGGACACGGTGACAATGTAGTATGTTGCACTACATGTCACTACAACGAGGTCGTCATGTCTGTCATGTCCCTACGTATACCGGAAGATATCGCCGATACGCTTGCCAGTCTCGCCAAGGCCACCGGGCGCAGCAAATCCTTTCTGGCGGTAGACGCATTGCGCGAATACCTCACGCGCGAAGCCTGGCAAATTGAGGAAATTCAAAAAGCATTGAAAGAAGCGGATGCGGGTGATTTCGCTACCGCTGCCGAGGTAAAAGCTGTCGCTGATAAATGGCGCACTAATGCAGGTTGAGTGGCTGAGGGCAGCCCTCAGGAACCTTGACGATGAAGCCGCTTATATTGCTGAAGAAAATCCAAAAGCTGCCCACGAATTTGTCCAGGCAATCTTGACTGGACTCCAACAGATTGCTGAATTTCCAGCGATGGGAAAAGAGGGACGCGTGCCAGGGACTCGCGAATGGGTAGTGCCTAGATGGCCCTACATTGTCCCGTATCGCATCCGAGGGGGCCGATTGCAAGTCATGCGGATCTTCCATACCCGGCGCCAGCCACCCGCATCCTGGTGATGAAGGCTCAGATTTGTAACACCCCCTGCACCCGCACAATCAACCACTGCAACCCCGAATCCCCACCCCGCCGTGCATGCCACGCCAGTTCGAACGCAAACGACGGAATATGAAAGGGCGGCGGCACCGCCAGCAAATGCGCGTGATCAATCTCCAGCAAGCCTCGGGAAGACACGGTCAGGATCAAGTCCGTGCCGCGGATCAACTGCGGCGCCACGCCCCAGTGCGGCAGGCTGATCGCCACATGCCGACGCTCGCGAATCGCTGTCAGCGCCCGCTCGATTTCCGGCGTGCCGCTGCCGCGCATTTCCAGCAATACATGGGGACGTGACAGGTAGGTGGGCAGATCCAGTGTGCCGCTTGCCGCAAGGCTGTCGCGGTCGACCAGGCAGGTGTAGTGCTCTTCGAACAATGGCGTAGTCCGCAGTTCGGCGGGCATGTCGGGGAATACGCCAGCCGCCAGGTCGAGATCGCCATTGAGCACCCCGTCCACCATGCCCTCCCGGCTGGCCTGGATGATTTGCAGGTCGATACCCGGCGCTTCGCGGCGCAGCACTCGCACCAGGTCGGGTAGGAAAATCGCCGCGCTGTAGTCAGACATCGCCACGCGAAACCTGCGCTTGGCCGACGCCGGGTCAAAGCGATTCGGCGCCAGCAACGCCTGCACCTGGGCCAGGGCTTCGGCCAGTGGCGCGGCCAACTCCAGCGCGCGGGCAGTCGGCACCAGGCTGCCACCTTGGCGCACCAGCAGCGCATCACCGAGCAGGTCACGCAAACGCGCCAGCGCGTGGCTGACTGCCGGCTGGCTCAGGTGCAAACGCTCAGCCGCGCGGGTGACGTGTTGCTCGCTGAGCAAGGCGTCGAGGATCACCAGCAGGTTGAGGTCGATGCGGCGTAGATCATTCATCAGCTGCATGCTCTGCATAAGAACTTGGAATTTAAATTTGCGCGACGAATAGCCTAGAGTCCAGCAAAACCTCTGGGAGATTCGACATGACTACGCTGCATTGGGTGGGCTTATTGGCGCTGGCGGTCATCGCCGGCGCGGTGGTGCCGTTTCAAAGTGCGATCAACGCCAACCTCGGACGCGGCCTCGGCCACCCGTTGTGGGCCACGCTGGCGTCGTTGCTGGTGAGTATCATCGTGTTACTGCCGGTGATTCTGGCGCTGCGCCTGCCGTTGCCGAGCCTGGCGTTTATCAACAAGGCGCCGCTGTGGATGTGGGCCGGTGGCGCGTTTGGCGTGTGTTTTATTTCCCTGGCGTTGATGCTGTTGCCCAAGCTCGGCGCCTCGGGGTTTATCGCACTGGCCATGGCCGGGCAGATTCTGGCGTCGCTGGTGCTGGATCACTTCGGCCTGTTCGGCCTGGTGGAGCGCCAACTGACAACGCCCCGCGTGCTGGGGGCGTTGTTGTTGATCGGCGGCGTGGTGTTGATTCAGTTCAGCGCCACGCCCGCTCGCGCCTTGGCAACCGCTGGCTGATCAGCCCTTATCGAGGGTGCGCAGTTTTTGCGGCAGGCCCCACAGCAGCAACGCCGCCGCCAACAGTGCACACACGCCAATCACATACAGCGCCGGCGTGGTGCTGCCAGTAAGGTCCTTGATCCGCCCCACCATCACCGGGCTGACAATGCCACCAAACTGGCCGAGGGTATTGATCACCGCAATACCACCCGCCGCGCCGGCGCCAGCACCGGCCAGCAACTTGGGTGGCAGGGTCCAGAAGGTCGGGATCGAAGCGATGATGCCCGCGCCCAACATACCCAGGGCGATGATCAGGAAGGTGGTGTGATCGGCAAAAATGCCGGCACTGAAGAAGCCCACCGCGCCGAGCACCACCAGGCCACAGACGAACTTGCGACGCTCGCCCGTGGCATCCGACAGCCGCCCGATCACCACCATGCTGATGGCACCACACACATAGGGAATCGCCGTGAGCAGGCCGATCATCACCGGGCTCTGGGTGCCGGCGCTGCGGATCAACTGCGGCGCCCAGAAGTTGAGGCCGTAGGACGCCACCTGGATCAGGAAGTAGATGAAGCCGAGCATCAGGAACCCAGGAATACGGATCGCCGACAGCAGCGAGCCCCCGTGCTGGTTCGGCTCATGCTTGGCGATGCGGCTCGACAGCAAGGTCTTCTCCGCCGCCGTCAGCCAATGGGCGTCTTCGATGCGGTCCTTGAGCAAGGTCAGCACCAGGAAACCCAGGCCGATGCACGGCAAGCCGCCGAGCAGGAATAACCAGTGCCAGCCGCGCATCTGGAAGACACCGTCGAGGTGTTCCAGCACCAGGCCGGAGAACGGTGCGCCCACCAGGCCCGCAAAGGCCGAGGCCAGGAACAGCATCGAGGTGATGCGCCCACGGAAATGCTGCGGGAACCACAGGGTCAGGTAATACAGCACACCAGGCGCGAAACCCGCCTCCATGGCGCCGATCAGAAAGCGCAGCGCATAGAACTGCCACTCGGCCGTGACAAACACCATGGCCGCCGTCGCCAGACCCCACGACATCATGATCCGCGCAATCCAGCGCCGCGCGCCGACCTTGTACAGCATCATGTTGCTCGGCACTTCGAAGATCACATACCCCACCACAAACAGCCCGGCCCCCAGGCCGTAGGCGGTGTCGCTCAGGCTCAGGTCAGCCTGCAACTGGAACTTGGCGAAGCTGATGTTGATCCGGTCAAAAAACGCGAACAGATAGCACACCATGATCAGCGGCATCAGGCGCCAGGCGACCTTGCTGACCAGGGCTTTTTCGGCATCGATTTCAGCGGCCGGGCGCGCGCCGGCCTCCAACGTATTAGTGCTCATGGTTTCTCTCCAGCGGGCTGCTCACAGGCGCCCGATTGTTTTTGTTGTCTGGTGCGGTGTTACAGCGTGACGATGTAGGCAGGCGGTGGATGCAGATCGCAGTTGCGTCCGGCTTTGGCCACCTGGCCGGGCAGTTCGTGTCCCAACAAGGCGGGCAAGCGGCGAGACATGTGCAGTAAGTGCGGCAGGTCGATACCGGTATGAATCCCGACTTCATCACACAGGTTCACCAGATCTTCGGTGCAGATATTGCCCGACGCCCCCGGCGCAAACGGGCAACCGCCCAAGCCCCCCAGCGCCGCGTCAAAACGCCGGGCGCCGGCTTCATAGGCGGCCAGCACATTGCACAAGCCCAGGCCCCGCGTGTTGTGGAAATGCAAGGTCAAATCGCTGGCGGACACACGCTCCAGCACGCGTTTGACCAGGCGTGCCACCTGACGCGGGTTGGCCATGCCAGTGGTGTCCGCCAGGCTGATGCCCTGGATGCCCAGCGCTTGATACGCCTCGACAATCTGCAACACGCGGTCTTCATCAATCTTGCCTTCGAACGGGCAACCGAAGGTGGTGGCGATGCTGCCGTTGAGCCTCACCGGGTAATCGCGGGCAAAACTGACGATGTCATCAAACGCCGCCAATGACGCTTCGCAACGCATGCGCATATTGGCCAGGTTGTGGGTCTGGCTGGCAGACATCACCAGGTTCAGCTCATCGGCGCGGGACGCGATGGCACGCTGCGCGCCCTTGAGGTTGGGGATCAGCGCCACGTAGATCACACCCGGCCTACGCTCGATGCCCTGGAACACTTGCTCGCCATCACGCAACGCCGGAATGGCCTTGGGCGAGACGAACGAACCGGCTTCGATCCGCGAAAAACCGGCGAGGGACAGCTGGTCGACCAGGGCGATCTTGTCGGCCGTCTCGACCCAGGTCGGCTCGATTTGCAGGCCGTCGCGCGGCGACACTTCTTGCACGATCATCGCGTCGGAATAATCAGCAATCATTGCACCACTCCCGAGGTTTTCAGGCGTTGGATATCGGCGCCGGTGAGGCCCAGGCTGCCGAGGATGTCGTCGGTGTGCTGGCCCAACGTCGGGCCCTGCCAGTTCACGCCGCCAGGGGTTTCCGAGAGTTTGGGCACGATGCCGGGCATTTTCACCGATACGCCGCCGGGCAGTTGGGCTGTGAGCAACATGTCACGCGCCTGGTAGTGCGGGTCGCTGACGATATCGGCCACGGAGTAGATACGCCCGGCCGGTACTTCGGCGGCTTCCAGGGCGCTGAGTACCTGCTCGATGGGCAGGCTGCTCGTCCAATGGGTGATCGCCGCGTCGAGCAATCCACTCTTGGCGGCGCGGCCATCGTTGTGGGCGAACTCAGGCGCGTCAGCCAGGTCGGCGCGGCCGATGGTGTGCATCAGGCGCTTGTAGATCGGGTCGCTGTTGCCGGCGATCACCACATAGGCACCGTCGGCCGTCAGGTAGGTGTTGGACGGCGCAATGCCCGGCAAGGCGCCGCCGCTGCGTTCGCGCACATGGCCGAGCATGTCGTATTCCGGCACCAGGCTTTCCATCAGGTTGAACACACTTTCGGCCAGCGACACATCGACAATCTGCCCATCGCCCTGCCCCGTCTTGACCCGCAGCAGCGACATCAGCGCGCCGATCACACCGTGCAACGACGCCAGGGAATCGCCCAGGCTCACGCCCACTCGCGCCGGCGGTGAATCCGGGTTACCCGTGGTGTAGCGAATGCCGCCCATGGCCTCGCCGATCGCACCAAAGCCCGGACGATCGCGATAAGGGCCGGTCTGGCCGTAGCCCGAGATGCGTACCAGCGTCAGCTTGGGGTTGAGGGCATGCAGCACGTCCCAATCGAGACCGAGTTTCTCCAGGCCACCGGGCCGCAGGTTTTCGATGAGCACGTCGGCGTCGCCGAGCAGTTGCTTGATCAAATCCAGGCCTTCCGGCGACTTGAGGTCCAGCGCCAGCGACTTCTTGTTGCGCGATTGCAGGTACCACCACAGCGACGTGCCTTCGTGCAGCTTTCGCCATTTGCGAAGCGGATCGCCCTGGCCCATGGCTTCGATCTTGATCACCTCGGCGCCAAACTCGGCCATGAGCCGGGCGGCGAACGGCGCGGCAATCAGGGTGCCGATCTCGATCACCTTGATACCGCTCAGGGGAGCCGTCATGGGGTGTACCTCTTATTCTTGGAATGTGATGCCAAGACTAGAGGCCAGGTGCAGGAGAAATCCAACCGTCAGTTGGCAAGGAGCGTTCGCTAAACGCGAACACTCAGATAATCGAACAGCAACCGACTGACCGGCGACAACTGCGCCTCATCACGCACCACCAAAATCAAGCTGCGATCCGACCAGTCATCCGTCAGCGGCACGGCATGCAAACCCAGTGCACGACCAAACAGCTCATAGGCTTTCTGCGGCAGGATACCGATGCCCATGTTCGCCTGGACCATCCGGCACATCGCATCGAACCCCGGCACATGAATGCGCAGGCGCAGCATCCTGCCCGCCTCGCGCGCGGCGGCGTGAGTGCGCATGTTGATGGAGCTGGCGGCGTGCAGGCCGACGTAATCACTGTCCAGGGTATCGACAAACGCCAGGGTTTTGCGCGCCGCCAACGGGTGATCCGCCGGCATCAGCACCACTAGCTTGTCGTGGCGATACGTCACGCTGGGCAGGCCTTTGGTGTCGGTGTCACTGGAGCAGATGCCCAGGTCCGCCACGCCGTCCAGCACGCCTTGCACCACGCCATTGCTGGGACGTTCTTCCAGGTCGGTTTTCACTTCGGGATGCCGCTCGGAAAAATCCCGCAGGTCTTCCGGAAGGAACTGAATGATTGCCGACAGATTGGCCAGCATCCGCACATAACCGCGCACGCCGTGGCTGTGCTCGCCCAGCTCCAGGCCCATCTTCTCGACGTTGAACAACATTTGCCGCGCATGGTGCAACAAGGTTTCACCGGCCGCAGTCAGGTCCATGCCCTTGGCCCGCCGCACGAACAGGCTGACGCCCAGCACCTGCTCCAACTCCATCAAGCGCTTGCTGGCGGCCGACACGGCAATGGCTTCGCGGTTGGCGGCGCGGGTCAGCGTGCCTTCCTCAAACACCGCGACGAACAGCTGCAGCGTGATCAGGTCCAGCCGCCGCACCAGGCTCTTGTGCAACATCAGCGACGCTCGCTGGCCAGCCGATTGATCTCGGCCTGCTCCACTACCGGCTGCGGCGCGCCTTGGCTCGCGGCCTGCAACATCGCCCGGCCCACCGTTTCGGTGCTCACCACCCAACCCGGCTTCAGCCGTCGCACAAACGTCAACAGGGGGCCAAGCACCGAGTAGAAGGATTGGTAAAGCGGCGTCTTCGAACGCACGCCATGCAAGGGTTGTATGACGCCCGGACGGAACAGGTACACCGCCTTGAACGGCAGGCGCAGCAACGCGTTCTCGGTCTTGCCCTTGACCCGCGCCCACATCGACTTGCCCGCCTCGGAGCTGTCGGTACCGGCGCCGGACACATAGATAAACGTCATCTGCGGATTGAGCCGCGCCAGGGTGCTGGCGGCGACCAGGGTGAGGTCGTAGGTGAGGTGGGTGTACTTGACTTCATTCATCCCCGCCGACGAAACGCCGAGGCAGAAGAAACACGCATCAAAGCCTTGCAACAGGTTTTCCAGCGGCTGGAAATCCAGCATGTCGCTGTGCAACACCTGATGCAGCTTGCCGTGTTCCTGGGTCAGGGCTGTGCGGCCGACAGCAACGACTTCCTGCACGTCGGCGGCCAACAGGCACTCACGCAGCACGCCCTGGCCGACCATGCCGGTGGCGCCGAATAACAGAACTCTCATGGGTTGGTTCCTTGGTTACAAACGATTAGCCGCACGTTAGAGACAAACACACTATCAGCTTGTAGCTTACCGCTGAAAAAGGAAAAGTCGGCCCTTGAACAATACCACCACCCTTGCCCTGGCCTGCAGCGCCGCCTTCCTCGCCCAGGTCGGCATCAGCAGTTACCTGCCCGCCGTCCCGGCCATTGCCCACGCCCTCCCCGCCGCCGAAGACCATGTTGCCCTGGCCCTGGCGATTTACTTGGTCGGCATGGCTTTGCCGATGTTGCTATGGGGCAGCCTAGGTGAGCGTTTTGGGCGCAAGCCCGTGCTGCTGGCTGCACTCACGGTGTATGCGCTGGCCAGTGCAGCAATCCCCTTGGCGTTCAACGTTGAAACCTTCCTGTCATTGCGGCTGGTTCAAGGCTTGGGCGCAGGCGGTGTTTCGGTGATGGCGCGGGTGTTGGTGCGCGACAGTTCCAGGGGTGCGCTGTTGGCGAAGGGTTTGTCGTGGCTGGGCATGACCTTCGTGGTCGCGTTGGGTATCGGGCAATTTGCGGGTTCATTGTTACAAGTGGCGTTCGGCTGGGAGGCGATCTTCTATGGGTTGGCGATTGGCGCGGTTGGGTTGATGCTGGTGCTGCACCGCGTAACGTTCCCGACGCTGGTGAAAGTCGACTCACGGGTCCGCGCCTGGCACATCTACGCCACGATCGTTCGGCATCCGCCGTTTCTGCACGCCGCCTTGGCCGGTGGTTTGGGTTACGGGGTGATCATCGCGTTCAACACCTGCGCGCCGCTGATCCTGCAGGGCCGTTTCGAGTGGAGCGCGGCGCACTATGGTTGGCTGGGCTGGCCGATCAGCGCGGCGTATCTCGCGGGGGCGTTGATGGTTAATCGCTTCGTTGCTCGCACGGGTCAGCTGAGGATGATGGGCTGGGGCGTCACCCTGGTATTGCTGGGAACGGCGGTGATGCTGCTCGGCAGTCTGTTCGCCAGCGGGCTCGCCATGTTGCTGTGGCTGCCATATTGCCTGGCGGTGTTCGGGCAATCGATGAGTTATCCGATCAGCCTGTCCTTGGCCAATGATGAAGCGCCGGTGAGCGGGTCCTACGCCATGGCCTTGAGCGGATTCATGCATCAACTGATGGCCGCGTTGATCGGCGGTGTGGCGAGCCTGCTGGCTCACCAGCAGGCGTGGCCGTTGGCGGTTTTATGCCTGGTGTTAGCGGGCGCTGCATGCGTGTGCGTCGCCCGCTGCCACGCGGATCAAAACGCGCTGCGAAAGATCTCCTCAATCTGACGCTGATCCGCCCGCCGTGGGTTGGTCAGCCCACAGGCATCCTTCAGCGCGTTGGTCGCGAGCAAGGGAATGTCCTGCAACTTGGCGCCCAGCTCGCGCAGTCCGGCCGGGATCTCGACATCGTGGGCCAGGCTGCGAATCGCGGCGATGGCGGCCTGGGCGCCTTCTTCATCGGTGACGCCCTTGACGTCGGCACCCAACGCACGGCCTACGTCGCTCAGGCGTTTGGCGCTGACGCTGGCGTTGAAGCTTTGCACATGGGGCAGCAACACCGCGTTGCAGACGCCGTGGGGCAGGTCGTAGAAACCACCCAGTTGGTGCGCCATGGCGTGCACAAAACCCAGGGATGCATTGTTGAAGGCCATGCCGGCGAGAAATTGCGCATAGGCCATGTTCTCCCGCGCGGCCATGTCGCTGCCATCGCGCACCGCCAAGCGCAGGTTGGCGCTGATCAGTTCGATGGCCTTGATCGCGCAGGCGTCGGTGATTGGGTTGGCGGCGGTGGACACGTAGGCTTCGATGGCGTGGGTGAGCGCGTCCATGCCGGTGGCGGCAGTGAGGCCCTTGGGCATGCCGACCATCAGCGCCGGGTCATTGACCGACAGCAGCGGCGTGACGTTGCGGTCGACGATGGCCATTTTCACGTGGCGGGTTTCGTCGGTGATGATGCAGAAACGGGTCATCTCGCTGGCGGTGCCGGCGGTGGTGTTGATAGCCACCAGCGGCAATTGCGGTTTGGCGGACTGATCGACGCCTTCGTAGTCGCCGATATGCCCGCCGTTGGTGGCGCACAGTGCAATGCCCTTGGCGCAGTCATGAGGCGATCCGCCGCCCAGGGACACCACGAAATCGCAGGCGCTTTCCTGCAACAGCGCCAAGCCTTTCTCGACGTTTTCCACATTCGGGTTAGGCTTGGCGCCGTCGTAGATCACCGAGTCGATGTCCTGCATCGCCAGTTTCTCGGCGATCATGCTCGCCACACCGGCCTTGGCCAGGCCGGCGTCGGTGACGATCAGCGCCTTGCGAAAGCCGTAGTTGCGAATGGCGGTCATGGCTTCGTCGAGGCAGTCGATGCCCATGATGTTCACGGCGGGGATGAAGAAGGTGCTGCTCATGGTCAATCCTCAGAGGCTTTATACCTACAGCATCAACCTGCGCCAGCCTCCGTATCTTGATCAGGATCAACGCCGAGCCGTGATAAAGTCTCCGTCCAGCCGATTTCGAGTAGACCCGCCGCAATGAAGGATTTCCAGGATATTGACGCCCACCTCGAAGACTGGAGCGCACTGCGCAGCAGCACGGACTTCAGCGGGATTCTGATCGGCAATGGCGCGAGCCGTGCCATTTGGGAAGACTTCGCCTACGACTCGCTGTTCGAAAACGCCCGCACCGTTGAGGAAAAACCCCTCAGCCAATCCGAGCTCAGCGTGTTCGACGCCCTGCAAACCCGCAGTTTCGAGCAAGCCCTGGGCGCGTTGAAGACCACCAGCCGGGTCAACAAGGCCCTGGCGGTCAGCTCGGCGGCGCCGCGCAATCGTTATTACGCGATCAAGGAAGCCTTGATCAATACCATCCATGCCGTGCACATCCCGTGGCGCCTGGTGCAGCCGTCGACGCTGGCGACGATCAACGCTGAGCTGAAGCAATACTCGACGGTGTTCACCAGCAACTACGACCTGCTCAACTACTGGGCCATCCTGCACGCGCCGGGCATCGACGACCTGTTCCGCAGCGCCGACGCCAGCTTCGACCTGCGCAATACCCGCACCGACGCCACGCGCATCCTCTACCTGCACGGAGGCCTGCACCTGGTGCGCAACCTGGATGGTACCGCGCGCAAATTGCCGACCACCGACAGTACCTTGCTCAGCAGCTTTGCGATCAACAACACGATCAAGACCCTCGATGATGTCCCGCTGTTTGTCAGCGAGGGCAAGGCTGAGGAAAAGCTCAAGACCCTCCGCAGTTCGGATTACCTGTCGTTCTGCTATGAGCAGTTGCTCAACCACGAAGGTGCACTGTGCATCTTTGGCCATGACCTGGGAGCGCAGGATAAACACCTGGTGGATGCGATTCGCCAGGCCAAGCTGACCACGCTGGCGATCTCGGTGTCGGGGCGCAGTGAGGGGTTTATCCGTCAGCAGAAGCGGCGGTATTCGGAGTTGTTCGACGGGACTGGCGTGGCACTGAAGTTCTTTGCAGCGCGCACGCATCCATTGGGCAGCCCCGCACTGTCCGTCCCTGTCGAACGCTGATCACGCTTCGCTGCTGTGCACCACCACCAATAGCTGTGCCTGCACCGGCCCCACCGAGCGCAACCGATGGGGCTTCTGCGCATTGAAGTGCAGCGCATCGCCGCGCTCCAGGATCACCCGTTCGTTCATGAAATCCACCTCCACCTGGCCTTCGTGCACAAACAGAAACTCTTCCCCCACATGCTCCTTGAAGGTCTTGTCGGTGAACTCCGCCGGCGGGTAGATGATGAACGGCAGCAGGCTGCGTTCGCTGACCTGATGGGCCAGCACCGCATAGCCCGGTGACGTGTCCGGCCGCTCATGGCTGCGCACCAGGCTGTAGCTGTCGAGGCTGACGCTGTCTTCGCTGAACAACTCTTCGACCTTCACGTTCAGCGCCTTGGCCAGTTTCAGCGCGGCGGCAATCGACGGCGTATTGAGCCCGCGCTCGACCTTGGACAGATAACTCTTGGTCATCCCGGACTTTTCGGCCAGGACATCCAACGTCACACCAAGTTTTTTTCTCAATAATTTCAAACGGATAGACATGCGCTGCGATTAATCCATGCAGTAAGCGATGAGCTGTGCTTGCCAATGACACAAAGTGTCATATAGCATCGTTAGTGTCATTTGCAGCCACCGAGGGCACCCGATATGGCCAAGACATTAGCACTCCCGAAAGACCAACTGGTCAAGCAAGCACTGGTCCAGATGCAAAACACTCTGGCGGATAATACGTGGACCGTTCGGCAAAAGCTGGCGCTCACGTGTCGCATCCTGTTCGAGAACGGCCACGACTCCGGCCTGGCCGGGCAGATCACAGCGCGCGGGCCGGAGCAAGGCACCTATTACACTCAGCAATTGGGCCTGGGTTTTGATGAGATCACGGCCAGCAACCTGTTGCTGGTAAACGAGGACCTTGAAGTATTGGAAGGCCACGGCATTCCCAACCCGGCCAACCGTTTTCACAGTTGGGTGTACCGTGGGCGCCCGGATGTGAACTGCATCATCCACACTCACCCGACCCACATCGCCGCGCTGTCGATGCTGGAAGTGCCGCTGCAGGTGTCGCATATGGACCTCTGCCCGCTGTACGAAGACTGCGCCTTCCTGGAAGCCTGGCCAGGTGTGCCGGTGGGCAATGAGGAAGGGGAAATCATCACCACGGCACTGGGTGACAAACGCGCGATCCTGCTCTCACACCATGGCCAGTTGTCCACCGGGGCGAGCGTCGAGGAAGCCTGCGTGATCGCGCAGTTGATCGAGCGCGCGGCCAAATTGCAGTTGCTGGCGATGGCGGCTGGCACCATCAAGCCGATCCTGCCGGAACTGGGGCGCGAGGCCCATGACTGGATCTCCCGGCCCAAGCGCCACGGCGCCGCGTTCAACTACTACGCCCGGCAGAACCTGCGTCAACACGCCGATTGCCTGAACTGACTTGCCCTTTTTCGACCGGAGACTTCCCATGTCCAGCCCTAACATTCACGGCATCATCGGCTACACCATCACCCCGTTCAGCGCCGACGGCCAACGCATTGACCTCGACGCCCTGGGCCGCTCCATCGACCGCCTGATCGACGGCGGCGTACACGCCATCGCGCCACTGGGCAGCACCGGTGAAGGTGCCTATTTAAGCGATGCCGAGTGGGACGAAGTCAGCGCCTACAGCCTGGCAAAAATCGCGCGGCGCGTGCCGACCATCGTCAGCGTGTCCGACCTCACCACCGCCAAAGCCGTACGCCGCGCCCGCTACGCCGAGGCCAATGGCGCCGATGTGGTGATGGTGCTGCCGACCTCCTACTGGAAACTCAGCGAAGCGGAAATCATCGCGCACTACGCGGCGATCGGCGACAGCATCGGCGTGCCGATCATGCTCTACAACAACCCGGCCACCAGCGGCACGGACATGTCGGTGGACCTGATCCTGCGCCTCATCAAGCAGGTGGCCAACGTGACCATGGTCAAGGAAAGCACCGGGGACATCCAGCGCATGCACCAACTGCATCGCCACAGCGACGTGCCGTTCTATAACGGCTGCAACCCGCTGGCGCTGGAAGCCTTCGCGGCGGGTGCCAAGGGTTGGTGCACAGCGGCGCCGAACCTGATCCCACAGCTCAATCTGGCGCTGTATGAGGCCGTGTTGGCGAATGACCTGACCCAGGCGCGGGAGCTGTTTTACCGCCAGTTGCCGTTGCTGGACTTCATCCTCAAGGGTGGGTTGCCGGCGACGATCAAGGCCGGGTTGCGGTTGACAGGCTTGGAAGCGGGTGACCCGCGTCTGCCGGTGTTCCCACTGGGCGAAACCGGGATTGAACAGTTGAGAAAACTGCTGACAACCGTCTGAAAAAGGCGACAGGAGCCGGATATCCGGCTCCGACAAAATAAACGAGACAAATGACAATGGTTCTCGATACCATTCGCGACTTTCTCCACGTCGTGCTTCGTCAAGAAGGATATCCATGTCTCGTCCCAAGCCCGACCCGTTGTCGGCCGATGCCTTTCGCGGGTTCTATACAGACATCCTGTATTTCCTGCGCAAGCGCACCGACAACGCCAGCGACGCGGCGGACATGACCCAGGATGTCTTCACTCAGTGGCTGGACTACCGCGACCGGGCCAAGGTCGAGCAGCCACGGGCATTTCTGTTCCAGATGGCGCGCAACCTGCTGCGTGATCACTGGCGCAAACAGAAGGTACGGCACACCGTCCACTCCGATCAGGCCGAAATGGACGCCGAGCCGGTCACCGACGAGCAAAACGATCCCATGGCCGCCGTGCAGCGCTTGCAACGCCTGGAACAGTTGAAAGAAGTCCTCGCCGAACTCTCGCCCCGCAGGCGAGAAGCCCTTATGCTGCACCGCTTCGAAGGCTTGAGCCAGGCGCAGATCGCCGCGCGCATGGGCATTTCGACCAGCATGGTGGAAAAGCACATCGCTTTTGCCCTGCTGCATTGCAAGCGACGCCTTCAACACGAACCCGGCACGGAGCAGCCAGAATGAACCGCCTGAGCGACACCGACGTGCTCGACATCGAAGACAGCGACGCCATCGATGCCCAAGCCGCCAGCTGGTTTGCCCGCAACCGCAATAATGACGCGGGGCGTGCCGACCGCAAGGCTTTTGCCGCCTGGCAAGCCGAGCCCGCCCACGCCCGCGCCTATGCCGAATTCGAGCAACTGTGGGCCGACCTGGCCCAGTTGCAGCAACTGAACAAACCCGTGGCGCTGCCCAAGCGCAAACCGTCGGCATGGCGCCCTGCCCTGGCCGTGGCCGCCGCCCTGTTATGCGCGGTCATGACCACGCCTATCGGCGCGCCCCGCGAGCTGTATCACACCCAGGTCGCAGCCCACGCCAAAGGCATGCGCACCCTCAACCTGCCCGACGGCAGCACCTTGTATGTGAATGCCAACACCCGCGTGCGCGTAGATTTCACCGCGCACCAACGCATCGTGCACTTGGACAAGGGCCAGCTGTACCTCGAAGTGGCCGCCGACAAGGAACGACCGCTGTTCGTGCAAGCCGGCGAGGCCAATGTACGCGTGGTCGGCACCGGCTTCGATGTGCGCCGCAGCCAGCAGCAACTGGTGGTCAGCGTCGCCCATGGGCAGGTCGCATTCGAGCCGGATGCCAAAAGCCCCGTCACCCTATTGGGTGCGCAGCAGCGCGCGATCTTCAGCTACGCCAAAGGCACGTTGCAGCAGCAAACCCTCACCGCCGAGGAGGTCGCCGACTGGCGCAGCGGCCACCTGTCGTTTCGCAACCGCGAGTTGGCCAGCCTGATCGATGAGCTGAGCCTGTATCGCCCACAGGCGCCGTTGCAGGTCAGCAACGCCGTGGCGCACTTGAAGGTCTCGGGCAATCTGGATGTGAATGATCCCGACGCGCTGCTCAACGCCCTGCCTGCCCTGCTGCCGGTGAAAACCGTGGCGTCGGCCGATGGCATCGTAAGGATCGAACCGAAATAACCCTGCAACATTCTTATTTGAGAATATTTTGCATTCACAGGTGTGGTTTTTTCGACCAGCCCCGTCTTCCCCCGGTCTGCGTTTGATACGCACACCTTTTCGGCCATTTGGCCACACCGGGGGATTTCATGTTTCGCGCGCCTTGCCACGCTTTGCACCTGCTTCTTCGACCGACGCTCATCGCTAGCTGCCTGGTATTGAGCCTCAGTGCCCAGGCCGAATCGCTCACGCTGCAACTGCCTGCGCAGTCGCTGGCCACGTCCCTGAGCCAGGTGGCGCAGCAGGCGAAAATCCAGTTGCTGTTCGATGAAGAACTGCTCAAGAACGTGCAGGCGCCGGCACTCAACGGCGACTTCACGCCGGAAGTGGCGATTCGCACCCTGCTGAAAAACGGCGAGTTCACCCTGATCAAGGTCGGGAGCACCTACGTCGTGCGCCCGGACGAGGGCAAGACCACCAACAGCGGTGCCATCCAACTGGATGCCCTGAGCGTGATCGGCACCGGCACGCAGGTCGACTCCGTCACCGTAGGCCGCTCGACTTTAAGCCAGGCGGACATCAACCGTTACCAACCGAATAATATTCCCGCGCTGCTGCAAACCCTGCCGGGTGTGTTTATGGGAGGCTCGCCCAAACCGGGTGGCCAGACCATCAACATTCGAGGCATGGGCGAGGCCGAAGACATACCGATGACCGTCGATGGCGCCACCAAAAGCGGCTTCGAGCGCTATCAGCAGGGCACCGTGTTTATCGAGCCCGAATTGATCAAGAGAATCGAAGTGGAGAAAGGCCCCTACTCGGCCTTTACCGGTAACGGCGGCTTCGGTGGCACGGTACACATGGAAACCAAGGATGCGCCAGACCTGCTTGAAGACGGCCGCAATGCCGGGGCGATGCTCAAGTATGGTTATTCGAGCAATGACCACGAACAGGTCTACAGCTCGGCCATCTACGGCCGCACCGATGATGCTCGCTTCGACGGCCTGGCCTACATCACCCAGCGCGACGGCGGCGACATGAAGCTGGCAGCCACCCCGCCGGACAAGTACAACGAGTTTCCGATCAACCCCAAGCGCCTGCCCAACAGCGCGCAGAATGTCGACGGCGCCTTGTTCAAGGTCAACGCACATTTTACCGACGAACACAGTATGGGGCTGTCGTATTCGCGCTCGCGAAGCCAGCGCTGGACGCCCTTCTCGGCCAAAAGCTACCCCACGCCACCGCTGCAATCGGCGATTGACCGTTACGGCTACGAAGGCGCGCTCAAACGCTTCCTGGCGGATCGCGAAACCATCGACACCACATATTCGGGCAAATATGAATACAAGCCCCTGGACAACCCGTTGGTGGATTTGAAACTCAGCTACTCCGTGTCCGATACCGACCAGACCGATGAGCGCAACGAAAATGCCTCGTTCTCCCTGGCCACCGGCGGGCGCAAGATGGACACTTCCTACAACGACAAGATTCTGGAAGCGCGCAACATCAGCCTGTTCACCACCGGGCCACTGGAACACGCGGTGACCACGGGCGTGCAGATCCGCAAACACATCCGCGAGACCGAAAGCTGGATGCCCGGTGCCGCCTACAACACGCCCCGCTATAACTACGGGCACTTCCAGCCCTATTTCATGCCCCACGGCAAAGTCGACACCAACTCGCTCTACCTTCAGGACGCCGTGACCATCGGCGACGTGACCATCACCCCGTCCCTGCGCTACGACCACGTGCGCAACCGTGGCGAAGCCAATGATGCGCCTTACTACAGCAATCCGAATCCGTCTTTCGGGCATGACTACAGCGACCGTACCTACACCGGCTGGTCGCCACGCCTGGCAGCCTACTGGAACATCACGCCGGATGTGGCAATGTTCGCCAGCTGGAACAAAACCTGGCGCGCCCCGGTGATCGACGAACAGTACGAAGTGCAAGGCATCGGCAGCCGAACCGCCACCAGTGTCGACCTTGACCCGGAACGCATCACCGCGATCACCGCGGGCAACGTCACCAACTTCTCCGGTGTTTTCACCCGCGAAGACAACCTGCAACTACGCACCACGCTGTTCCACAACCGTATCGAGGATGAAATCTTCAAGGCGACCGGTATCGGCTGCGAGCGGCAGAACTCGGTCCCGGGCAGTATCGATACGGTCTGCGGTGGAGATATGGCCGCCAAATCCAACTACCGCAACGTCGGCGGTATGACCATCAAGGGTTTCGAGGTTGAGGGTTACTACGACTCCACTTACCTGTTCGGCTCCCTGTCCTATTCCTGGGCCACCGGCAAGCGCGACAACCCTTACACCAACCCATGGGCCACCGGTACTCACGTGTGGGCGCGTGATATTCCACCGGCCAAATGGGTGGTGGTACTAGGCACCAAGATCCCGAGCTGGGACGCTCAAGTGGGCTGGCAGGGACAGTTCGTACGCAAGACCGACCGTCTTCCCAGCGACAAATACTCAAGCAGCCTCAACAGCGTGGCCGGCGACAGCTTCTACGACCAGTACGACAACGCCAGTTACGATACCCAGGGCCTGTTCGCCAGTTGGAAACCGCAGCAGGCCGGCCTCAAGGGTACCGAGGTCAACTTCACCGTCGACAACTTGTTCAACCGCAACTACCGCCCCGCCCTCAGCGGCGACCGTGCCTACAGTGAGGGGCGCAACGCCAAGGTCAGCATCACCCGTTTCTTCTGAAAAACTGTACGGATAAATCCGCACGCAGCTGTAAGCCCGCAATCGGCGGGGGATGTGGCTAGATGGGCTTCCCTTGAAGCCCTCTAGATTTCGGTTCTTCCCCATGAGCTCGCGCGAAAACACCGGCATGGCCCTCGGCCTGCTGGGCGTCATCATCTTCAGCCTGACCCTGCCCTTCACCCGCATCGTGGTGCAGGAAATCCACCCGTTGCTCAACGGCCTGGGCCGCGCGTTGTTCGCGGCAATCCCGGCGGCGGCGCTGTTGCTGTGGCGCCGTGAGCGCTGGCCGACCTGGCGCCAGGTGCGCGGGCTGTGCCTGGTGATCGCGGGCGTGATCCTGGGTTTCCCGGTGCTGTCGGCCTGGGCCATGCAGACCTTGCCGGCGTCCCATGGCGCGCTGGTCAACGGCCTGCAACCGCTGTGCGTGGCGCTGTACGCGGCGTGGCTGTCCCATGAGCGGCCGTCGAAAGCCTTCTGGGCCTGTGCGGCGCTGGGCAGTGGCTTGGTGTTGAGCTACGCGTTGATCACCGGCGCCGGCAGTATCCAGGCCGGTGATTTGCTGATGCTCGGTGCAATCGCGGTGGGCGGCCTGGGTTATGCCGAAGGCGGCCGATTGGCCAAGGAGATGGGCGGCTGGCAGGTGATCTGTTGGGCGCTGGTACTGTCGACGCCCGTGCTGATCGGGCCGGTGTGGTACCTGGCGGCGCAGCATCAAGGGGCGATTTCCATGCGCGCCTGGTGGGCGTTTGGCTACGTGTCGCTGTTCTCGCAGTTCCTGGGGTTCTTTGCCTGGTACGCCGGGTTGGCCATGGGCGGGATTGCGCGGGTCAGCCAGATCCAGCTGTTGCAGATCTTCTTCACCATCGCGTTTTCGGCGCTGTTCTTTGGCGAACACATCGAGCCAATCACCTGGCTGTTTGCCTGTGGGGTGATCGTGACGGTGATGCTGGGGCGCAAGACGGCGGTGCAGCCTGCGCCCGTGGCTGTGGCCGATCAGGCCAGGTAGCCATCCGCGCGCAGCAGGGCTTCCAGGCAATGTTCGGTGATGTGGTAGAACGCTTTAAGCGCCTGGATTTTCTCCAGCAACTGCGCGTTGTCCACAGGCTCGGCGCGCTTGACCGCCAGAATCATCTTGTTCTTGTTGGTGTGTTCCAACGAGATGAACTCAAACACCTTGGTCTCATACCCACAGGCTTCGAGGAACAGCGCACGCAAGCTGTCGGTGACCATTTCGGCCTGTTGGCCCAGGTGCAGGCCGTATTGCAGCATCGGCTTGAGCAGCAGTGGGCTCTGGATCTGCAGGCGAATCTGCTTGTGGCAGCACGGCGAGCACATGATGATCGACGCGCCGGAACGGATGCCGGTGTGGATCGCGTAGTCCGTGGCAATGTCGCAGGCATGCAGGGCGATCATCACGTCCAGTTCGCTGGGCGCCACACTGCGTACATCGCCGCACTTGAACACCAGCCCCGGATGCTCCAGGCGGGCGGCCGCTGAGTTGCACAGGGTCACCATGTCTTCGCGCAGCTCGACGCCGGTCACTTCGCCCTCGGCCTTGAGGGTGTTGCGCAGGTAGTCGTGGATCGCGAACGTCAGGTAGCCCTTGCCCGAGCCGAAGTCAGCGACACGCACCGGCTGGTCCAGCTTCAAAGGCGACGAGGTGAGCGCGTGGCTGAACACTTCGATGAACTTGTTGATCTGCTTCCACTTGCGCGACATCGACGGGATCAGCGCCTGCTTGGCGTCGGTCACACCGAGGTCGGCGAGGAATGGCCGGCTCAGGTCGAGGAAGCGATTCTTCTCGCGGTTATGCTCAGCCGACGGCGCTTCACGCAGTTGCTGTGGCTTGCTTTTGAACAGCGAGCTTTTGTTCTTCTTGCTGTATTCCAGCTGGGCTTCGTCAGTCAGCGACAGCAGGTGCGCGTTCTTGAACTGCGCCGGCAGCAACGCGGCAATCGCTGCCACACCTTCGGCCTGCGGGAAGTTCTTGGTGATGTCGCGGGTCTTGTAGCGGTAGACGAAGGACAGGCACGCCTGCTCCTTGACCGTGACCGGCTTGATGATCAGCCGCTGCAACTCGGCTTCCTCACCGACGTACTTGGCCAGCACCAGCTTGATAAAGGCGTTTTGCGCGAGGCTTGCGCTGAGCAGTTCAATGAACTGGGCGTGATGATCCGGCGCAGGGCGGGCAGGTTGAGCGGTGACAGACATGAACAAAAACGCCTCGGGCAGGGAATGCCGGGCATTTTAGGGGGGATAGCCCGCCAGGGCACGGAGTTATTTGACCAGCGGTACGCCTTACTCCAGCACCACCAATCGATTGGGCAGTTCATTGCGGGTTTGCGTCACCGGCACATGCACCTTCAACAACTCGCCGCAGGCTTCGATGCAGTCGATAAACCCCGCCAACGTCTGCCCCTGTTTCACCTGCTGGGTAAACGCCTTGACGATCACATCCCAACTGCCGTCATCCAGGCGCTTGGAAATGCCGTCATCCACCAGAATCTCCACGTACCGCTCCGCCTCGCTGACAAAAATCAGCACGCCGGTGCTGCCCAGGGTGTGGTGCAGATTCTGCTCCAGGAACTGCCGCCGCGCCAGGTTGGACGCACGCCAGTGGCGCACCGAACGGGGGATCAACCGCGTGGTCACCTTGGGCAAACGGAACACCAGGCACAACACGATGAATGTCGCCCATTGCGCCAACAGCAAGGTGTACATGGTCAGGTAACCCGACAAGTAATGCACCACGCCGGGCACCACCAACGCGATCAGACTGGCCCACAACAGCGGGATATAAGCGTAGTCGTCGGCGCGGGCGGCCAATACGGTCACCAGCTCCGCGTCGGTGGTTTTCTCGACGCGGGCGATCGCTTCCGCGACTTGGCGCTGCTCGTGTTCAGTCAGTAATGCCATGGTTGTGCTTGCTCTCTCATTATTATCATCACCAGCCGCCTGAAGCCCCGCCGCCGCCGAAGCCGCCACCGCCGCCCCGAAAACCACCGCCGCCTCCCCCGCCGCCACCGCCACGGCCGCTGCTGCTGAGAATCGCCAGCAAAATAGCGCCCACCGGCAGCCCCATGCGATTGCACAGCCACAACACGCCGATCAGCAGGATAAACAGGCCGATGGAAAACCCGGGATTATCCTTGGCAAAGTTGGCATCCGCCACATGCGCCGGCACCGCCAGTGGCTCGCCGCCCACCACCTGCACCATCGCGGCCACGCCGTCGCTGATGCCTTTGCTGTAGTGACCGGCCTTGAACGCCGGCGCAATCACCTGGTTGATGATCACCCACGACTGCGCATCGGTGAGCACACCTTCCAGGCCATAGCCGACTTCGATGCGCAATTTGCGCTCATCGCGGGCGACGATCAACAGCGCGCCGTTGTCCTTGCCCTTCTGGCCGATACCCCACTCGCGGCCCAATTGATAACCGAAGTCCTCAATGGGCGCGCCCTGCAGGTCAGGCACGGTGACCACCACGATCTGGTCGCCGGAGGTCTGCTCCAGCGCCTGCAACTGCTGCGTCAGTTGCTGGCGCGTGGCCGGGTCGATCATCTGGGCGTTGTCCACCACCCGCCCGGTCAGCGCCGGGAAGGTCAGCGCTGCCTGGGCCGCACCGACGCAGGCCAACAGCCACAACGCCAGGCCTATCCGTAATAAACGCATCGACACCTCAGTGCAGCCTTATTTGAACTTCACTTGCGGCGCTTTATCGGCATCGGCACTGGTGGCTTCAAACGTGGCGCGGATCGGCAAGTCGCTGTACATCACGCTGTGCCACAGACGGCCAGGGAAAGTGCGGATCTCAGTGTTGTAGGCCTGCACCGCCTGGATAAAGTCGCGGCGAGCCACGGCGATACGGTTCTCAGTGCCTTCAAGCTGGGATTGCAGGGCCAGGAAGTTCTGGTTGGCCTTCAGGTCCGGGTAGCGCTCGGACACCACCATCAAGCGGCTGAGTGCGCCGCTCAAGCCATCTTGGGCCTGCTGGAACTGCTTGAGTTTTTCCGGGTTGTCGAGGGTGCTCGCATCCACCTGGATCGAGGTGGCCTTGGCCCGCGCTTCAATCACGGCGGTGAGGGTGTCTTGCTCATGGGCGGCGTAGCCCTTGACCACTTCCACCAGGTTGGGGATCAGGTCGGCACGACGTTGGTACTGGTTCTGCACCTGGCCCCAGGCCGCCTTGGCCTGTTCATCCAGTGTGGGAATGTTGTTGATGCCGCAACCACTCAATACGGTACTAATTAGTAACAAAACTGCGGCTTTCACGCCCCAGCGGTAGCCTTGTGCTGCTTGCATGGTGTTTCTCCTGGCGAACCTTGGTGGAATGTGGCAACGGTAAGGCATAATCCGCTGCCGCGACTGGATTGCATCAGATCAATCAGCTAAAAAGATGCCCAGCACAAATAAGAGTTCAGAAGTGTGGTGCATTTTCTGCAATAACACTCGAACAACAACATATGTTCCCCACATTTTGGCAGATCAGCGCATTTTCGCTGTGCAGTGAGCCGAAAAAGGATATTCATGAAAAAGCTGTGTTTGCTCGGCCTTGTTGCCACTCTGGCCAGTCACCCCGTATGGGCAGAAACAAAGCCTGCTGCGCTTAAAGACAAGGACGCCTTCGTCAGCGACCTGCTCAAGCAGATGACCCTGGATGAAAAGATCGGCCAATTGCGCCTGATCAGCATCGGCCCCGAAATGCCCCGCGAACTGATCCGCAAGGAAATCGCCGCCGGCCGCATCGGCGGCACCTTCAACTCCATCACCCGCCCGGAAAACCGTCCGATGCAGGACGCGGCGATGCGCAGCCGCCTGAAGATCCCGATGTTCTTCGCCTACGACGTGATCCACGGCCACCGCACGATTTTCCCGATCAGCCTGGCCCTGGCCTCCAGCTGGGACATGGACGCCATCGGCCGCTCCGGACGCATCGCCGCCCAGGAAGCCGCCGCCGACAGCCTCGACATCACCTTTGCGCCGATGGTCGACATCTCCCGCGACCCACGCTGGGGCCGCACTTCCGAAGGCTTCGGTGAAGACACCTACCTGGTTTCACGCATCGCCGAAGTGATGGTCAAGGCGTTCCAGGGTGTGAGCCCGGCGAATGCCGACAGCATCATGGCCAGCGTCAAGCACTTCGCCTTGTATGGCGCGGTGGAAGGCGGCCGCGACTACAACGTGGTCGACATGAGCCCGGTCAAGATGTACCAGGACTACCTGCCGCCCTACCACGCGGCGATCAAGGCCGGTTCCGGCGGCGTGATGGTGGCGCTGAACTCGATCAACGGCGTGCCCGCCACCGCCAACACCTGGCTGATGAACGACCTGCTGCGCAAGGACTGGGGCTTCAAGGGCCTGGCCGTGAGCGACCACGGCGCGATCTTCGAGCTGATCAAGCACGGCGTGGCCAAGGACGGGCGTGAAGCCGCCAAGCTGGCGATCAAGGCCGGCATCGACATGAGCATGAACGACTCGCTGTACGGCAAGGAATTGCCCGGCCTGCTCAAGTCCGGCGAGATCGAGCAGAGCGACATCGACAACGCCGTGCGCGAAGTGCTCGGCGCCAAGTACGACATGGGATTGTTCAAAGACCCGTACCTGCGCATCGGCAAGGCCGAGGATGACCCGGCAGACACCTACGCCGAAAGCCGCCTGCACCGCGCCGAAGCCCGCGACATCGCCCGCCGCAGCCTGGTGCTGCTGAAAAACCAGAACAACACGCTGCCGCTGAAGAAATCCGCGACCATCGCCCTGGTCGGCCCGCTGGCC
Organism: Pseudomonas azotoformans; assembly: GCF_001579805.1. Taxonomy (NCBI): domain Bacteria; kingdom Pseudomonadati; phylum Pseudomonadota; class Gammaproteobacteria; order Pseudomonadales; family Pseudomonadaceae; genus Pseudomonas; species Pseudomonas azotoformans. Next base: position 3,077,167 of record NZ_CP014546.1, on the reverse strand, counting down.
AAGGCGCCGATCGACATGATGGGCAGTTGGGCCGCCGCCGGTAAGCCGGAACAGTCGGTCACCCTGCTCGACGGTTTGAACGCGGTGATCGGCGAGAAAGGCAAGATCATCTATGCCCGTGGCGCCAACATCACCAACGACAAGGCGGTGGTCGACTACCTGAACTTCCTCAACTTCGATGCGCCGGAAGTGGTGGATGACACCCGCCCAGCCCAGGTGATGATCGACGAGGCCGTCAAGGCCGCCAAGGATGCCGATGTGGTGGTGGCTGCCGTGGGCGAGTCCCGTGGCATGTCCCATGAATCCTCAAGCCGCACCGACCTGAACATCCCGCAAAGCCAGCGCGACCTGATCAAGGCCCTGAAGGCCACCGGCAAGCCGCTGGTGCTGGTGCTGATGAACGGCCGCCCATTGTCGATTCTCGAAGAGAACCAACAGGCCGACGCGATCCTGGAAACCTGGTTCGCCGGCACCGAAGGCGGCAACGCGATTGCCGACGTACTGTTTGGTGACTACAACCCGTCGGGCAAACTGCCGATCACCTTCCCACGCTCGGTGGGGCAGATTCCGACCTACTACAACCACCTGACCATCGGCCGGCCGTTCACCCCAGGCAAGCCGGGCAACTACACCTCGCAGTACTTCGATGACACCACCAGTCCCCTGTTCCCGTTCGGCTACGGCTTGAGCTACACCACGTTCAGCCTGTCGGACATGGCGTTGTCGTCCACCACCCTGAACAAGACCGGCAAGCTCGACGCCAGTGTCACCGTGACCAACACCGGCAAGGTGGATGGCGAAACCGTGGTGCAGCTGTATATCCAGGACGTGGCCGGCTCGATGATCCGCCCGATCAAGGAGCTGAAGAACTTCCAGAAAGTCATGCTCAAGGCCGGCGAAGAGCGCACGTTGCACTTCACCATCACCGAGGAAGACTTGAAGTTCTACAACACCCAACTGAAGTTCGCGGCAGAGCCGGGCGAGTTCAATGTGCAGATCGGGTTGGATTCCCAGGATGTGCAGCAGCAGACGTTCGAATTGCTCTGATCTAAAGCTGTAGACGCGGTCAGTGTTTAAGCTAGCCGCGTCTATCCAACAAATTCACCACCAACCGATCAATCCACCCCCACACCCGCTGCTTTACCCGCCGCCACAATGGCCGCGACTTCCACGCCTCCAGGCTCACTGCCAGGCTCTGCGCGAAATCCCGCTCGAAACTGCCCACCACCGCCCGCGTCAATTCAGGGTCCAACGCTTCCAGATTGGCTTCCAGGTTGAAGCGCAAATTCCAGTGGTCGAAATTGCACGACCCAATACTGACCCAGTCATCCACCAGCACCATTTTCAGGTGCAGGAAGCACGGCTGGTATTCAAAGATCTGCACGCCCGAACGCAGCAAGCGCGGGTAATAACGGTGGCCGGCATAACGCACGGACGGGTGATCGGTGCGTGGGCCAGTGAGTAGCAAACGCACGTCTACGCCACGCCCTGCGGCCCGACGTAACGCACGGCGTACGCCCCAGGTGGGCAGAAAATACGGGGTCGCCAACCAGATCCGCTGTTTGCCGCTGTTCAACGCACGGATCAGCGATTGCAGGATATCGCGGTGTTGGCGGGCGTCGGCGTAGGCGACACGGCCTAGCCCCGGCCCGGTGGCCGGCATCCTGGGCAAGCGTGGCAAGCCGAAGTGGGTGGCTGGTTTCCAGGCGCGGCGCGCGTTGTTGGCGTGCCATTGACGGTCGAACAATGCTTGCCAGTCCTGCACCAACGGGCCGCTGATCTGCACCATGACTTCATGCCAGTCGGCGCTGTCATTGCCCGGCGTCCAGAACTCGTCGGTCACGCCGGTGCCGCCGACAAAGGCGATGCTCTGGTCGATCAATAACAGTTTGCGATGATCGCGGTACAGATTGCGCATCCAACGGCGCCAGCTCAGGCGATTGTAGAAACGCAGTTCTACACCCGCGTCGGTCAAGCGTTTACGCAGCCCGAGGGTAAACGCCAGGCTGCCGTAATCATCGAACAGGCAGCGCACCTGCACGCCGCGTTCGGCGGCGAGCACCAACGCTTGCACCATGGCTTCGGCACAGCTCCCGGCTTCCACCAGGTACAACTCCAGCTCGACTTGCTGCTCGGCGCGGGCAATGTCCACCAGCATCTGCGGGAAGAAATTCGGCCCGTCGATCAGCAATTCGAAACGGTTGGCGCTGCGCCAGGGGAACACCGCGCCGCTCATGTCAGCGCGCCGTGAAGATCAGCACCGCACCCACCGGCACCGACAGACTGATCGACTTGAGCCCCGCCGCTTTGCGCATCGCCGCCACACCCGGCGCCAGGTCAAAGTCCTCGGCATGCATCACCAGCGGTTCCAGGGTCACCACCTGGAAGCGTCGGTCGTCCAAGCGCGTGGCCAACAGCTCGGCGCTGTAGGTTTGGGTCTTGCCGTGCAGGGTCACGGACAACGGCAGGCGCAATTCCAATTGCGCGCCAGGGGCCAAATCGTTGATCGGTTGCAGGTTGATTTGCGCGTTGATCAACGCATCGGGAAAAGTCTTGATCTCGAACAACTGGTTGCGCATGCGCTCGTCGCGCAGCGGGATGCCACTGTTGACCGACTCCAGCTCCACCTCAAGTTGCGCCGCGCCCTTGCTGTCGACCTTCCCGTGCAACACCAGGAAGCGCTGCACTTCAGCGATTTCGGTGTTCTTGGTGGTGACGAAGGACAGACGCGAGGACTCGTTATCCAGGTACCAGTCGGCATGGGCAGGCACAGCGGCGGCGGCCAACAGGGCCAAGGCCAGGGGTTTGATCACAGAAGCGTTGAACATTGAAGACTCATGGGGCGAAAAACCTGAACGAACCTTAACCGGATCGCGAGGGTTACGCCAATGCGCGCTGCACTTCGCGCACCGTCTCTTCCAGGCTGGCCAAGTGCAGGTTCAACACCCGCTCCACCGGCGCCTGATGCATCGGCCAATGCAACGCCATGCTGCCGACCAGGCGACCGTTGGCGCGCACCGGCAGGGCCACGGCGCGAATCAGAAACGGCAGGCGCACCGGATACTCCCAATACCCCTCGGTGCGCTGGCCGAAGCCCTGGTGCTGGGTTTGCTCGCAGGCCTGGTATTGCTCGTCCGCCGCCACCTGGTCGCGCCCCGCCAACCGTTGCACCTCTTCGGCCGGCAATTGGGTCAGGCAGGCCTTGCCCATCGCCGAATGAAACAGGCTGGCGTGCTGGCCGACGATCTGGCAATTGTTGGGGTATAGCTTGCGCAACACGCTGGGGATCGCGCTTTCCATGACTTCCAGGCGCTCGCCATCAAAACAGGATAAATCCACCACCAGCCCGGTGCGCTCGCTGAGTTCCAGCAGCCACGGCGCCGCGCTTTCTACTACCTGGCGTTTGAAGCGTTGCTGGGTGTCACCAAACAGGCGTTGGGCGCGTAGGCGGTAACGGCGATCACTCAGGCCACGATAGACCCAGCCCTGCTCCTGCAACGTCAGCAACATGCGCGACACCGTGGCCTTGGGCAGACGTGTGAGGTAGTGCAACTCCTCCAGCCCCAGAGCCTGGTGCTCGCCCAGCAACTCGACGATTGCCAGCGCGCGCTCGACCGAGCGTACGGTGCCTGTCTCCATGTTCGATCTCCCTGTTGCCGATGGATGATCATTGTTCACAGCAAGATACAGGCCCGGTCGCGGATCAATCCGTCGACGCCAGGCACGTCGGCGGCCGACGCTGAACCCATTGCGTCAGCTGTTCATGAGCATAGGCCAACTGCAGTACCGCGCGATCCGACTGGGGCCGGGCCGATGATCTGCACGCCCATGGGCAGGCCCTGAGGGTTGAACCCTACCGGCACGTTCATGCTCGGTAGCCCGGCCAGGGTCGGGCCGATTACCACCTCCATCCAGCGGTGATAGGTGTCCATTTCGCGCCCGCCAACGAGGCGTGGCCAGGGCTGTTGTGCATCGAAAGGGAACACTTGGGCAGTCGGCAACAGCAGGAAATCGTAACGTTCGAATAGCTTGGCGAGCGCGCGATACCACTCGCTGCGATCCACCGACGCCTGGTACACCTGCTGGGCCGTCAAACCCAGGCCGCCCTCCACTTCCCATTGCGCTTCGGGCTTGAGCAGCGCACGTTTCTGCGGATTGGCGTAGGCCGCGCCGAGGTTGCCGTGCACCAGCCAGTGGCGATGCACCAACCAGCTGCGCCACAGCCGCGCCATGGAAAAATCCGGCTGGCAGCTTTCCACCGTGCAGCCCAACGCAGTGAAATCGCCGAGGGCCGATTCGCACAGGCTCAACACGCCGTCGTCCATCGGCAGATAGCCGTTGTAATCCCCCAGCCAGCCCAAGCGTGCGCCCTTGAAATCGCGCTGCAAGGGCTGGCCGAACACCGCCGGATCCTCCTTGGACGACAACGGCACCCGTGGGTCGTAACCCGCCAGGATACTCAACAACTGAGCCACATCCGTGACGCTGCGGCCCATCGGGCCTTCGGTGCCCAATTGCTGCACGAACAGTTCCGGCGTCGGCCCATAAGGCACACGGCCTTGGGACGGGCGCAAGCCAAACACGTTGTTGAACGCCGCCGGGTTGCGCAGCGAGCCCATCATGTCGCTGCCGTCAGCCACCGGCAGCATGCGCAGCGCCAGGGCCACCGCCGCCCCGCCGCTGCTGCCGCCCGCGACGAGGCTGGGGTCGTAGGCATTGCCGGTGGTGCCGAACAGCGTGTTGTAGGTCTGCGAACCCAGGCCGAACTCCGGCACGTTAGTCTTGCCGATGATGATCGCGCCACTGGCCCGCACGCGCGCCACGCTGATGGCGTCTTCGCTGGGTACGTGCTCGGCGAACAGCGGCGAACCCAGGGTGGTGCGCAAGCCTTGGGTCGCCGCGAGGTCCTTGATCGCCTGGGGCATGCCGTGCATCCAGCCGCGTGACTGGCCTTGGTCCAGCTCGCGATCACGTTCCCGCGCCTCGGCCAACACGTCATCGGCATCGCGCAGCGACACCAGCGCATTCACCGTCGGATTGAAGCGCTGGATCTGCGCCAGGTAGGCCTGCATCACCTCTTCGCACGACACCTGCCGCGCATGGATCGCCCGCGACAGTTCAGTGGCATCCCAATCAACAATACTCAAGGCTTCACCTCTTTGGAAAACGGCTGCGGTTGCTTGGCCCGCGGCGCCTCATGCATGCAGTAAGTGCCCAGCAGCGTCAGCACGCAAGCGAACAATACATAGAAAGATGGCGCGACGGGCGTGCCCAGCACTTGGGTCAGCCAAGTGACAATCAACGGCGCGAAACCGCCGAACACCATGACCGCCACGTTATAGGCGACCGATACACCGGTCGAGCGAACTTCGATGGGAAACTGCTCAGCCAATGCCGTCGGTGCCGGCCCGAAAAAGCCGCCGATGGCGGTGCACAGCATCACCTGCATCACCAGCAGACGCTCGATGGACGGTGCAGCAGCGACCCACACATACAGCGGATAGACCATCACAAAAAACGCCAAGGTGAACGCCATCAACACCGGCCGCCGCCCCAGGCGATCCGAGAGCAGCCCTGACAGTGGAATCACTACGGTCATCAGTGCCACCGCAAACATCTGCACCATCAGCACTTGATCCAGCGGCAGACCGAGGCTTTTATGGGCAAAGGTCGGCATGTTCACGAGCACCACATAGAACGACACCGTCGCGCCACAGGCCAGGCCCATGGACACGAGGATGCTGCGCCGATGCTCGCGCACCACCTGCATCAGGCTCGGCGCCGGGCCGGTTGCCTGTTTGCGTGCCTCGATGAATTCCTCCGGGTCTTCCATGTGCCGGCGAATCCACAGGCCCACCGGACCAATCAGCAAACCGAACACAAACGGCAAGCGCCAGCCCCACAGGTCGAGGGTTTGCGGCGAAAAGAAATGCGTGACCGCCGCCACCATCGCCGCGCCGCCGAACACGGCCAGGCATTGCCCCACCAATTGCCAGGAGCCATATAAGCCCTTGCGATGGGCCGGCGCGCTTTCCACCAGGAACGCTGTGGCGCTCGCGTATTCACCGCCGGTGGCAAACCCTTGAAGCATGCGCGCCACCACGATCAGCAACGGCGCGCCCATGCCGATGGCGGCGTAATTGGGTGCGAAGGCGATCAGCGCGATGGACACGGTCATCAGCCGGATAATCAACTGCATCGCAGCCTTGCGGCCTTTGCGGTCGGAATAGATCCCCAACAGGATGCCGCCCACCGGACGCATGAAAAAGCCCACGCCGAAAGTGGCCAAGGCCATCAGCAGCGAGGCGTACTCGTCATCCGATGGGAAAAACTGCCGGGCGATGATGCTCGCCAGAAAGCCATAAACGATGAAGTCATACCATTCCAGCGCATTGCCGATCACGGCCGCCACCACTTGGCGGGTGCGGGACACACCTGGTTTTGCAATCTGCATGAGGAACACTCCATTCAACCGATCGAGGGAAAGGGTCCAGCGGCAGAAAAAGAAGGTCGTCAGGCAGGCTTGAGCCAGCTCTCGGCCAGCGCGCCCCAATAGGCGGCGCCAGTCAGCAGGATGTCGTCGTTGAAGTCATAAGCGGGGTTATGCACCATCGGCCGCGACACGCCGTTGCCGATGAACAGGTAGCTGCCGGGGCAGCGTTGCAGCATCCAGGCGAAGTCTTCGCTGCCCATCAGCGTGCGGGTGTTACCGTCCACCGCGTCGGCGCCGAGCAAGGCGACGCCGACCTGGCGGGCGAATTCGGTTTCTTCGGCGTGATTGACCAACACCGGATAGGGCCGGGCGGTGTTCGATCTGTACCGTGCAGCCAAAGCTGGCGGCCTGGGTCTGGATGATGGCGAACACGCGCGCCAGCATCTGCTCACGCACCTTGGGATTGAGAGCGCGCAGGCTCAAACGCAACAACGCCTCTTGGGGAATCACATTGGCTGCCTGGCCCGCTTGCAGCGCGCCAACCGTTACCACGGCGGCTTCCTGGGTGTCGATAGTGCGCGACACCACCGTCTGCAACGCCATGACCATGCTCGCCGCCGCGACCAACGGGTCCACCGTCAAATGTGGCATGGAGCCATGGCCGCCAACACCTTCGAGGGTCACGGTGAGCAAGTCCTGCGAGGCCATCATCGGCCCGACGCGCAAGCCCAGATGTCCCGCCGGCAGCCCCGGCATGTTGTGCATGCCAAACAAGCCATCGCAGGGAAAACGCTCCAGCAAACCGTCGGCCAGCATGGCTTCGGCGCCGCCCTGGCCTTCTTCGGCGGGCTGGAAAATCACGTTCAGGGTGCCGTCGAACTGCCGAGTCGCCGCCAGGTAGCGCGCGGCGCCGAGCAGCATGGTGGTGTGGCCGTCATGCCCGCAGGCGTGCATGCAACCGGCGTGTTGGCTGGTGTAGGACGCGCCGGTGTTTTCGATGATGGGTAACGCATCCATGTCGGCACGAATGCCCAGGGTGCGGGGGCTGCTGCCATTGCGCAGCACGCCCACCACGCCGGTCTTGCCGATGCCGGTGTGCACCTCATAGCCCCAGCCTTTCAAGGATTTGGCGACGAGCGCGCTGGTGCGATTCTCTTCAAAGCCAAGTTCAGGATGGGCGTGGATGTCCTGGCGCACGGCGTGCAAATCGCCGGCAACGTCGCTGAGCCAATCCAGGATGTGCTGGTGTGGGCGCATGGTGATTCTCCTCACAGGCGGGTGTTCCCGTTCTTGTTTGCTGCACATCGCCAGCTAACCGCGATGTGGGCGCAAGGACAATCAAAGGTGGTTCCACTGGGTGGAACCTTGGGGCATTACACCGTCCCCCTGAAGCGTGCCTATCTCTGTGGCGAGCAAGCTTGCTTGCGCTGGGGTGCGAAGCGCCCCCCAAAAAAGCCGACGACTGCTGCGCAGCCGAACGGGAGCAAGCTCCCTCGCCACGGAGCGCAGCCATTTGCCACTGGTTGCGACGGCGCCGGCATAGCGTTAATCTGCCTCCGTCGCTGCTCATCAGCGACCGGGCGTGGAATCCCGAGAAAGAAGGCGCTACAGCGTCGTCATACAATAAGTCGGCGCTTTTTTGTGCCCGCTGTTTGTGCTTTATGGCGGCTGTACGTGGGAGGCCTCGTGCCTGCCGAGTCGCTTCTTCTCGGATTCCAACCTGCGTACAGCTGCCACCCTCATGCTTGGAATCGTGACTGGCAGCTCTTTTTGGTTGTACCAAAGGAGCAAGCTATGCCGTACGAAATACCCTCAGCCGAAACCATCGGCGCCGTGGCCTTCGCAGACTGCGGTGAAAACAAAAGCCATTTGAAAGTGTTCCGCGTCAACGCCGGGGTTCCGATTGTGGAAGCCCTTGAACACGCATCCCACGTGCTCTATTACGCAAAAATGCTCTCCTTGGAGGCCGCAATGGATCCCAAGGCAGAGAAATTCGCGTTCGCGTCGCATTACCTGGGCGAAATGGGCAAAGCCATCGTTGATGATCTACTAATGGCTATGCAACCCGGCAATTCATCCCCTCAGTAAGTCGTTCGCGCCCGATGTAATGCATCGGGCGCCTAGACGTCATTCCTATGCCTAGGCAATCGCTCTATCAGATTCTTACGACGCGACTACCGGAAACGTCTGACTGTACGCAAAGCAAAAGCCTCTCCAAAGTTTGGTGTGTTACTCACCACCTCTTGCTCACTACGCTCAATTCATTGTTAGTTAAGAGGTAACCAGCCAACTTTTTTGGAAAAGGTTTTTCAACATGAATACTCCTCGCCCTTCGCCGTATACCAATGACGCCTCATCGGAACTTTTAAGAAACTTGGACAAACCCCGCTTTACGGAGGAGCAACTTGCGACCTTCAACAAGCAAGCGTTGGAGATCGTTAATCAACAACAGACCTACCTTAACGCTCATCCTGCGATCGCTATTTACCGAATAGCCACACAGGGCAGTCAGACTCGCGACGGCGGAGTGATTAAACAAGCGACATTTCCGGTGGAACTCAAATTGACTGACGGCTCACACGTGCGCGCCGCACAAAAAGGCGATTACGTTGTGTACCCAGACGGTACTCAATCGCAAGTCGTGACGACCGCAGGTAAAGCCAATAGCAATATCGCGCTGGTGGGCAGTCGTCTCAGCAATGGCGATCTGATCATCAATACACCTCAAGACTCAACCCTGCTAATTGCCCGTGAAGGTGTGCCTCTGGCACAGGACTTCCTGCCCACGACTGCACGCTGAAACAACAACATGGCACTGCGAAGTGCCCTGCTGTTTCAACACAGATGAAACGGACGGTAAAACAAAGGACAATACAATGAACAAGGGTTATTTCATCGGTCAGGGCGACAAAACCACCTGCGGCGGCGAAGTGCTGGACGGCGATAAAAGAATCAACATGTATGGCCTCCTTCATGCCTGCGAAGGTGACCGAGTGACCTGTGGAAAGAACGGAGAAACTTATCGAATCGTCGGTGGCATTTCGCATATGAACAGCCACGGCAGGCTTATGGCCGGTACGCTGGACAGCTACAGCGATTGTCCCTGCAAAGCCGAACTGGTTCCTTCAGTGACCTGGGCCTCCTACGAAAGCCGAAGTGCTGGAGCGCGAACGGCCAGCCGAACAGCCGAGTCGGCTCGAACAACGAACACCGGCCAGGCAGCGCCCTCTACAAGCTCATACACCTCTCCAAGTACACCCATCCCGACAGCATTTAACGGCGTACAGGGTCAGGAACCGGGTTTCTACATCGTGCCCACCAGCATGAGCCGTGAAGCGCTGGAGAGAACACTCTTTCCAACCCCTGATCCGGCTGTAATGCGCAAGTTTCGGGCGCTTAATCCTAGTACCGTAAACGTTAAAGCGGGTTCACTGATTGTGCTCAGTGATCCGAACAACACTTCCTGTACTTATCAGGAAGCACAACTGATGCAGGCCGCCCAACAGGTCTACGCATCACTCGACTCACTGACGCCGCAAGAGGCTGACTTCCTGCATCGTCACGGTGCCGAAATTGCCAGCTTCATCGGCCATACCTCGACCTGGCTGGGTGTCAGTGCGGTGGTGATGGAGAAGCACCTGGCTAACCTGCACGATACCCTGCAAGCCATTGAGCGACTGCATCAAGAACAGTATCGCCAGCATGGTCACCTTAAATCACCGCAGTTTTTTGCTGATCGCCAGCGGCTGCTCGCTCAGTTGGACGCTCATCTGCTGAACTCTACTCGGCTGCGCGGCCAGACAACCTTGGGGGATCATCCCAAGTTGAAAACAGCACTGGGTATTTCCAGCCGCAGTTTGGTGCATCACTGGGACAAGGCGGGTGGGCCGGGGCAGATTCCGGGGTATTCGGCGCATGTGGAGGCGGTGAGTCGGGCGACCAAATATATGAAGGCGGGGGGGTATCTGGCTGTTGGTGTAGGTGGTGCGTCATCTTTGTTAGCTATTCAGCAAGTGTGCAGCAGCGACTCAGAAGCGGCTTGCGAGAAGATAAAATTTACTGAAGGAGGAAAATTCGGACTATCTACTGCTTTCGGTATTGCAGGCGGCGGTTTAGCGAGTTCCGTTGGGAGCTCGATGTGCTTGGCAATCGGCGCATCCACAGGAGGTATAGGAGGCGTTATTTGCGTCGCGGCGATAGTGGGAACTAGCGCATGGGTAGGTACGACCGTCGGTGGTATGGGTGGCGAATATATCGGTGAGAAAATCTACGAGGCCGTACAGCCTTGACCAATATCGACACTTGGGATCCTTGGGCTGCGATCATTTTTATAGGCGTGCCCGGCCTACTCGCAATTACCGGCATTGCACACAACTTTTACCTTAGCCGCTGCCATCTTGAAGAGATAAAGGAAGCCCTGAAGAACAGTCGCTACATTTATCTTTGGGGCCCAAGCTTAGGAAAGCGAGGTTTGATCTGGTCTTTCTTGGAAATATCAAAAATCGCTGGAATAGTTGTGTGGCCAAGGGCGTCCATCATTATTGGAGAGGTAAACTCTGCCGACATTGAAAAATTTCCGCCTCATCTGAAACGGCATTTGATCATTAATTTGACGATGATGGCTACCGCGTTTATTTGGATGATAGTTGTGGCCACTCTGCTGAAGCTCAGGTAAGAGGAGCGGTGAGTGTATGGATGAGAAGTTTTATGAGATTAATCAATCATGACCAGTATCGACACCTGGTCCCCTTGGGTTGCGATCATTGCTCTTGGTGGCTGGAGCCTGCTCGCACTTGTAAATACTGCATACAGTCTCTACCTAAGTCGCCGTCACTTGGAGGCCTTGAAAGAGGCGTTGAAGAACAGCCGTTATATTTATATTTGGGGGACGAGTCTGGGGAAACGAGGTTTGATTTGGTCACTGTTGGAGATAACAAAAATCACAGGGATGATAATGATGCCGCAGACGCATATCCGCATCGGCGACCTGGACACTGTCGATCATAAAAACTTCCCTCCCCACCTCAAACGCCTACTAAAACTCGACTTTGTGATGATAATTGCTACCGGCGTTTGGCTAACGACCGTTTTCGTACTGCTGAAGCTTAAGTTAGCTTGATGAAGGATCACTCCAAGTTGAAAACGTCCCCCAGCATTTCAAGTAACAGCCTGATACATCATTGGGACAAGGCCCGGGCGCCTGGGTAGATTCCGGGGTACTCCGCGCATGTGGAGGCGATCAGTCGGGCAGCTAAGTACATAAAGGCTGGGGGATATATCAGTATTGGCCTCGGAGGTGTGTCCTCGTTGCTTGCTATTCAGCAGGTGTGCAACGGTGACTCTACGGCCGCTTGCGAGAAAGTTAAGTTTACCGAAGGCGGAAAATTCGCAGGTTCCACGGCTGCTGGCTATATAGGTGGAGAGATAGGCAAGTATGCCAGCGGCCCTGTCTGCCTGGCGCTTGGTGCTTCTACAGGTATAGGGGGTGTTGTATGTGTAGCGGCTATAATCGGGGCTGGCGCGTGGGTCGGTACTACTATTGGTGAGAGGAGCGGTGAGTATATGGGTGAGAAGTTTTATGAGATTAATCAACCATGACCAGTATCGACACTTGGGCCCCTTGGATTGCGATCATTGTTACGGGGGCCCCAGGCCTACTATCAGCTATTGGCCTTGCGTACAGTCTGTACTTGAGCCGCCGCCACTTGGAGGAAATAAAGGAGGCGCTAAAGAACAGCCGTTATATCTATCTCTGGGGGCCGAGTCTGGGTAAACGAGGCTTGATTTGGTCCTTATTGGAGATCGCAAAAATCACCGGGATGGTGACATGGCCGAAGGCACACATCCAAATTGGAGATTTAAACCCTATGGATTTTGAGAGTTTTCCGCCTCAGCTGAAACGCCGTCTGTTCTTCAATATGGCGTTGGCGTTCATTGCGTTAACTTGGGCGCTCGTTGCAGCCGTACTGATAAAGTTCAGATAGTCCGGGAGGGGCCTCATCAGAGGCCCATTTATTAGGATCAATCACGTGAAAGTGCCAACAGAAACCTCACGGCACCAACCGACACCCCTGCCGCTCCCCCAACCACCGTGCCACATGCGTCCTCCCCAACCCACTCGCCGTCACCTCACTGCGCTCCGGATTATCCCCGAACGCACTCGTCGGCACGTACTGCTTCACGTACCCCCGGCAATACTCCGCCGGGTTGTTGGCCACATAGCGGCACGAGCAGTACTCCTTGGCGGTGTAGGCCGCGATGATGTCGGGGAAGGCTTGCAGGTTGACGCGTTCGTGCCAGAGCCAGCCCAGCAAGGCGAGCAATAACAGCAGAAACACACTGGTAAACGGCCGACGGCGGATCATGGTTGCACCGCCGCGAGGACGCGTTTGAGCAGTTCGTTATGCCGGTAGCTGCCGTCGCGGTCATCGCCGTAGCGCACGATGACCAGGTGTTCGTCAGGCATCACGTACAGCGCCTGGCCCCAGTGACCGAGGGCGGCGAAGGTGTCGGCGGGGGCGTCGGGCCAGGGCCTTGGAGCACCTTTATTGAGCCACCAATGACCACCGGGGACGGCTTCGTCCTGACCGGCTTTGTATTTGTCGAAGGGCTGGCGATTAAAAGCGACCCAGTCTTTGGGCAGTAGTTGTTGATCGCCCCAGCGACCTTCCCGCTCCATCAATAAACCGACACGCGCCAGGTCACGAGCCGTGAGGTAGGCATAAGAGGACGCGACGAAGGTTTCATCGGCGTCGGTTTCCCAGGTGGCATTACGAATGCCCAAGGGCTTGAACAGTGCGTCCCACGGGTAACTCATATAAGCCTTGTGCCCGAGCATGCCTTTAAGGGTGGCGGACAGGATATTGGTGTCGCCGCTGGAATAACGGAACACCTGGCCCGGTGCATTGGCAGCCTCGGTGTCGGCAGCAAAGTCGGCCATATCGCCGCGGCCACGGGTGTAAAGCATCGCCACCACCGAGGATTTCAGCGGCGCGTATTCGTAGTCCTCCTGCCAGTCGAGGCCCGAGGCCCAGTGCAGCAGGTCGGCCATGGTCACGGTTGGGTGCTGTTTCATCGGCGGGTAAAAACGCGCGGCGGGGTCGGTCAATTTGAAGCGGTTTTCGCCATAGGCCACGCCCAACACGGCTGCCATCAGGCTTTTGCTGACGGACCAGGTGAGATGTGGGGTGCTGGCGGTGGTGGGCGCGGCGTAGCGTTCGTAGATCACTTCACCGTCACGAATCACCAACAACGCATCGGTGCGGATGCCTTGGCGGGTGGTGTCGTCCCGCGCCGGGAAAGCGTAGGCCTCCAGGGCATCAACAGCGGGACCAGAAAGCGGTATGCCCTTGGCCCAGTCTTTATCGGGCCAGGTTTCAGCGTGAGCGGCAACGGTGACGAACAGCAGGGCAACACACAGCAGGCCTCTGACCATGGACGCAAACTCAAGGGGGGCATTCAAGCCCGCGAGCCTAGCCGAGGCTGATGACAGATTTGCGACACAGAGGGCTGTCATCCAAGCGTCACCATAACTTCATGGAGATGACACCGGGCCTCCATAGCCTGAGTTTGGACAACAAAGTCGACCGGCCGAAATCGTGGCCGGCACTCGGAGACTCGCCATGACTCAGATCGCCCGCATCAGCGACACCGGCAATGAACGCCGTCTGCAAGCCGAACGCCTGGTTGGCGCGCAGGCGTTGCAGGAAGCCCAGGCCCTGCGGTTCAACGTGTTCAGCGGCGAGTTCAACGCCAAGCTGAAAGGCGCGGAACTGGGCCTGGACATGGATGACTATGATGTTCACTGCAGCCACATCGGCGTGCGGGACTTGAACAGCGGTCGACTCGTCGCCACTACCCGCCTGCTGGACCACCAGGCCGCCAGCACCCTGGGTCGGTTCTACAGTGAAGAAGAATTCAGCCTGCATGGCTTGCTCCACCTGCAGGGCCCGATCCTGGAAATCGGCCGCACCTGCGTCGACCCGGCCTACCGCAACGGCGGCACCATCGCCGTGTTGTGGGGCGAGTTGGCCGAAGTGCTCAACCAGGGCGGCTACAGCTACCTGATGGGTTGCGCGAGCATCCCGATGCACGACGGCGGCATCCAGGCCCACGCGATCATGCAGCGTCTGCGCGAACGCTACCTGTGCAACGAGCACCTGCGCGCCGAACCGAAAAAACCACTGCCGGCGCTGGACCTGCCGTCCAACGTGATCGCAGAGATGCCGCCGTTGCTCAAGGCTTACATGCGCCTGGGTGCGAAGATCTGCGGCGAGCCGTGCTGGGATGAAGATTTCCAGGTGGCCGACGTGTTCATCCTGCTCAAGCGCGATGAGCTGTGCCCGCGTTACGCCCGCCACTTCAAGGCTGCAATGTGATGAGCCGCCTGCGGGTTTACGGGCGCATTGCCCGCGTGCTGGTGGTGGTGGCGTTGGGCTTGAGCATGGCCAGTGTGTTTGGGCTGTTCGAGCGTTTGGGCATCGCAAACTCGATGGTGCGGCGCCAGCGTTGGTCACGGTTTTTCATGGCGCGGCTGACCAACGCCCTGCCCTTTCGCGTGACGGTGCACGGCGAATTGCCAACGCAGCCGATGCTGTGGGTGAGCAATCATGTGTCCTGGACCGATATTCCGCTGCTGGGTGCCGTGGCGCCGATGTCATTCCTGTCCAAGGCCGAAGTGCGCACCTGGCCGGTGGCAGGCTGGTTGGCGGCCAAGGCTGGCAGCTTGTTTATCCGTCGCGGTTCGGGCGACAGCCAATTGATCCGCAAGCAGATGACGCGCCACTTGGAGCAAGAGCATCCGTTGCTGATGTTCCCGGAAGGCACCACCACCGACGGGCGCAGCCTGCGCACCTTTCACGGGCGCTTGCTGGCCAGTGCGATCGATGCGGATGTGTCGCTGCAACCGGTGGCGATCCGTTACCTGCGTGACGGCCAAGTCGACCCGCTGGCCCCTTTTATTGGCGATGATGATTTGCTGTCGCACCTGATGCGTTTGTTTGCGAACGACCAGGGCGATGTGGAAATCCATGTGCTCAAGCCGATAGCCTGCGCCGGGCAGGAACGTGCGGCACTGGCGTATCAGGCGCAGCAGGCGGTGCAGAAGGCGTTGTTTGGTGAAGTGGTGCAGCCGGCCGAGCCGCGTCGCGCTGGAGAGTTGGTCGCCGCTTAACGATGTTCGGCGGCGAATGCCTGCAATTGGGGGTAGAACCGCCGGAAATCTTCACTCAAAGGCTCGTACAACGTCCGCAACTCCTGCATGGCATGGCCCAGTTCCTCGGGCTGTGTCAGGCGCCGGGAGATCCCGCGCAACACCTGCTCCATCACCGCAAACTCGCGGTACGAGCCCAACCAATCATCCGCCGCCATGTACGGCGCAATCTGCGCCAGCCGCCCCGGCAATTGCGGCTCGGCCGCCAGCACGCGGTACACCTGCGACGTGAAACGCTCCAGGGGCTGGTCGGCATACAAGGTCCAGTCCCGCGCCAGGCAGTGGTCGAAAAACACATCGAGGACGATCCCGGCATAGCGCCTGCGGGTCAGGCTGAAGCGTGACAACGCCTCCCCCACCAGCGGGTGGCTGTCGGTGAAGCGGTCGATGGAACGATGCAGCTGGATCGCCGATTCGATTTGCGGGCTGAACTGGCCCTGCAGGCGGCCTTTGACGAAGTCGCCATAGAGGCTCCCCAGCAGTTGCGCAGGAAGTTGGCCGCCCAGGTGCAGATGTGCGAGATAATTCATGGCGTGCAGTCTACCACTGCGCTCAACGTATCGTTATAACCCGATATACCGAATGAGCCTAGGCTCAGACCAAAATCATATTGGTCTATCGGGATAGACCGATATAAAGTTCGCCTCATCGCGATATAACGCTGCAAGACACCGAGCACCTGCCATGTCCATCGACCTCGACGAAATAATAAAAGCCCTGGCACACCCAGTACGACGAGACATCCTCACCTGGCTGAAAGACCCGAAAGTGCAATTCCCCGAACAACTGCACAACCACGAATACGGCATCTGCGCCGGGCAGATCGACCAGCGCTGCGGCTTGTCCCAGTCGACCGTGTCGGCCCACCTGGCCACCCTGCAACGCGCCGGGTTGATCAGCAGCCAGAAAGCCGGCCAGTGGCACTTTTTCAAACGCAACGAGGACACCATCCAGGCCTTCCTCGCCGCGCTCACCACCGAACTCAGCGCGCACGACAGCGCCGCGCTGTAACAAGGAAACCCTAATGCCCCTCTCGCTACTCATACTGGCCCTCAGCGCCTTCGCCATCGGCACCACCGAGTTCGTCATCATGGGCTTGTTGCCCGATGTGGCGGCGGACTTGGGTGTATCGATTCCCGGCGCCGGCTGGCTGGTAACCGGCTACGCCCTGGGCGTGGCCATCGGCGCGCCCTTTATGGCACTGGCCACCGCCAAGCTGCCACGCAAGGCGGCGCTGGTAGCGTTGATGGGTATCTTCATTATCGGCAACCTGCTCTGCGCCCTGGCCAGTGACTACAACGTGCTGATGTTTGCCCGTGTCGTCACCGCGCTGTGCCACGGTGCATTCTTTGGGATTGGTTCAGTCGTAGCCGCCAACCTGGTGCCGGCCAACAAGCGGGCTTCGGCCGTGGCCTTGATGTTCACCGGCCTGACTCTGGCCAACGTGTTGGGCGTGCCGTTGGGCACGGCTCTCGGCCAGGAAGCCGGCTGGCGCTCGACCTTTTGGGCGGTGACGGTGATTGGGGTGGTGGCGTTGATCGGCCTGATCCGCTTCCTGCCGGCCAAGCGCGATGAAGAGAAACTCGACATGCGCGCCGAACTGGCCGCCCTCAAGGGTGCTGGCATCTGGCTGTCGTTGAGCATGACCGCGCTGTTTGCCGCATCCATGTTCACCCTCTTCACCTACGTCGCACCGTTGCTGGGCGATGTCACCGGCGTGTCGCCCAAAGGCGTGACCTGGACCCTATTGTTGATCGGCCTGGGCCTCACCGTGGGCAACATCATTGGCGGCAAGCTGGCCGACAAGCGCCTGGCGGCCACCCTGATCGGCGTGTTCATCAGCATGGCGGTGGTCTCCACCGCACTGACCTGGACCAGCGTCGCCGTGATCCCGACCGAAATCACCCTGTTCCTGTGGGCCACCGCATCGTTCGCCGCCGTGCCTGCGTTGCAGATCAACGTGGTGACCTTCGGCAAGGCCGCGCCGAACCTGGTGTCCACCCTGAACATCGGTGCTTTCAACATCGGCAACGCCCTCGGCGCCTGGGTCGGAGGCAGTGTGATTGCCCACGGTTTCGGCCTGACCAGCGTGCCCTTGGCCGCAGCGGCCCTGGCGATCCTCGCGCTGTTGGTGACCCTGATTACTTTCCGTCAGACCGGCGATGCCGACCTGGCCCCTGCGACTAACTGATCCCCTTCAAAGACAAAGGTGCTTTCCCCATGACGACTATTTTCGATCCAATCAAACTGGGCGACCTGGAACTGTCGAACCGCATCATCATGGCGCCGCTGACCCGCTGCCGTGCCGACGCCGGTCGCGTGCCCAACGCGCTGATGGCCGAGTACTACGTACAACGCGCCTCCGCCGGGCTGATCCTCAGCGAAGCCACGTCCGTGACGCCGCTGGGCGTGGGCTACCCGGACACGCCGGGTATCTGGTCCAACGACCAGGTGCGCGGCTGGGCCAATGTCACCAAGGCCATCCATGGCGCAGGCGGCAAGATCTTCCTGCAACTGTGGCACGTGGGGCGTATTTCCCATGAGTCGTACCTCAACGGCGAAAGCCCGGTGGCCCCGAGCGCCATCCAGCCTAAAGGCCACGTGAGCCTGGTGCGCCCACTGGCCGACTACCCGACGCCACGCGCCCTGGAAACCGCTGAAATCGCCGATATCGTCGACGCCTACCGCACCGGTGCCGAGAACGCCAAGGCCGCCGGTTTCGACGGCGTGGAAATCCACGGCGCCAACGGTTACCTGCTTGACCAGTTCCTGCAGAGCAGCACCAATAAACGCACTGACCAGTACGGCGGCTCCCTGGAAAACCGTGCACGCCTGCTGCTGGAAGTAACTGACGCAGCCATCGAAGTCTGGGGCGCTGGCCGTGTGGGTGTGCACCTGGCACCACGCGCCGACTCTCACGACATGGGCGACGACAACCTGGCGGAAACCTTCACCTACGTCGCCAGCGAACTGGGCAAGCGTGGTATCGCCTTCATCTGCTCCCGTGAGAAAGAAGCCGGCGACAGCCTCGGCCCACAGCTCAAGAAAGCCTTCGGCGGCGTGTACATCGCCAACGAACGCTTCACCAAGGACAGCGCCAACGCCTGGGTGGCCGAAGGCAAAGCCGATGCCGTGGCCTGGGGTGTGCCGTTCATTGCCAACCCTGACCTGCCGGCTCGCTTGAAAGCCGACGCACCGTTGAACGAAGCACGCCCAGATACTTTCTACAGCAAGGGCCCGGTGGGTTACATCGACTACCCAACGCTGGCGATCTGACGTAATAAGCTGAAACGAAAAAGCCCCGGTTCGCAGGAACCGGGGCTTTTTCGTGGAGGCAGGGAAACATTCCTTCACAGGCCTGCAACAAAATCGCTACAAAATACTTAGGCGGCTACCTATCAACTGCCCGCCAGCCCGTATATAAAGTCACCCCACCGATCAGGCGGAAGGACGATTGACTGTCCTTGGGCTTTACTGTTGACACAACCTGATGCAATTACGCATTTTGTCTTAATTGCGCAGGCTGGGGCTCCAGCGCAGCATGTCCAACCCGGCATCCACCCAGCGCTCGGCGTCCTGATGCAGTTGGAAGCTGTCGGGAACCAGCAGCCACTGGCCGATCAGCCCGTTGATGTAGGCGTGGATGCACACCGCGCCACGGGTGGTATCGAGGTTTTCCGGCAGTTGCCCGCGATGGACCGCGTTACGCAAGGTCAGGCCGATGCGCAGGTTGCATTCCAGGCTGTGGGTCTGACGCTGGCGACGCATGTCGCACATTTCATCGGTGAATTCGCACTTATGGAACAAGATCTCGTTGATGCGCCGGGTTTTCGGGTCCAGGGCCACTTGATGAAACAAATGAATCAACAGCTTGCGCATACAGCCCAGCGGGTCGAGTTCATCCTCGCTTTCACTCGCCCTGGCCAACTCGTCCAGCGGCTCATGCAGCGTGTCGAGCAGCGCCTGCAGCAAATCGGATTTATTACTGAAATGCCAATAGATGGCACCCCGCGTCACACCGGCCAGCGCGGCGATGTCCGCGAGCGTGGTCCGCGCGACGCCGCGCTCATAGAAGGCTTGCTCGGCGGCTTGAAGAATCTGGCTGCGCGTTTCCTGAGCTTCCTCTTTGGTGCGACGAACCATGGCAGTACAACCTCAATCAGGGCACTTGAGACTATCGTTAACGCAGAATTAACCGCCGGTAACGATCATCCGAATATTTGTGGGACGACACCGTCATGGGTGGCGAACGTAATGAAATCGAGGCTTTGGGCGTTGCTTTGTCAACATTCCGCGAAGCCTGTCAAGAGTTTACAAACAACCATGAACGTAAGTATATTGCGTAGCAAGCTACTTATCTACTCAGTGTTTGTTTTTTACCCTTCCACACTTCTTGTGCGCACCCTGCGCGCCTGACCCGAGGATCTTCATGCAACTTAAGCCAGCTGTTACCGCTCTGGTCACTGCCGTCGCCCTGGCATCGCTGCTCAGCGGATGTAAAAAGGAAGAAGCGGCTCCGCCCGCTCAAACCCCTCAGGTCGGCGTGGTCACCATTCAACCGCAAGCCTATACCCTGACGTCCGAGCTGCCAGGCCGCACCACCGCCTACCGCATCGCGGAAGTTCGCCCACAGGTCAACGGCATCATTCTCAAGCGCCTGTTCAAGGAAGGCGGCGACGTGAAGGAAGGGCAACAGCTCTACCAGATCGACCCGTCGGTGTATGACGCCACCCTGAAAAGCGCACAAGCCAGCCTGACCCAGACCAAGTCCATCTCCGACCGCTACAAGCAGTTGGTCGATGAACAAGCCGTCAGCCGCCAGGAATACGACACCGCCGTCGCCAACCGCATGACTGCGGAAGCAAACGTTCAAACGGCCCAGATCAACGTGCGCTACACCAAAGTATTCGCACCGATTTCCGGGCGTATCGGCCGTTCTTCGGTGACCGAAGGCGCGCTGGTCAGCAATGGCCAGACCGATGCCATGGCCGTGATCCAGCAACTGGACCCGATCTACGTCGACGTCACGCAGTCTTCGGCTGAAATGCTGAAACTGCGCCGCGACCTGGAAAGCGGCCAGCTGGAAAAAGCCGGCGCCAACGCCGCCAAGGTCAAGCTGACCCTGGAAGACGGTAGCGCCTATGGCCAGGACGGCAAACTGGAATTCTCCGAAGTGTCGGTTGACCAGACCACCGGTTCCGTGACCCTGCGCGCCGTGTTCCCCAACCCTGACCACACCCTGCTGCCGGGCATGTTCGTACACGCCCAGTTACAAGCTGGCGTGAACAGCAAAGCCATCCTGGCACCACAACAAGGCGTGACCCGCGATATCAAAGGTATCCCGACTGCCATGGTGGTGAACAAGGACAACAAGGTAGAACAGCGTCAACTGGTGGCCAACCGTACTGCCGGCGCCTACTGGCTGGTGGAAAAAGGCCTGAACGCCGGTGACCGTGTGATCACCGAAGGCCTGCAATTCATCAAGCCGGGCATCGAAGTCAAGGTCAAGGACGCCGACAACGCCAAGCCTGCCGGTTCTGCTCCAGCTCCTGCTGCCGCTGCTGGCCAGGGGGAGTAACCCATGTCGAAATTTTTTATCGACCGTCCCATTTTCGCCTGGGTAATTGCCCTGGTGATCATGCTGGTCGGGGCACTGTCGATCCTGAAGTTGCCCATTAACCAATACCCGGCCATTGCGCCTACCGCCATCGACATCCAGGTGACCTACCCAGGCGCGTCCGCACAAACCGTGCAGGACACCGTGGTGCAGGTCATCGAGCAACAGCTCAACGGTATCGACAACCTGCGTTATGTCGCCTCGGACAGTAACTCCGACGGCAGCATGACCATCACCGCGACGTTCAACCAGGGTACCAACCCGGATATCGCCCAGGTCCAGGTGCAGAACAAGCTGAACCTGGCGACCCCATTGCTGCCGCAAGAAGTGCAGCAACAGGGTATCCGCGTGACCAAGTCGGTGAAGAACTTCCTGATGGTGATCGGTCTGGTGTCGGAAGACGGCAGCATGACCAAGGACGACCTGTCCAACTACATCGTGTCCAACATCCAGGACCCGATCTCGCGTACCGCGGGTGTGGGTGACTTCCAGGTGTTCGGTTCGCAGTACGCCATGCGGATCTGGCTCGACCCGGCCAAGCTGAACAACTACCAGTTGACCCCGGTCGACGTCAGCACCGCCATCGCGGCCCAGAACGTCCAGGTGGCCACCGGCCAATTGGGCGGCCTGCCTGCCCTGCCCGGCACCCAGCTGAACGCGACCATCATCGGCAAGACCCGTCTGCAGACTGCCGAGCAGTTCGGCAAGATCCTGATGAAGGTGAACGCCGACGGCTCGCAGGTTCGCCTGCGTGACATCGCACGTATCGAACTGGGCGGCCAGAACTACAGCATCAGTGCGCAGTTCAACGGCAAGCCAGCTTCCGGTATGGCGATCAAGCTCGCATCGGGCGCCAACGCCCTGGACACCGCCAAGGCCATCCGCGCCACCGTGGCGTCGCTGGAACCGTTCTTCCCGCCTGGCATGAAGGCAGTGGTGCCGTATGACACCACGCCGGTGGTGACCGAATCGATCTCCGGTGTGGTGCACACCCTGGTCGAAGCGATCGTGCTGGTGTTCCTGGTGATGTTCCTGTTCCTGCAGAACTTCCGCGCCACCATCATCACCACCATGACGGTGCCGGTGGTATTGCTGGGTACCTTCGGGATCCTGGCCGCGTTCGGCTTCACCATCAACACCCTGACCATGTTCGGCATGATCCTGGCCATCGGCTTGCTGGTGGACGATGCCATCGTGGTGGTAGAAAACGTCGAGCGGGTAATGGCCGAGGAACACCTATCGCCTAAAGAAGCGACGGTGAAATCCATGGGCCAGATCCAGGGCGCCCTGGTGGGTATTGCCCTGGTACTGTCGGCGGTACTGTTGCCGATGGCGTTCTTCGGTGGTTCTACCGGTGTGATCTACAAACAGTTCTCCATCACCATCGTTTCGGCCATGGCGTTGTCGGTACTGGTTGCCCTGATCTTCACCCCGGCCTTGTGCGCCACCATGCTCAAGCCGATCGACCCTGAGAAACACGGCCAACCCAAGCGTGGTTTCTTCGGCTGGTTCAACCGCACCTTCGACCGTGGCGTACTGAGCTACGAGCGCGGCGTGGGCAACATGATCAAGCACAAGTTTCCGGCATTCTTCGTGTACCTGATCATCTTCGTCGGCATGATCTGGCTGTTCACCCGCATCCCGAGCGCGTTCCTGCCGGAAGAAGACCAAGGCGTGATCTTTGCCCAGGTGCAGACCCCGGTCGGTTCTTCGGCTGAGCGTACGCAAAAAGTCATCGACGACATGCGTGCCTTCCTGCTCAACGACAAGGAAGGCGAGCCGGGCGAAGGCAAGGCCGTGAAATCGGTGTTTACCGTCAACGGCTTCAACTTCGCCGGTCGTGGCCAGAGTTCGGGCCTGGCGTTCGTGATGCTCAAGCCATGGGATGAACGCGATTCGTCCATGTCGGTATTCGAAGTGGCCAAGCGTGCCCAGGGTTACTTCTTCGGCGCCTTCAAGGACGCCATGGTATTTGCCATCGTGCCGCCTTCGGTGCTGGAGTTGGGTAACGCCACCGGTTTCGACGTGTTCCTGCAAGATCAGGGCGGTGTCGGCCACGAAAAACTGATGGAAGCGCGCAACCAGTTCCTCGGTGCCGCCGCACAAAGCAAGATCCTGGCGGGTGTGCGTCCTAACGGCGTGAACGATGAGCCGCAGTACGAGCTCACCGTCGATGATGAGAAGGCCAGCGCCCAGGGCATCACCTTGTCGAGCATCAACCAGACCCTGGCGATTGCCCTGGGTGGCAGCTACGTCAACGACTTCATCGACCGTGGTCGAGTGAAGAAGGTGTACGTGCAAGGCGAAGCGGCTGGCCGGATGTCCCCGGAAGACCTGGACAAATGGTACGTGCGCAGCGATTCCGGGAAGATGGTGCCGATGTCGGCCATTTCCTCGGGCAAGTGGATCTACGGTTCGCCGAAGCTCTCGCGGTACAACGGTGTAGCGGCGATGGAAATCCTCGGTACTCCGGCACCGGGCTACAGTACCGGTGATGCGATGGCCGAAGTCGAGCGTATCGCCAAGCAATTGCCGGCCGGCGTGGGCTATGCCTGGACGGGCCTGTCGTACGAAGAACGTCTGTCCGGCTCCCAGGCGCCTGCGCTGTACGCCCTGTCGCTGTTGGTGGTGTTCCTGTGCCTCGCAGCCCTGTACGAAAGCTGGTCGATCCCGATTGCGGTAGTACTTGTGGTGCCGCTGGGCGTGGTGGGTGCGTTGATCGCCACCAGCATGCGCGGGCTGTCCAACGACGTGTTCTTCCAGGTGGGCTTGTTGGTGACGGTGGGTCTGGCGGCGAAGAACGCCATCCTGATCGTGGAGTTCGCCAAAGAGCTTCACGAGCAGGGCAAAGGCATCGTCGAGGCGGCCATCGAGGCATCTCGCATGCGTCTGCGCCCGATCATCATGACCTCCATGGCGTTCATCCTCGGCGTACTGCCGCTGGCGATCTCCTCGGGCGCAGGCTCAGGTAGCCAGCACGCCATCGGTACCGGTGTAATTGGCGGTATGATCACGGCCACTGTGCTGGCGATCTTCTGGGTGCCGTTGTTCTTCGCAACCGTATCCGCCGCTGGCGAACGTAAAAAGACTGACACAACTGAAACCCCTAAAGAGGCTGGCCAATGAGCAAGTCGCTACTTTCCCTAGCGGTCACGGCATTCGTGCTCAGTGGCTGCTCGCTGATACCTGACTATCAGCGCCCCGAAGCGCCGGTGGCCGCACAGTTCCCGCAGGGGCCGGCGTATTCGTCGGCCCAGGCGCCGAGCCAGGCCGCTGCCGAGCAGGGCTGGAAGCAGTTTTTCCATGACCCTGCCCTGCAACAGCTGATCCAGACCGCGCTGGTGAACAACCGTGACCTGCGTGTCGCGGCCCTGAACATCGACGCCTACGCCGCGCAGTACCAGATCCAGCGCGCCGACCTGTTCCCGGCCGTGTCGGCCACGGGCAGCGGCAGCCGTTCGCGTACCCCGGCCCGCCTGTCGCAGACCGGCGAATCGACCATCAGCAGCCAATACTCGGCCGGTCTCGGGATCAGTTCCTATGAGCTGGACCTGTTCGGTCGCGTACGCAGCCTGAGTGAAGAAGCCCTGCAAAAGTACTTCGCCACTGAAGAAGCACGGCGCAGTACCCAGATCAGCCTGGTGGCCAGTGTGGCCAATGCCTACCTGACCTGGCAGGCCGACAAGGAGCTGCTCAAGCTGACCAAGGACACCTTGGGTGCTTTCGAAGAAAGCTACCGATTGACCTCGCGTAGCAACGAAGTCGGCGTGGCCTCGGCCCTCGACCTGAGCCAGTCGCGCACCTCGGTGGAAAACGCCCGGGTCGCCCTGGCGCGTTATACCCGCCAGGTGGCCCAGGACGAAAACAGCCTGACCCTGCTGCTGGGCACCGGCCTGCCGGCGAATATCGCCAGCAAGCCGCTGTCGGATGACCTGCTCAGCGAAGTGCCGGCTGGCTTGCCGTCCGACCTGCTGCAACGTCGTCCCGATATCGTCCAGGCCGAGTACAACCTCAAGGCCGCCAACGCCAACATCGGCGCAGCCCGTGCTGCGTTCTTCCCGAGCATCACCCTGACCGCCAGCGCCGGCACCGCGAGCCCGAACCTGGGCGGCTTGTTCAAGGGTGGTTCGGGCACCTGGTCGTTCGCCCCGCAGATCAACATCCCGATCTTCAACGCTGGCAGCCTGCGCGCCAGCCTGGACTACTCGAAGATCCAGAAAGAGATCAACGTGGCGAACTACGAGAAGGCCATTCAGACCGGCTTCCAGGAAGTCTCCGACGGCCTCGCCGCGCGTGAGACCTACAAGCAGCAACTGGATGCCCAACGTGGCTTCGTCGCGGCCAACCAGGATTACTACCGCCTGGCCGAGCGTCGCTACCGCATTGGTGTCGACAGCAACCTGACGTTCCTCGATGCCCAGCGCCAACTGTTCAGTGCCCAGCAATCGCTGATCACCGACCGCCTGGCGCAGCTGACCAGCGAGGTCAACCTGTACAAGGCCCTCGGCGGCGGTTGGAACGAGCAGACCGCGAAGAACGAGCCGTTGAAAGAAGAAGCACCGGCGCTGAAGTTGTTCTGATAGCACCTGCATCAACAAAGCCCACCTCCTGGTGGGCTTTGTGTTTTCTGGGGCTGAGCAACTTGCGTTCGATCATCGCCCACAACCCGCTCTCCCCCACTTTCATCGCCCCCGCACCGCCCCGCACCATGGCCGCCACCTGCATAAACCCAATAACAACAGGTCCTTTCGCCATGAGCACTTTCCACCCGCGCCGGCTCTTGCTGGCAACCGCTGTCGCCAGTCTTGCGTTGCCCGTCGTCGCTGAAGAACACGGTTTTCTCGAAGACGCCAGCGCCAACCTGAACCTGCGCAACTTCTTCTTCAACCGCAACTACACCAACCCCACCAAGGCCCAGGGCGGCGCGCAGGAGTGGACGCAGAGCTTCATCCTCGACGCCAAGTCCGGCTTTACCCAGGGCACCGTGGGTTTCGGCGTGGATGTGTTGGGGCTGTATTCGTTGAAGCTGGATGGCGGTCGCGGCACCGGGGGCACCCAGCTGTTGCCGTTGGATCACGATGGCCGCCCGGCGGATGAATTCGGGCGTCTCGGGGTGGCGTTCAAGGCGCGCATTTCCAAGACCGAAGTGAAGGTCGGCGAGTGGATGCCGGTGCTGCCGATCCTGCGCTCAGATGACGGCCGCTCCCTGCCGCAAACCCTGCGCGGCGGGCAGATCACCTCGAAAGAAATCGACGGCCTGACCCTCTACGGCGGCCAGTTCCGCGCGAACAGCCCGCGTGACGACAGCAGCATGAATGACATGTCTATGTTCGGAAAAACCGCGTTCACCTCCGATCGCTTCAACTTCCAGGGCGCCGAGTACGCGTTCAACGACAAACGCACCCAGATCGGCCTGTGGAATGCCCAACTCAAGGACATCTATAGCCAGCAGTTCGTCAACCTGATCCACAGCCAGCCCATTGGCGACTGGACCCTGGGCGCCAACCTCGGCTTTTTCTACGGCAAGGACGATGGCAGCGCCCGCGCCGGCGACCTGGACAACAAGACCTGGTCCGGCCTGTTCTCCGCCAAGTATGGCGGCAACACCTTCTACGTCGGCCTGCAAAAACTCACCGGCAACAGCGCCTGGATGCGCGTCAACGGCACCAGCGGCGGCACTTTGGCTAACGATAGTTACAACTCAAGCTACGACAACGCCCAGGAGAAATCCTGGCAGGTACGCCACGACTACAACTTCGCCGCCCTCGGCGTGCCCGGCCTGACCCTGATGAACCGCTACATCAGCGGCAGCAACGTGCACACCGGCACGATTACCGACGGTAAGGAATGGGGTCGCGAAAGCGAACTGGGCTACACCGTGCAAAGCGGCAGCCTGAAAAACCTCACGGTGCGCCTGCGCAACTCCAGCATGCGCCGCGACTACAGCAACAATGAGTTCGATGAGAACCGGTTGATCGTCAGTTACCCGATAAGCCTGCTGTAAACCATCATCGACCTTGCTGTATGGTGCGCGCCTGCCGCTGCTGATCCACTCAGCAGCGGCCTTTATTCGAGCCTGCGCCCACCATGAAATCCTTCGCCATCGTATCCGCCGTGTTTGCCCTGGCCTTGAGCCTCAGCGGCTGCATTGGCTCGCCCATCGCTCTCACGCCACAGACCGAACAGCGCCTGCAAACCCAGGCGCCGATCCGCTTCCTGCTGACCTTCGATGACGGTCCCAGTGCGTCGGGCTACAACAACCCGAGCCGTTCGGTGGTGGCCGACCTGGCGCAGAACCCGGTGCTGCCGGGGATCAAAGCCGTGTTTTTTCTGCAGACCGAAGCCGCTCGATCCGGCGGCAGTTCACGGGGCCGCAAGACCATGGAACGCGAATACGCGGCCGGTCACGTTCTGGCCTTCCACACGGCCACGGGGTTTCACACCAACCACCGCTGGCTGAACGATACCGAACTGGAAAGCACCCTCACCCAAGGCGCCGCCGACATCGCCGCGATCACAGGTGCGCCACCGGTGCTGGTGCGCCCGCCGTTCTGGAATTACGACCGACGCACCTTCGCCGCCTACCAGCGCCACGGCATGCACGTGTTGCTGACGGACCTGAGTGCCAATGACGGCAAGATCTGGGGTTTCAACGGCAGCCCGCGCCGCCGAGCCAACCTGTACCGGCAACTGTCGGTGGTGCGCGAACGCGTTGCCTTGGGTGAATTGCCGACGGTGGACGGCGTGATACCGGTGGTGGTGACCTTCCACGACATCAATCGCTACACCGCGCGGCATCTGCAGGAGTACCTGCAGATCCTGCTGGACAGCGCCCGGATCAACGGCGTGAAGACCGCCGCCGAACCTTTCTACACCGACACGGCCCAGCTACAGCGCGCAGCGCTGGCGCGTACGGTCAGGGATGTGAATGAAGCCGTGCATTTGCCGGGCGTGTGGAATTGGGTGTGGGACGCCGACTCCCACTAACCCCTATTCCCGCGATTCAACCCCCAGCTCATCCCACACCGACTCCGCCAGGTGAAACGTGGCATTCGCCGCCGGGATCCCGCAGTAGATCGCGCTCTGCATCAGCACTTCCTTGATCTCGGCGCGGGTCACGCCATTGCTCGCCGCGGCGCGCAGGTGCAGCTTGAGTTCTTCACTGCGGTTCATGCCGATCAGCATGGCAATGGTGATCAGGCTGCGGGTGTGCCGGGGCAGACCGGGACGGGTCCAGATGTCACCCCAAGCGTGGCGAGTGATCATTTCCTGGAACTCGCTGTTGAATTCGGTCAGGGCATTGAGGCTGCGGTCGACATGGGCATCGCCCAGTACTTCGCGGCGCACTTGCAGGCCTTCGGCATAACGTTGTTTCTCGTCCACAAAAAGCTCCTCAGCGGGCCAACAAAAAATCAATGACGCAGTCGCTGAACGCAGCGCCGGCCTGCACATTGGACAGGTGCGCCGCATAGAACTCGGCGTACTCGGCGCCCTGCACATGGTTCTGGATAAAGTGGCCACCCGCCGGCGGTGTGACGGCGTCTTCGGTGCCGGCAATGACCAGGGTTGGCACTTTGATTGAAGCCAGTTGCTCACGGAAATCCGCGTCACGCACCGCCGCACAGTTGGCGGCATAACCTTCGGGCGATGTGGCCGCCAGCATGTCGGTAATCTGCTTGGCCTGGTGTGGGTTGGCCGCCGCAAAGTCTGCGGTGAACCAGCGTGCAATCGACGCATCGCGCAACGCCACCATCGCCGCTGCGCCATCGCGCAGCACCATCTCGATGCGCGGGTCCCACACCTCGGGTGTGCCGATCTTGGCGGCGGTGTTGCACACCACCAGGCGCTGCAGACGTTGGCCTGCATGGATGCCCAGCCACTGGCCGATCAAGCCGCCCATGGACAACCCGCAAAAATGCGCGCGTTGAATATCCAGAGCATCCAGCAGCGCGATCACATCCTGACCGAGTTGCCCGATGCTGTAGGGGCCTGGAGTCACCAGGGATTTGCCATGGCCACGGGTATCGAAACGCAGCACGCGAAAATGTTGGGTGAAGGCCGGGATCTGGATATCCCACATGTGCAGGTCGGTGCCCAGCGAGTTGGAGAGCACCAGCACCGGTGCATCCTCAGGCCCATCCAATTGGTAATGCAGTTCGCCCTCGGCGAGTTGTACAAAGGCCACGGTGGTCTCCTCAAGCAAAGTGTTCGGCTACGGCGCGGGTGACCCAGGTGTGGGCCTGGCCCAGGTAGTGGGCGGGATCGAGCAAACGGTCCAGTTCAGTTGCGGACAGTTCGGCGGTGACCTGTGGTTCGTCCGCCAATACCGCACGCAGGTGACGCCCCTCTACGACGGCACGCTTGCAGCACTGCTCCAGCAGATGATGTGCGGTTTCACGCCCGAGACGCTGGGCAAGCACGATGCTGACGGCTTCGGCCAACACCAGGCCCTGGGTCAGGTCGAGATTTTGCGCCATACGCTGCGGGTCGACTTCCAGGCCTTCGCTCACCAGCAACGCCTGTTGCAAGGCACCGGAGACCAAACGGCAGATCTCCGGCAGGGTTTCCCATTCGGCGTGCCACAGGCCCAGGCTGCGCTCGTGCTCCTGGGGCATGGCGCTGAACATTGTCGAGACCAGGCCCGGCACGCGGGTGGCGGCGCTGATCAGCACCGCCGCGCCTACTGGGTTGCGTTTGTGCGGCATGGTGGAGGAACCACCCTTGCCCGGTGCGGATGGCTCAAACACCTCGGCGGCTTCGGTCTGCATCAGCAAGCTGATATCACGGCCCAATTTACCCAGACTGCCAGCGATCAAACCGAGGGCGCTGGCGAACTCCACCAAACGATCCCGTTGGGTGTGCCAGGGTTGTTCCGGCAAGGTCAGTTGCAACTCAGCCGCCAGCGCTTCGGCCACGGGCATGGCCTGTTCGCCCAGCGCTGCGAGGGTTCCCGAAGCGCCACCGAATTGCAGCACCAGCAAACGCGGTTTCAGTTCAGCAAGACGCTGCCGATTGCGCGTCACCGCGCCCAGCCAACCGGCGATTTTCATCCCCAGGGTGACCGGTGTTGCATGCTGCAACCAGGTCCGCCCGGCCAATGGCACTCCGGCGTAGCGCTGGGCCTGGGCGGCAAGTATGTCGCCCAGACGCATCAGGTCTGACTCGATCAATTCCACCGCCCGCCGCAGTTGCAGCACCAGGCCGGAGTCCATCACGTCCTGGCTGGTCGCGCCCAGATGCACGTAGCGCTCGGCCCCGGCATCTTCACTGGCAATCAACTTGCCCAGTGCCTTCACCAGCGGAATCGCCGAATTCCCTGCCGTGGCAATTGCCACGCCGAGGGCATCCACGTCGTACAACGAGGCCAGGCAGGCCTGGGCAATCGGTGCGACGGCGGCCTGGGGAATCAAGCCGACCTGGGCCTGGGCCCGGGCCAACCCCGCTTCAAAATCCAGCATGCCCTGCAAGCGTCCCCTGTCGCAGAACACCTCGGCCATGCTGCCCGCCGTGAAGTAAGCGTCGAACAATTGATTGCTCGTGCGCAGTGTCATAACGCGTCCCTTATAGATCGTGGTGCAAGTACTCTGCCTGTTTCGGCAGGCGCAAGCTGAACAGGAAGGCCACCGCCATCATGCCGGTGACGTACCAGTAGAAGGTGTTTTCCATGCCCATGGATTTGAGGCCCAGGGCCACGTATTCCGCCGAACCGCCGAAGATCGCGTTGGCCACCGCATAGGCCAGGCCGACACCCAGGGCACGCACGTGCGGCGGGAACATTTCCGCTTTCACCAGGCCGCTGATCGAGGTGTAGAAGCTGACGATGGCCAGCGCCAGGGAGATCAGCACAAAGGCCAGGAACGGGTTGGTCACGGTTTTCAGGGTCAGCAGGATCGGCACGGTGCACAGGGTGCCAAGGGCGCCGAACCAGAGCATCGAATTACGACGGCCGATCTTGTCCGAGAGCATGCCGAACAGCGGCTGCATGCACATGTACACGAACAGCGCGCCGGTCATGATGTAGCTGGCGGTCTTGGCGTGCATCCCGGCGGTGTTCACCAGGTATTTCTGCATGTAAGTGGTAAAGGTGTAGAAGATCAGCGAGCCACCGGCGGTGTAGCCGAGCACGGTGATGAAGGCCGCCTTGTGGTTGCGGAACAACGCGGCCACGCTGCCGGCGTCCTTGTCCTGGCGCATTTCCTTGCTGGTGGTTTCCTTGAGGGTGCGACGCAGCAACAGGGAGATCACCGCCGCAATGGCGCCGATCACGAACGGAATCCGCCAGCCCCAGGCGCGCAATTCTTCTTCGGTGAGGATCTGTTGCAGGATCACCACTACAAGCACCGCCAGCAGTTGCCCGCCGATCAGGGTCACGTACTGGAACGAGGCGAAGAAACCGCGCTGGCCCTTGAGCGCGACTTCACTCATGTAGGTCGCGGTGGTGCCGTATTCGCCCCCCACCGACAGGCCCTGGAACAGCCGCGCCACCAACAGCAACGCCGGAGCCCAGGCGCCGATGTCTTTGTAGGTGGGCAAGAAAGCGATGACCAGGGAACCGGCGCACATCATCAGCACCGAGATCATCATCGAGTTCTTGCGCCCGTGCTTATCGGCCACCCGGCCAAACAGCCAACCACCGATAGGTCGCATCAGGAAGCCGGCAGCGAACACACCGGCAGTGTTGAGCAGTTGGACCGTGGGGTCGTCCGACGGGAAAAACGCCGGTGCAAAGTAAATGGCGCAGAAGGCGTAGACGTAGAAGTCGAACCATTCGACGAGGTTGCCGGAGGATGCCCCGACGATCGCAAAAATCCGTTTGCTGCGTTCTTCTCCGGTGTAGTGACTGGTTGTTGTTGTCATGTTTTTTCACTCAGTGGGAACGGTTATAGCCTAGACATACTTTGCAACAACCATGTTCCGCAATTGGCGCTGTTGCAAGCTTCAAGCTTCAAGCTTCAAGCTGCAAGAGAAGAGCTGCGGCGATGCCCGCGTTTCCTTGACGCTTGCAGCTTGAAACTTGCCGCCGCTAGTGATCAATAATCGAAGAACACCGTTTCCTTATCTGTGCCCTGCAACACCACACTCCACTGATGCACACCCTCTGCATCCTGCTTGGCAATCAAGGTTTCGCGCCGATCTGCCGGCACACACGCCAGCAACGGGTCATCCCCATTCAGCGCCTCGCCCTCGAAATAGATCCGCGTCAGCAAGTGCTTCACCAAGCCACGGGCAAACACCAGCACCACCAGGTGCGGCGCCTGGGTCGTGCCTTTCAGGCCCGGCACCGCACCCGGCTTGATGGTGGTAAAGCGAAACCGCCCTTCAGCATCCACAGGCACCCGGCCGAAGCCTTCGAAGTTCGGGTCGACGGCTTTGTCTTGCTCGTCTTCCGGATGGTCATATTTACCGGCGGCATTGGCCTGCCAGACTTCGAGCATGGCGTCGTTGACGACATCGCCATTGCCGTCCACCACTTGCCCGCTGATCGCTACACGTTCACCGAGGGTGGCGCTCACGGTCAGGTCTTCGCGGTTCAGCCAAGTCAGGCCGATGTGGTAATACGGCCCGACGGTGTGGGACGTGGTCGCGTTGAGTGTCATCTCATTTCTCCATCGGCGTGGCGTCGCGGCCGCGCAGGACGATGTCCCAGCGGTAGCCGAGGGCATAGGAAGGAATGGTTTTTTCCAGGTCGAAACGGGCGATCAAGCGTTGCTTGGCCGAGGTGTCCGGCACGCAATTGTAGATCGGGTCGTATTCCAGCAGCGGGTCGCCGGGGAAGTACATCTGCGTGACCAGCCGCGTCAGCACGCTCGGGCCGAACAGCGAGAAGTGGATATGCGCCGGGCGCCACGCGTTGTGGTGGTTGCCCCACGGGTAGGCGCCGGGCTTGATGGTCTGGAATTGATACCAGCCATCGGCATCGGTGACGGTGCGGCCGGTGCCGGTGAAATTCGGGTCCAGTGGCGCATCGTGCAGGTCGCGCTTGTGGTTGTAGCGACCGGCGGCGTTGGCCTGCCAGATCTCCACCAGAATGCCCGGCACAGGCAAACCGTTTTCGTCGAGTACACGGCCATGAATGATGATGCGTTCGCCTTGGGGCTCGCCTTCATGCTGGGCCGTGAGGTCGTTGTCCTTCTCATTGATGCGTTCGGCGCCGATGGTCGGGCCGGTGATTTCCGACAAGGAATGGGGCAGGAACACCAACGGCTGGGACGGCGAACGCAGGTTCGTCGACTGGTAGGCCGGGTGCAGGTAATCAGGTTGAGTGCCCGCTTGCGGGCGCCGGTATCCAGGCTTGTCACTCATGGTGCAGTCCTCTCTTATTAGATGCGTTCAATCGCCAGGGCCAAGCCTTGGCCGACGCCCACGCACATGGTCGCCAGGCCTTTGCTGCCGCCGGTCTTTTCGAGTTGGTGCAGGGCCGTCAGCACCAGCCGCGCGCCGCTCATGCCCAGCGGGTGGCCGAGGGCGATGGCGCCACCGTTCGGGTTGACCTGCGGCGCGTCGTCGGCGATGCCCAGTTCACGCAGCACGGCCAGGCCTTGGCTGGCGAAGGCTTCGTTGAGTTCGATCACATCAAAGTCAGTGACCGCCAAGCCAAGACGCTCGACCAGTTTGCGCACGGCTGGAACCGGGCCGATGCCCATCACGCGCGGTGCGACACCGGCGCTGGCCATGCCCAAGACTCGGGCGCGGGCGGTCAGGCCATGTTTCTTGACCGCTTCGGCGGAGGCCAGGATCAGCGCCGCCGCACCGTCGTTCACGCCCGAGGCGTTGCCAGCGGTGACGGTTTTGTCCGGGCCGTTGACCGGCTTGAGCTTGGCCAGGGCTTCCAGGGTGGTATCGCGTGGATGTTCGTCGTGCTCCACCACGGTTTCGCCTTTTTTATGCGCAACCCGCACCGGCACGATCTCTTCGGCGAAAAAGCCGGCGGCTTGGGCAGCAGCGGTACGTTGCTGGCTGCGCAGGGCAAAAGCGTCCTGGTCGGCGCGAGACACCTGGTAATCGTCGGCCACGTTGTCGGCCGTCTGCGGCATCGCATCCACGCCGTACTGGGCCTTCATCAGCGGGTTGATAAAGCGCCAGCCGATGGTGGTGTCTTCCAGCTTCATGTTGCGCGAGAACGCCGCGTCGGCCTTGCCCATCACGAACGGCGCGCGGGACATCGACTCGACGCCACCGGCAATCGCCAGCTCCATTTCACCGCTGGCAATCGCGCGGAAGGCGGTGCCGATCGCATCCATGCCCGAGGCGCATAAGCGGTTGAGGGTCACGCCCGGAATGCTTTCCGGCAGGCCCGCCAGCAGCAACGCCATGCGCGCCACGTTGCGGTTGTCTTCACCGGCCTGGTTGGCGCAGCCGAGGAACACTTCATCGACGGCCGTCCAATCCACCGAAGGGTTGCGCTCGATCAACGCCTTTATCGGCAGCGCTGCCAGGTCATCGGCACGCACGGTGGACAAGCCACCGCCGAAACGGCCAATGGGGGTACGGATGGCATCACAGATAAATACATCGCGCATCAGGCTTCTCCAGGCGCTTGGCCATGGGCGGCCGCAGTGCGTGCTTCAAGGTCACGCAGGGCGGTCAGCTCTACGTCAGTCGGTTCGGCAGTGGTGTCGACCTGGTCGGCAAAACGAATCGCCCAACCGGTCGCGGCCACCACCTGTTCACGGGTCACCCCAGGGTGCAGCGCGGTGACTACGAATTCATGGGTGCCCTCCTCCGGCTCCATGATGCACAGGTCGGTAATGATCCCTACAGGACCGGCGCCCGGCAGGCCCAGGCGTTTACGCGAGTCGCCGCCTTCGCCATGGCCGACTGAGGTGATGAAGTCGAGTTTGTCGACAAACGAACGTGCCGATTGCTTGAGGATGATCAACACGCTCTTGGCCGAACCGGCGATCTCGGGCGCGCCACCGGCTCCCGGCAGTCGCACTTTAGGCTGGTGGTAGTCACCGACCACCGTGGTGTTGATGTTGCCGAAACGGTCGACCTGAGCCGCGCCGAGAAAGCCCACGTCGATGCGCCCGCCCTGCAGCCAATAGCGAAAAATCTCACCGGTCGGCACGACGGTGTCGGCGGTTTCTGCCAGTTCGCCATCACCGATGGACAGCGGCAGTACCGACGGTTTGGCGCCAATCGGACCGGACTCGTAGATCAGCACCACATCTGGCGACGAGGTCAGGCGCGCCAGGTTGGCCGCCTTGGACGGCAGGCCGATGCCGACGAAGCACACGGAGCCATTCTTGAGGCGGCGCGCGGCGGCGACGGTCATCATTTCATTGGTCGAGTAAGCCATTACTTGGCCTCCTGCGCGGTGGCCAGCTTGGCCTGGAATTCGCTGAAGTCGGCGGTGCCGTGGATGTATTCATCGATCCAGGCGGTGAAGGTCCCACGGTCGCGGGCGATCGGGTCCCACGCCTGGTAGAAGCGGTTATCACGTTCGTTGTAGCCATGGGCGTAGGACGGATGCGCGCCACCCGGCACATGACAGACCGCCGTCAGCGCCCAGGTCGGCAGTACGCAGCTGTTCATGGGCGCATTGAGGTCGTCGACGATTTCTTCGACGGTGACGATGCAACGCTTGGCCGCCAGGGCCGCCTCTTTCTGCACACCGAGGATGCCCCACAACAGCACGTTGCCCTTGCGGTCAGCCTTTTGCGCATGGATCACGGTGACGTCCGGACGCACCGACGGCACCGCCGCCAGCACTTCACCGGTAAATGGGCAGGTCACAGTCTTGATCAGCGGGTTGACCTTGGGCAGGTCAGAACCGGCGTAGGCACGCAGCACCGCGAAGGGCAGGCCGGAGGCGCCGGCGACGTAGGCATTGGCCAGGTCGGCGTGGCTGTGTTCTTCGATTTCCAGCGGTTGCGGCCATTGCTTCTCGACCGCATCACGCAGGCGATGCAGGGAGCCCACGCCTGGGTTGCCGCCCCAGGAGAAAATCAGCTTTCGGGCGCAGCCGGCACCGATCAACTGGTCGTAGATCAGGTCAGGCGTCATACGCACCAACGTCAGGTTTTTCTTGCCCTGACGAATGATTTCATGACCCGCTGCCGTTGGGATCAGGTGGGTGAAGCCTTCCAGCGCGACGGTGTCGCCGTCGTTCACAAATTGCTTCACCGCGTCACGCAGCGCGAGGATTTCAGCCATGGGGTTCGGGCTCCCGGTATGGATCGAAAAAGGCGCTGAGGTGGCGCCGAAGTGCTTGAAGATTAAGCCGGGGAAATGGGCCAAACAATCCGATAATCGACTCAGTGTTCGATTATCGAACGGATTGTTGGCAAGCTATCGATCAGCCTCAGGTCGCATCCGCATGGCTGACCATGCCCTTGATCACCACCGCAGCGGTGGCCAATGCAGCCGGGATCACCAGAGCGGTGAGCACCTGTTCGAAGTTCCAGCCCAGGCCCAGCAAGGTTGCGCCCATCCAGGCGCCAAGGATCGCGCCGAAACGACCGATGCCGAGCATCCACGACACGCCGGTCGCGCGGCCTTGGGTCGGGTAGAAACGCGCGGCCAGAGACGGCATTGCCGACTGCGCACCGTTGACACACATCCCGGCAACCAGCACCAGGGTTGCCAGCAGGGTGATATTGCCCAGGCTCTGCCCTACCGCGTAGGCAAACACCCCGGCCAGCAGGTAGAAGATGCCGATAACCTTGTGCGGATTGAACCGGTCCATCGCCCAGCCCACGCCCACCGCGCTCAACACGCCACCGAATTGGAACAACGCACCGATGAACGCGGCCTGTTCCAGGCTGGCGCCACTGTCACGCATCAGGGTCGGCAACCAACTGGTGAGCAGGTAGACAATCACCAGGCCCATGAAGTAGGTGAGCCAGAGCAGCAACGTGCCGGCGCTGTAGGTGCCGGAGAAGATCACCGCAAACACGTTGCGCGCCTTGACGGTTTTTTGCTCGGGCACGCTGAAGCTGCTGGCTTGGGCGACGATGCTGGGTTCGATGGGCGAGAGGGTTTTGCGCACCTTGTCGGTGCCCCGGTTGCGCACCACTAGGTAGCGCGCCGACTCCGGCAGCCACAGCATCAGCACCACCACCAGAATCAATGGCAGGATGCCGCCGATCAGCAGCAAGGCATGCCAGCCGAACGCCGGGATCAGCTTGGCCGAGATAAACCCGCCACCGGCCATGCCCAGGTTGAAGCCGCAGAACATGCTGGTCACCAGCAATGATTTGTGGCGTTCCGGTGTGTATTCGGACAGCAGCGTCGTGGCATTCGGCATGCCGGCGCCCAGGCCAAGCCCGGTGAGAAAACGCAGCACCAGCAACTGATCGACGTTGCTGCTGTAAGCGGAGGCCAAGCTGAACGCGCCAAACACCAGCACCGCGCCCACCAGCACCACTTTACGGCCAAAGCGGTCGGCCAACGGGCCGGAACCGAGGGCACCAAACACCATGCCGATCAACGCAGCGCTCATCACCGGGCCGAGGCTGGCGCGATCAATGCCCCAGTCCTGGGACAGTGCCGGTGCGATAAAGCCCATGGCAGCGGTGTCGAGGCCGTCGAGGAAAACGATCAGGAAACACAGGATCACCACGCGCCACTGATAACGTGACAGGGGCTGGGCGTTGATGAAGGACTGGACGTCCAACGTGGAACCGACAGAAGGCTGATTCATTGTTTTTATTTCCACACCGATGGCGGGCTGACGACCTGCGGCCGTCGTTATTATTGGGGCGCTTCAACAGCGCTGCCGCACAGTAATAAGTCGGGGGAAACACCGTCAATTGAGCAAACCGGGATCTGTGCGGTGACCGAACAGCTTAAGCGAACAGTTGCGCGCTCAACTCACGGCTGGCGCTGAGCATGCTCGGCAGGAAGCGCTGTTCCAGCTCACTGCGGCTGACGCGCCCGGCGTGGGTACTGACGTTCAGCGCGGCCAGCACCTGACCCGAGGCGTCATACACCGGCACCGCGATGGAACGCAGGCCCTGCTCCAGCTCCTGGTCGACAATGCACCAGCCCTGCTGACGCACTTGTTGCAGGCATTCGAACAGCGCTTCGGCGGTGGTCAGGGTGCGGCTGGTCTTGGTTTGCAGGTCGGCGTGGTCGAGGTAATCCTGCAGCGAGGCGTCGTCCAGCGCAGCAAGCAGGATGCGCCCCATGGAGGTGCAATAGGCCGGCAAGCGCCCACCCACCGACAGGTCCACGGAAATCAGGCGCTGGGTGGTGGCCGAACGGGCGATGTAGAGAATGTCGTCGCCTTCGAGGGTCGCCATGTTGCAGGCTTCGTGGAGCTGCTCGCTCATGCGGTCCAGGTAAGGCTGGGCCGACACGGCCAGCGGTGTGGACGACAAATAGGCATGGCCCAGGGTCAGCACTTTGGGCAACAGCGAATAAGTGCGCCCGTCGGTGGTGGCGTAGCCGAGCTTGATCAAGGTGTGCAGGCAACGGCGCACGGCGGCGCGGGGGATTTCCGTGCGGTGGCTGATCTGGGCGATGGTGAGGTGGCGCTTGCGTTCCTGGAACGCCTGCACCACGGCCAGGCCGCGAGCCAGGGAAGTCATAAAGTCCGGATCGCCGGTGAACGCCTGGATACGCTTGGCTGGGGAAGCAACGATCGGCGGCGCCACTGACGCGAAAGAGTTGCGCAATTGATCGTTCATGTCGGGATCCTTTCTCTTATTGTCGAACGCAGAGGGGTTCGGCTGCTATTACAAGCCGTGCCAGCCGGGATGCACAAGGCAGCGCCGACAACATTGTGCGATTATCGGACAATCATTCGATTATCGCAATTTGCGAGCGACCTGGGCCGAGTCGACCCGAAGCGCTGAGTAAAATTAAGTCACGCTTAATAATGTCTGAAGTTGGGTTGAGTTTATGGCGCCAGAATTTGTGCAATTACCGCCACGCCTGTGTAACAAAACGCTCACACAAAGTTGACGGTTTTTAACTTTATGCTGATAGTGTTATTCAAATGCACGGCTATAATGCACTCTATGCGCAGGTCCGCCCGGCTCGATCAGCGGGGCTGGAACTCGCCAGATGATGCACCTACCGTGCATTGTCGATCGCAACTATCCGCCTCGAATGCACCACTAACAAGTGGCCGCCCGTGCCTATTTCAACTTGAACGTTCTGCGCTTCAACTTGGAACACGTCGAGGGCGCATTCCGGCATAACGCTGCAACGTATTTACACTCAACTCAATTAGGTAACGATGTGACGAAAGATGAACTGCGCGCGGAACTTGAGCGCCAGGAGCAACGTTACAAGGACGTTTACGGCGGAGAAGTCACCACTTACGCCGCCCAGCCTGAACCTGAACGCAAACCATGGCGCAAGCGAGCCAGCCTGCTCGACCAGGCATTTGCCCAGGAAATCCAAAAGATTGAACAAGAGCTCAAAACCGAAGAGCCATAAGCGATCCGGTCTGAGCCCCAAGGTTTTTGCCTCGGTTGCTGGCACATAGCTAGCAGCCGGCAACCTTGAATCCCACCATCCCCGGTAAAATTTCATACAAATGTTTCAGGCGTGACGTTTTTGTGACAAAACCCCACCACGGGGCCCCTCTGCTTTATAAATCAAAGACTTGCCAAAGCCCCGAAAACCCTGGGATGCGTGCCTTTCTGGGTTTTTTTTTCGGTGAAGATTGTTACCGATGAGCAGCTAGTGCATCGATTACTGAGGTTTTCTGGCATAATCGCGCCCCCTTACGACCGGGTCAGAAAACCTTCATGATCGATTTATTCAGCGGACTGGATGCTTGGGTTCTCGTGAGCCTGTTGCTCGCCCTGGCCTTTGTCCTCGCCTTCGAGTTCATCAATGGCTTTCATGACACCGCTAACGCGGTGGCCACAGTCATCTATACCAAAGCCATGCCGCCGCACCTGGCCGTGTTCTTCTCCGGGGTGTTCAACTTCCTCGGCGTGTTGCTCGGTGGTGTCGGTGTCGCCTACGCCATCGTGCACTTGCTGCCGGTGGAGTTGCTGATCAATGTGAACACCGGCCATGGCTTGGCAATGGTCTTCTCTTTATTGGCAGCGGCGATCACCTGGAACCTGGGCACCTGGTACTTCGGTATCCCGGCTTCCAGTTCCCACACCTTGATCGGCTCGATCCTCGGTGTCGGCCCTGGCCAATGCCCTGATCAACGACATTCCCCTGGCAGACGGTGTGAACTGGCAGAAGGCGATCGATATCGGCGCCTCCCTGGTGTTCTCGCCCATGGCCGGCTTCCTGGTCGCAGCCCTGGTGCTGATTGGCCTGAAGTGGTGGCGGCCGCTGTCGAAGATGCACAAGACCCCGGACCAGCGCCGCAAGCTTGACGACAAGAAACACCCGCCGTTCTGGAACCGCCTGGTGCTGGTGATTTCCGCCATGGCCGTGAGTTTCGTGCACGGTTCCAACGACGGCCAGAAAGGCATCGGCCTGATCATGCTGGTGCTGATCGGTATCGTGCCCGCGCAGTTCGTGCTCGACCTGGGCAGCACCACTTACCAGATCGAACGTACGCGCGATGCGACCGTGCATTTGAGCCAGTTCTACCAGCGCAACAACGCCACGCTCGGTGAGTTCCTGGCACTGGGCAAAAGCGTGAAGAACGATCTGCCGGGCAAGTTCCAGTGCAACCCGCAACAGACCGAGCCGACCATCAACGCACTGGTCGACACCTTGAAAGGCGTGTCCGACTATCACTCGCTGACTTCTGACCAGCGTATTGAAGTGCGTCGCTATTTGCTCTGCCTGGATGACACCGCGAAAAAAGTCGGCAAACTGCCGGGCCTGGATGCGCGTGAGAAGTCTGACCTCGATAAGCTGCGCAAAGACCTCACTGCCACCACCGAGTACGCCCCGTTCTGGGTGATTCTCGCCGTTGCACTGGCCTTGGGCCTGGGCACCATGGTGGGCTGGAAGCGTGTGGTGCTGACCATCGGCGAGAAGATCGGCAAGCAGGGCATGACCTATGCCCAAGGCATGTCGGCGCAGATCACCACCGCGACCATGATTGGCTTTGCCAACATCTTCGCCCTGCCGGTGTCCACCACCCACGTGCTGTCTTCCGGCGTGGCCGGCACCATGGTCGCGAACAAAAGCGGCCTGCAAGGCGGCACCGTGAAGACCATCCTGATGGCCTGGGTGCTGACCCTGCCGGCGACGGTAGGTTTGTCGGCCGGGTTGTTCTGGTTGGCGTCGAAGGCGCTGGGTAGTTGATAACCCCGCTGCAATAAAAAAGGTGCGATCCGCGAGGGTCGCACCTTTTTTTATGTTCGTTTTTCTGTAGAAGCCGACTCAAATAACAGGCAAAAAAAGGGCGACCGAAGTCGCCCAAAATGCCTTGCGTGCTCATGTAACCTGGAAAAACTAAGGTTTTTTACGCTTGTTCGCGTCTTTCCAGATAAAAATTCCAAACCCTACAAAAAACAGCACCATGAGGCTTACAGTCAGCACTCCGGCAAACACCACATTATCGATAAACATGACCGGCCTCCTGTGCTTGCCCTGTTGCGATAGGGCTAAGTTAATGGAGAAGGCGAATTGGAAAATTGACGGGGATCAATGTCGCCCGCGACGGGGCGTAAAGAAGGGCAATAACTGACCTGCATCAAGGGATGCAGGCTGTTTCAACGCTTTTTCGGTTTGTTCTTCGGCTTTTTCTTCACTTTGCCGAGCGGCATCGCTTGTTCAAATGCCTGGCGCACTTCATTCAGGCGCTTGTCATTGAGGTCGTGCACGCGCTTGGCACGTTCGGCATTCAAATCAATCAGCTTGTCGTCTTCACTCATGGCTTGGCTTACGTCGTGGAGGGAATGGCTCAATAATGCGGCCTAGCTTACGAGTCGGCAAATGCCGTGGATAAAAAATCTGCCCCACCGAGATTTTTCTCTATTTGTCACGCTCGAACGTAATGATGGAGCGAGTCGTGCCCGGCCAATTCGGCATTTCCCGCCATGGAGTCAGCACCTCCAGTGTGTCGCCATCAATGCGAAACTCGCGGCACTGCGTGGTACCGACCCACGTCGGGTTCCAGGCCGATTCGACCTGGGAGCACCACTGATTGCCCTCCACTCGTTCGATACCGGTATAGGCGACGAGGGAATTTAACAGCATGGCCTTTTCCGCGTCGGTTGAGCCACCTTTTCGCCCCTCGCCGGTCAAGACGAACGCTACGCGATGGTCCGCGGTAAAAATGACACGCCCGGTAGGATGGTCACCCATGGCTGGAATCTTCTTGAGCGTATCCTTTGATTCAACCTGATAGGCCACCAACCGCCATGCCCCGACCAAAGGAGACTCGTTTGCCTGTACGGTGGCACTCCCTCCCATCGCAATACCGAGTGCAGCCATACCGGCCTTCATATAGGTCTTCATCGTTTCAATACCTCAAAAAAAGAGGCGAATTTTTGTGAATTCCTACGTAATGGTATGTAGGAAAAATCCCAGAAATGAGACTGAAAGGTAAAACCAACGCGCGACAATATGCCGGAGTTACCTCAAAATCAGCCTTTTGCGGCCTACCCAGGAGGCATGCTGAAGTGGCACTGCACAAGGACCTTCCGCCGTTGCTGGCCTTGCGCGCTTTCGAAGCCGTGGCGCGGCATTTGAGTTTCA
Source organism: Pseudomonas azotoformans (assembly GCF_001579805.1). Taxonomy (NCBI): domain Bacteria; kingdom Pseudomonadati; phylum Pseudomonadota; class Gammaproteobacteria; order Pseudomonadales; family Pseudomonadaceae; genus Pseudomonas; species Pseudomonas azotoformans. Next base: position 3,034,327 of record NZ_CP014546.1, on the reverse strand, counting down.
TCAAAGCCGCCAGCGAGTTATCGGTGACCCAGAGCGCCCTCAGTCATCAGGTGCAGAAACTTGAGCAACACTTGGGCAAACCACTGTTCATCCGACGCACCCGCGCGATTGATCTGACCGCCGACGGCCAACAGTACTACGACGAAATCCGCCCTGCCCTCGATGCTATCGCCGCCGCCACGCGTGCCCAGCGGGTTGCCCCGAGCGCCACCGTGTTGCGCATCGGTTTACTGGCATCGTTCGCCACGCTGTGGCTGGCGCCGCGTTTGGCGGGCTTTCTCAACCGCTACCCGCATATCCAGGTGGAGTTGTTGCCGGCGATTCAATTGGCGGATGTCGCGGGCGCCGAAGTCGACCTGGCCATCCGTTACGGCAAGGGTGATTGGCCCGATGTCCAGGCCACGCGGCTCATGCCCGAGATCATCTCCCCGGTGTGCAGCCCATCGTTCAAGGCACGCCAGGACAGCCCACTGCTGATGGCCACTTCGCACCGCCCCTTTGAATGGACCGACTGGTCCGCGCACTACCAGGTCGACCTCACCCACCATCCCCGCGTAATGCTGCACGACTACAACATCGTGGTCGAAGCCGCCGTGGCCGGCCAAGGTATCGCCATGGGCCGCCATCGCCTGATAGAACGTCGACTACAGGACGGCAGCCTGGTGGAAGCGTTCGACTGGCCGCCCTATCACAGCGATATCGGCTACTGGCTCATCGCGCCCGAAGGCCCCGCCACTGAAGCCGCCGCCTGTTTCAGCCAATGGCTGAAGGAAGCCTGCGCCGACGCGTGAGTTATTTCGATACGTCGCGTGAGATCTATCCGTTTGTCGCCCCTTGATGCAGCCAACATGCTGAAACCTCCAAAACCCAGAGGATTCATCATGAGCGACTCCATCCGCCAACGCGTGCAAGCCCTTGGCCTCACGCTGCCCACCCCAAGCCAGCCAATTGCCAACTACATCAACCATGTCATCAGCCAAAACCAGTTATTCGTTTCCGGACAAATTCCCCTGGTAGACGGCAAGCCCGCCTACATCGGTCGCCTGGGCGAATCCCTCAGCGATGAAGAAGGCGCACAGGCGGCCGAATTGGCGGCTTTGGGCCTGCTGGGGCAATTGAGCAATGCCTTGAGTGATGACTTATCGCGCCTGGTGCGCACCGTGCGCCTGGGTGTATTCATCGCCAGCAGCGGTGATTTCAAACAGCAAAGCGTGGTCGCCAATGGTGCGTCCAACCTGCTGGTGAACGCCCTTGGTGAAAAAGGCCGGCACGTGCGCACCGCCGTAGGTGTGTCCAGCCTGCCGGCCGGTGTGGCCGTGGAGGTTGATGCCATTTTCGAGCTACGCCCGTGAGCCCGCTTGAAGTCCAGCGCCTGCGGGACGCCACGCCGGGCTGCCAATCCGGCATCGTGCACTTCAACCCTGCCGGTGCGTCCCTGCCCAGCCAGGCGACCCTTGATGCGATCATCGAACAACTGCAACGCGAGGCCCGCGACGGCCCGATGGAAGCCGGCGAACAGGGCGCCGTGCTGGTGGAAAAAGCCCGCCGCGCCGCCGCGCTACTGCTCAATGCCCCCGTCGCTTCGATTGCCTTTGCCAGCAGCGGTTCGACCGCCTGGAGCCTGGCGTTCCAAGCCTTGGGGCCCTGGCAACCAGGCGACCGTATTCTGGTAGGCCGTCACGAATGGGGCGGCAACCTGGCCAGCATGGACCTGGCAGTGCAGGCCGGCGCCCGAGTGGAAGTCATCCCTTGCGATGAAACCGGCGCGGTCTGCCCGCTGGCGTTGGAATCGATGGTCGATGCACACGTCAAGCTGATCGACCTCACCTGGCTCCCAGCCAATGGCGGCCTGATCAACCCCGCCCAGGCCATCGGTGAAGTGGCGCGGCGGCATGCCATCCCCTACTTCATCGACGCCGGCCAAGCCGTCGGCCAGGTGCCGGTGGATGTACAGGCGTTGCAGTGCGACGTGCTCAAGTCGGCCGGCCGCAAACACCTGCGCGGCCCACGGGGCACCGCGCTGTTGTATGTGCGACCGGGTTTTCTTGAACGGTTGAATCCGACCCAGCGCGATGTATTTTCAGCACCCTGGACCGCCCAGGGTTTTGACCTGCGCAACGACGCACGGCGCTTCGAAACCAGCGAAACCTCTTTCGCCTTGCTGGCAGGCCTGGGCAATGCGTTGCAAGAGATGAATCATCTGGGCATCGAGCGCGCCTGGGAAACAATGTCGCAAACCGCCGAGCGAATCCGCGAGGCGTTGCGTGGGATATCAGGCATTACCCTGCATGACCTGGGCACGCAGCAGTCAGGCTTGATCGCCTTCAACCTGGCGGGCTGGGATGCATTCGAACTGAAGCGGCGGCTGGGCCTCAAGCGCATCAATATCGGCGCCAATGGCGTCGCCTACACACCGCTGGATATGCAGGCGCGGGGCCTGGAGAGCGTGGCGCGGATCTCGGTCAGCCCGCTGAATACCCAGCAGGATATCGAGGTGTTGTTAGCCGCCCTGCGCGAATTGCGCGACTAAACCTCGACGTCCACCCACAAGCCCTGGCGCGGGGCATCTTCGATCAGTGGCACCACCGGCACGGTGTTATCGGCGTTGAGTATGTCGCCCGGAATGGCCAGGTGCTGCTCCGGGTCTTCATCGGCTTCACGCCGACGTTTCTGTTGTTCCTGCTGACGGCGTTGTTCTTCGCGCAGCAAAAAAGCCGAGGTCTCGGCGTCGCCCTTTTTCAGGTCGATGGTGCTCTCGTTGGAGCCCGGCTGAACTGGCACCACGGGCGGGATATCCGGCTTCTGTCGCACCGGATCGAGTTGTGACGTCACCGGCACAACGCTGACGGGCAGCATGGGTGGCAGCATAGTGATTATTCTCCTGATCAACAGGCTGTCGGCGGGTGGCAGGGCGACTTGAGCGCAGGCTCGCCAAGCTGTGACCCAGTCGACACTCCCAAGTGCCCGCCACCCGTCGATTCGGCTTCCGGCCCCCCACGCAAACGGAGTAGTTTTTGTCAGAGTCCTTGGGCGTGGGGGCTTGTTCCGTTAAGATAGTCGGCTTTTTCACGGCGGGAGTCAGGCAGCATGGCGCAGCAGTATCAACCGGGGCAACGCTGGATTAGTGACAGCGAAGCAGAGCTGGGGTTAGGCACCGTTCTGGCACAGGACGGCCGCTTGTTGACCGTGCTCTATCCGGCCACTGGCGACACTCGCCAGTATGCGCTACGGAATGCGCCCCTCACGCGTGTGAGGTTTTCGCCGGGTGACAGCATCACCCACTTCGAAGGCTGGAAAATGACCGTACAGGAAGTCGACGACGTCGACGGCCTGCTGGTGTACCACGGCCTCAATGGGCAGAACGAGCAGGTCACCCTGCCGGAAACCCAACTGTCCAACTTCATCCAGTTCCGCCTGGCCAGCGACCGCCTGTTCGCCGGGCAAATCGACCCGCTGGCCTGGTTCTCGCTGCGCTACCACACCCTGGAACACACCAGCCGCCAATTGCAGTCCTCGCTGTGGGGCCTGGGTGGCGTGCGTGCGCAACCTATTGCTCACCAACTGCACATCGCCCGCGAAGTCGCTGACCGTATCGCACCACGGGTATTGCTGGCCGACGAAGTGGGCCTGGGCAAGACCATCGAAGCCGGCCTGGTGATCCATCGCCAGCTGCTGTCGGGCCGCGCCAACCGCGTGCTGATCCTAGTCCCGGAAAACCTGCAGCACCAATGGCTGGTGGAAATGCGCCGCCGCTTCAACCTGCAGGTTGCGCTGTTCGACGAAGAACGCTTTATCGAAAGCGATGCCACCAACCCGTTCGAGGACACCCAACTCGCCCTGGTCGCGCTGGAATGGCTGGTGGACGACGAGAAGGCCCAGGACGCACTGTTCGCTGCTGGCTGGGACCTGCTGGTCGTCGACGAAGCCCACCACTTGGTGTGGCACGAAGAAAAGGCCAGCCCTGAATACGCACTGGTCGAGCAACTGGCCGAAGTGATTCCGGGCGTGCTGCTGCTGACCGCCACCCCGGAGCAACTGGGCCAGGACAGTCACTTCGCACGCCTGCGCCTGCTCGACCCGAACCGTTTCCACGACCTCGCCGCCTTCCGCGCCGAAAGCGAGAACTATCGCCCGGTCGCCGAAGCCGTGCAGGAGCTGCTGGACAAAGGGCGCCTCTCCCCTGCCGCACACAAGACCATCCAGGGTTTCCTCGGGGACGAAGGCGAAGCCCTGCTGACCGCCGTCAATGATGGCGACACCGAAGCCAGCGCACGCCTGGTGCGCGAGCTGCTCGACCGTCACGGCACTGGCCGCGTGCTGTTTCGCAACACCCGCGCCGCAGTGCAAGGTTTCCCCGAGCGCAAACTGCACGCTTACCCGCTGCCGAACCCGGACGAATACCTGGAGTTGCCGCTGGGCGAACACGCCGAGCTGTACCCGGAAGTCAGCTTCCAGTCGCAACCGGACATCGAAGAAGAAAACCGCTGGTGGCGCTTCGACCCGCGCGTCGAGTGGCTGATCGACCAGCTGAAAATGCTCAAGCGCACCAAGGTCCTGGTGATCTGCGCCCACGCCGAAACCGCGATGGACCTGGAAGACGCGCTGCGCGTGCGCTCCGGTATTCCGGCCACGGTGTTCCACGAGGGTATGAACATCCTCGAACGTGACCGCGCCGCCGCCTACTTCGCCGATGAAGAGTTTGGCGCCCAGGTATTGATCTGCTCGGAAATCGGCAGTGAAGGCCGCAACTTCCAATTCTCCCATCACCTGGTGCTGTTCGACCTGCCGTCCCACCCCGATTTGCTGGAACAGCGCATCGGCCGTCTGGACCGGATCGGCCAGAAACACGTGATCGAACTGCACGTGCCGTACCTGGAAACCAGCCCGCAAGAGCGCTTGTTCCAGTGGTACCACGAAGCGCTCAACGCCTTCCTCAACACCTGCCCGACCGGCAACGCCTTGCAGCATCAGTTCGGCCCACGCCTGCTGCCGCTGCTGGAAAACGCCGACGACGGCGAGTGGCAAGCCCTGATCGACGAGGCCCGTGCCGAGCGCGAGCGTCTTGAAGAAGAGCTGCACACTGGTCGCGACCGCCTGCTGGAACTCAACTCCGGCGGCGCAGGTGAAGGTGATGCGCTGGTCGAGGACATTCTGGAGCAAGACGACCAGTTCGCCCTGCCGATCTACATGGAAACCCTGTTCGACGCATTCGGCATCGACAGCGAAGACCATTCGGAAAACGCGCTGATCCTCAAGCCCAGCGAAAAAATGCTCGACGCCAGCTTCCCCCTGGGCGACGACGAAGGTGTGACCATCACCTACGACCGTAACCAGGCGCTGTCCCGCGAAGATATGCAGTTCATCACCTGGGAACATCCAATGGTGCAGGGCGGCATGGACCTGGTGCTGTCCGGTTCCATGGGCAACACCGCCGTGGCGCTGATCAAGAACAAGGCGCTGAAGCCTGGCACCGTGTTGCTGGAACTGCTCTACGTCAGCGAAGTGGTCGCCCCGCGCTCGCTGCAACTGGGCCGCTACCTGCCGCCGGCCGCCCTGCGCTGCCTGCTGGATGCCAACGGCAACGACCTGTCGAGCCGCGTGTCATTCGTGACCCTCAACGACCAGCTGGAAAGCGTGCCACGGGCCAGCGCCAACAAGTTCATCCAGGCCCAGCGCGACCAGCTGACGCCACGGATCAATGCCGGTGAAGAGAAGATCACCCCGCAACATGCCGAGCGCGTGGCCGAGGCCAAGCGTCGCCTGGCGGCGGACACCGACGAAGAACTGGCACGCCTGACCGCGTTGCAAGCGGTCAACCCGACCGTGCGTGACAGTGAGTTGGTGGCCTTGCGTGCCCAACGTGAGCAAGGCTTGGCGATGCTGGATAAGGCTGCGTTGCGCTTGGAAGCGATTCGGGTCCTGGTCGCAGGCTAGTAAAAAGAAGGCCCGCGCAATACGGACCTTCTTTATTAGTCTTTCGGGGCTCTTCGCGAGCAAGCCCGCTCCCACAGTTGACCGAGTTCCAACGTTGGAATGCAGTCGAATGTGGGAGCGGGCTTGCTCGCGAAGGAGTCACCTCGGTCTCAAGCTGTCACCGCCGAACCCGGCACCTCCACCGCACTCAACCCCTCCTTCATCTTCTTGGCATCGCGCACAAAACACCGCGACGCCTGGAACAAAAACAGCATGGTCAAGAACAGCGCCACCGGGATCAGGTACATGGCGTCATGCAACCCCACCGCTTTATACGCTTCAGTCATCTGCTCCGCCCCGGCCGCATACATCGCCGAATGGGCGAAATGATCGGAGAGCCCACCCACCACGATCGGCCCCATCCCACCGCCCAGTAAGTACAGCCCGGCAAAAAACAGCGCCATGGCCGTGGCGCGCAGGCGCGGTTCGACCACGTCCTGGATCGCCGTGTACACGCAGGTGTAGAAGTTATAGGCGAACAACCAACCCACGCTGAACAGCGCCACAAACACACCAATCTCGATACGCCCGGCGTGCAACGCCCAGGCGGTGGTCACGGTGGAGATGATCAGGCTGAACGCGGCGAACAACAGGCGACCATTGGCAACACGCTGGTGGATCTTGTCAGCGACCCAGCCACCTAAAGTCAGGCCTACCAGGCCGGTCAACCCGACGATGACGCCCGTGGCGACGGCCGCTTCCTGCAACGGCATCAGGAAATAACGCTGCAGCATCGGCACCAGGAACGAGTTGCAGGCATAGGTCGCAAAGTTGAAGCACAGCCCGGCCAGCACCAGCCACAGGAAGGTCGGCACCGCCAGTACGCGGCGGATCGGGCGGTCGACGCGCTCCTGGGAAACCTGCACGGTTTCGGCGGCGCCGCGCTTGGGCTCCTTGATATAGAACATGAACACCGCCAGGATCATCCCCGGTACCGCCGCGATAAAGAACGGTGCGCGCCAGCTGTCGAACGCCTTGACCATCCAGCCGATGGTGAAGAACGCCAGCAACAGCCCCAACGGCAGGCCCAGCATGAAAATGCCCATGGCCCGCGCGCGACGGTGCGCCGGGAACAGGTCGCCAATCAGCGAGTTGGCCGCCGGCGCATAGCTGGCTTCGCCAATGCCGATTCCCATGCGCACCAGCAGAAACGTCCAGAAACTGCCGACCATGCCATTGACCGCCGTCAACCCGCTCCAGGCGAACAGGCCCCAACCCATCAGTTTGCTGCGCGAGCCGGTATCGGCCAGGCGCCCGAGGGGTAGGCCGGCAATGGCGTAGACGATGGTGAAGGCGGTGCCGATGATGCCGAGCTGGAAGTCGCTCAAGTGCCATTCCATGCGGATTGGCTCGATGATGATCGCCGGAATCGTGCGATCAAAGAAATTGAACAGATTAGCGAGGAACAGCAGGAACAGAATGCGCCAGGCATTCGCCGCTTGGGTCGAGTTCTGCATGGGTCCGTCTCTTTTATAGTTATGAGAGCTGCGATGCCCGATGCATCCTGCCCGGTACCTGCAACATAGTCAGCCAGCCCCCGGTTGTCTGTAATGATTCGTAAAGCTGATAGGGCATGATTTCGCCCGGCAGCACGGGACTTGGCCTACAAAAATATAAGTGCCTGCCCCCCTTCCCAACGGCCATGGCCCGGATAGAATGGCGAGCCTTCCGTAACACCCCACCCCTACTTTTCTTATCGATGACGCCCATGTCCGAAGCCAGTCCGTGTCTGAATTGCGGTGCCTGCTGTTCACACTTTCGCGTGTCTTTCTTCTGGGGCGAGTGCGCCTCATCGGGGGGCACGGTGCCCGATGATCTGGTGGTGCAGATCAATCACACCCGCGTGGCGATGATCGGCACCGACCAGAAACCGGCACGCTGCTGCAGCCTTGAAGGGGAAGTGGGCCAAGGCACCCGTTGCACGATCTATGATCAGCGCTCCAGTGTGTGCCGCGAATTCGAGTCCTCCTGGTATGAAGGCGTGCACAACGCCGATTGCGATGCAGCCCGCGCGGCATTTGGCCTGGCGCCGCTGGAAGCACCGTTCGAACTGGAGCTGCCTATCAGCGCTTAGCATCAAACGCTATGAGTGGCATGCCAAAATCGTAGAGGAGCAAAGTGCCATTACTTCTTGGCGAATTCTCCTACACGTCTACACTGGTCCCCATAGGTCATCGCCGTAGGCAGTGACGTGACGCTATGACGGGACATGCTATGGAATGGCTGGGTCTGCATTTTTTTACCGAGCTTCCAGAGAGCGGGCACTTATTACTCAATTGCAGTCATAACCCCTTTTTGGTACTGCTGGCCTACCTGGTCGCCTGCGCGGCGGGTTTCGGCACGCTGGACATGGCCGAACGCGTCGGCCATGTCGAAGACCCTACCGCGCGCCGCCACTGGCGCTGGCTCGGTGCCGGGTGCCTGGCGGGCGGGATCTGGTCGACCCATTTCATCAGCATGCTGGCCTTCCAGGCCCCGATTGCCATCCATTACGAACTGCTCATGACGTTCGCGTCCTTGCTGATCGCGTTGATCGCGTCGCTGATCGCCATGCAAACCCTGAGTCACCCCCACCTGCGCTTCCACCAGTATTTGCTGGCGTCGGTGTGGATGGGCATCGGCATCGCCTTGATGCATTACGTCGGCATGTCGGCCATGCGTTCCCAGGCACAGGTGTATTTCGAAACAAAACTGTTCATGGCCTCGATCGGCATTGCCATCGGCGCCAGCCTGGCGGCCTTGCTGCTGTCGAGTTACCTGCGCAACGGTGCCGGGGTGTTCCACCAGTTGCTTAAATATGCCGCCAGTCTGGTGCTCGGCGCGGGCATCCTGAGCATGCATTTCACCGGCATGGCCGCTATGCGCCTGATGGTGCCGACGGGGGCGGACTTGTCGCTGCCGCTGGACAACAATCCGATTCAACTGGGCTTGTCGGTCGCCGTCATCACCCTGCTGGTGATCGGCAGCAGCATCAGCGCGGCCCTGGCTGACAAGAAACTGCAACATAAGGAACGCGATCTACGTCGGGTCAATGCGCTGCTCAGCGAACTCGATCAGGCCCGCGCCTCGCTGCAACAGGTGGCCCACTACGACGCCTTGACCAGCCTGCTCAACCGAAGAGGCTTCAACCAGATCTTCGCGGAAAAGCTCGCCGAAAAAACCGCCTCCCACGGCATGATGGCGGTGATCTTCCTTGATATCGACCACTTCAAACGCATCAACGACAGCCTCGGGCATGACGCCGGCGACCAGTTGCTCACCGTGCTGGCCGGGCACATCAAGGGCTCGGTACGCAGCCACGCCGATGTGGTGGCGCGGTTTGGCGGCGATGAGTTCTGCATCTTGATCAGCATCCACCACCGCGACGAAGCCCGGCACCTGGCCCAACGCATCATGCAACAGATGAAAGAACCCATCGAACTGGCCGGCCGGCGCATGGTGATGACCACCAGCATCGGTATCAGCCTGTTTCCCGATGACGGCCTGACGTGCGAAGAGCTGTTGAAAACCGCCGACCTGGCGCTGTATCAGTCCAAGGATGCCGGGCGCAACAGCCTGAACTTCTTCAGCTCCAACCTAAAAACCCGCGCGTTCCTTGAACTGCAACTGGAAGAGGAACTGCGCGGCGCCCTGCGCACCCGTAACCAACTGGTGCTGTTCTATCAACCGATCTTCGACATGAAACTGGGCAAGGTCACGCGACTGGAAGCCTTGGTACGCTGGCAACACCCACAGCACGGTCTACTGGCTCCGGACCGCTTTATCGGCATCGCCGAAAGCAACGGCCTGATTGCCGAACTGGACCACTGGGTACTGCGCCAAGCCTGTCATGACCTGAGCCTGCTGTCGGAACGGGGTTATACCGACCTGACCATGGCGGTGAACTGCTCGGCCCTGAACCTGGCCCGCGATGAGCTGGCGGATGAAATCGAAGACGCGTTGCGCTTCAGCGGGATCGGCGCCAACCGCCTGGAACTGGAAGTCACCGAAAACGCCCTGATGGGTAACATCAGCAGTACTTTGGCGTTGCTGCGGCAAATCCGCGCGCTGGGTGTGTCACTGGCCATCGATGACTTTGGCACCGGCTACTCATCCCTCGCTTACCTCAAGCGCTTGCCCCTCAACACCCTGAAGATCGACCGCTCGTTTATCCAGGATATTCCCAAATCCACCGCCGATATCGAGATCGTCCAGGCGGTGATCGGCATGGCCCACACCCTACACCTGCAAGTGGTGACCGAAGGCGTGGAAACCCAGGCCCAGTTCGAGCTGCTGCACCAACATGGCTGTGATTTCGTCCAGGGTTACCTGCTGAGTCCTGCGGTGCCAGCCAGTGACATCATCGGTGTAATGCAAGGCATCAACATGCGCAATCCGCTCCACTCACCAAGCGGGGTGAGCACCACGGACAGCCGTACGCCGAAAGAGCCCTCGCCAAGCCGTGGAGGCTCCACGTCCATCGTCAGGCCAATTCGCTGACGCCGAATCTTTGGCATTTCGCCATCATTTGCCTAAAGAACGCCGACGAACGGCCGATTCATCAGAGTCCGGCCAGGTTTTCCCCGAAAACACTAGGGTTTAGCCCACTCGCCCAGGACAAGGACGCACTGTAAAGTCGCGAACTCCCATTCCGTGATGGCCCTTTGATACTTTCAGCCATCCGCCCAGGCACATGGCGCACAATGACTTCTAAAAATAACTCTGCCACCGTGGTATCCGACGTGTTGCTCCCAGCTCCTGCGGACACTCCCTCAGGTTCAAAGTCATTGAGCACCGCCCGCCCGCTGGCCACCCAGCAATACCTGTATTTCACCGAAACCAATACCGACCGCATCCTCGACAACCTCGACGGCCTGCGCGACATGGTGTTCCCGCGCGCCCCCCATCTGGAAGGCGACAACGATCCGCGCAACGAGCAGGAATTCCCCTCGGTGTGCCTGATCGGCCTGGGCCGCTGTGGTTCGAACATCGCGCTCGACGTGGCGGAACTGGTGTACAACGCGCGCAAGTTCTACTTGAACGAATTCAGCAACGAAGACAAGTCACAGGACAAGGGTTACAGCCCGGCCCAGTGGATCCGCAACAACCTGCGCCTGGGCAGCGGCAAGGCCAGCAAACCGGTGTTCCTGGTGGAACCGCTGGTAATGCTTGGCGACCTGGACAAGGACATCGCCGGGCGTATCCGCTTCTCGCGCAAGGGCGAAAAAAGCGGCTTTTTGCGCGACTACAGCAAGATGAAAATCATGGACCTGTCTGAAGTCCATGCCGGTGGTGCAGGTAACGCGCCGATCCTCGGCCAGTACCTGGCCAAGATCATCCTCAATAAAGACACCCAGCGTTTTTCCAGCCCTGACTGGAAGATGATCCACTCGTACCTGATCGACTCGTGCGGCATCAAGGCCAACCAGTCGCGCCTGTACTTCTCGATCTTCAGCGCCGGCGGCGGCACCGGCTCGGGCATGGCCTCGGAATTCGGCCTGGCCCAGCAACACTCGTACATGAACAAGACGTTCGACACCAAGCCCGCCGACGAGCACGACAGCAAAAGCGGCCATGCCTTTGTGTTCGAGCCGATCTTCACCAGCGGCATTTGCGTGCTGCCGAACATTTCCGACCACCGTAGCGAAATGTCCGAGGCGCTGCACATCAACGCCGGGCGCCTGCTGTGCAAATACCTGTCGGAAGAATGGGATTTCTCGTACAACTTCGCCAACGAAGACAGCAGCGAAGCCAGCGTGAAGGGGCGCATCCGGCCGTGGAACGCGATGATGCTGATCTCCAACGACATCATGCGTTATGCCGAAGAAAGCGATGACGGCAACATCCAGAACATTGACGTCAATGCCATGGAAAAACACGCCAACCAGTACATTTCCCAGCAGATTTTCAACATCCTCACCGCCCAGGCCGTGACCACCGACTACGACCAGAACTACTTCCGGCGCGCCGGGATCGACATCGGCGAAACCATCCGCCTGGATGCCAACGACCTGTTCATGAGCCTGGCCGGCCCGGTGGCGATTGCCTACGCCGAGTCCGTCGTCCCGGAAACCCCGGCGCCGTCGAGCGACAAATTCAAGGTATTCGAGAAAGAGCCGCAACGCCTGAACATCGATGACCTGTTCTTTCGCTCCATCGACCTGCCGCACTTCAACAAAGTCACCCAAGCCATCGAAGGCATCAGCCTGCTGCCGATCGAATCCAAGCGCTACAAGGCGTCGCTGGAGCAGTACAAGAATTCAGGCTACGACGCGGCCGCGTTGCATGACCTGCACTTCTTCAAGAACTGCTCGTCGGTGGTGTCCATCGTCTCGTTGCCCAAGGACTACAAGCTGTCCTACATGGACCTGAACCGGCTCAAGACCCACCTCAACAGCCTGTTCCCCAACACCACCCTCAAGCGCTATGCCCTGGTGATCGGTGCTTCGGCCAACTTGTCGCTGACCACCTTGATTGCGAAAAGCCCGTGCCTGTCGGATGATTTCCTCACGCTGATCGTAGCCTTCATCAAGCGCTGCTTTGCGCGCAACCCGTACCGGTTCGATGACACGCTGGACAACTCGATCCTGGATTTCATCATCCACGAGGACTTCGACGAAGCCCATATCGACGAGCTGCTCAACGAGTTCGAAAATCCGGCGAAGATCCTCGATACCAACTGGTACGCGATCAAGCCGATGTATGAGAAGAAGTACCGCGAGCTGATCAACGACAAAGAGAAGTTCGTATCGATCAATGACATTCGCCTGTCGCGGGATTGCGTGAAGAAGGCGATCAAGTACTTGCGTGAGATTTACCGTCACCGCATCGGTAAGACCAAGGTTATTTCGTTGAATAACCACACCGGCAAGACCGCCTAGACCGAGGCGCCCTCTTCGCGAGCAAGCCCGCGCCCACACTTGAAGGTGTGCATCCTGTAGGAATGCGGTCGAGTGTGGGAGCGGGCTTGCTCGCGAAAGCAACAGCCCAGGCAACAGATATCTATAGCCCTGGCACACCTGGAAACAATTCCCCAGTGATTTCACCACGGCCCAACTGTTCCCGTGACGCGCACGTCACCCTCGGCTGTGACCTTTCTCTACGGCAAGATGCCATCACCGCTTCAGCAGTTACTCCGCTACACACTTCCCTCGGCAAAAAACGTGCACCTTTTTCGTGCAGGCTTTTCTTACGCCGCCCTTTCCTGGATCAGAATCCACGGTGAAACCACCACCGCCCACAGACTCGGATCGCGCTCAACCAGGTCCAGCGCCCGCGTCGCAGACACTTCGCCCAGGCTACCAGAGGCCAGCCAGGCAGCGACTTTGTCGCGGTTGTCCTCGGCCATTCCCTCGGCGGCTTCGATCAAATCCAGGCCTGCGTCGACCCACAATAGGGCACCCTTTGCGAAGAACGGCTCAAGCTCCTTCCAGGATATTTCGGCGGTTTCACCAAGCAGCTTGGCATAGAGGGTGCTAGGTTCTTGCGTCATGGGAATTCACCTGAGTAAAAAACGGCGCAATCATAACGTCGTGGCCCTGGTAGAAAAACCCAGTTGCAAATGAGTCACCGAGAGAAAGTGTCAGGAAAGCCAAGGATTGCCCGAAACTCTGGCATCACCCCGCCGCAATTCTGTCTTTTTCTTTCATTTAAGCGACATACCCGGGTTTTGCCCCCAGCAGCCAGCTTTTCAAGCGATCAACCGGCGCTCTACACTGTACCGGTACAGTTGCCAGGGCACTGCCGGGGGGATATCCGAGATATCTGATCCGGTTCTGCAGCTCACAAGGCCGCTAGAACTATAAAAAATACAACAGTAAGAGTGGAGCACTATGAATAAGGCTACTAAGCAGATTTCCAAACTGTTTGCCGCTATGGTCCTGGCTGGGGTTGCCGGCCATTCGTTCGCAGCCGACACCATCAAGATCGGTATCGCAGGGCCTAAGACCGGTCCAGTGACGCAATACGGCGACATGCAATTCATGGGTGCCAAACAAGCCATCGCCGATATCAACGCCAAGGGCGGCGTCGACGGCAAAATGCTTGAGGCCAAGGAATACGACGACGCTTGCGATCCTAAACAAGCCGTTGCCGTCGCCAACAAAGTGGTCAACGACGGCGTCAAGTTCGTGGTCGGTCACCTCTGCTCCAGCTCCACTCAACCTGCCTCCGACATCTATGAAGACGAAGGCGTGATCATGATTACCCCGGCTGCCACCAGCCCGGAAATCACCGCCCGTGGCTACAAGCTGATCTTCCGCACCATCGGCCTGGACAGCGCCCAAGGCCCGGCCGCCGGCAACTACATTGCCGACCACGTGAAGCCGAAGATCGTTGCCGTCCTGCACGACAAGCAGCAATACGGTGAAGGCATCGCCACCGCCGTTAAACAGACCCTCGAGAAAAAAGGCACCAAGGTTGCTGTCTTCGAAGGCCTGAACGCCGGCGACAAAGACTTCTCCTCGATCATCCAGAAACTCAAGCAAGCCAACGTCGACTTCGTCTACTACGGCGGCTACCACCCTGAGTTGGGCCTGATCCTGCGCCAAGCCAAGGAAAAAGGCCTGAACGCCAAGTTCATGGGCCCGGAAGGCGTCGGCAACGACTCCATCTCGCAAATCGCCCAGGGCGCTTCCGAAGGCCTGCTGGTGACCCTGCCTAAGTCCTTCGACACCGACCCGGCCAACAAAGCCATCGTTGAAGAGTTCGCCAAGAACAAGCAGGACCCAACCGGTCCGTTCGTGTTCCCAGCCTACTCGGCCATCGAAGTGATCGCCGGCGGTATTGCCGCTGCGAAGAGCGAAGACACCGCCAAAGTGGCAGCCGCCATCCACGCGGGCACCTTCAAGACCCCTACCGGCGACCTGAGCTTCGACGCCAAGGGCGACCTGAAGGACTTCAAATTCGTGGTCTACGAATGGCACTTCGGTAAACCAAAAACCGAAGTTTCCCCTCAGTAAGCCAGGCGTTACTGGTCCAACAAGCCCACTGTGAGAGCAGTGGGCTTTGTTTTACGAGGTTTATGGGCCTGTCACCCGCGATCCGGGCGCTGGCTCACCTGAAAATCTTAAAACCGTCACCAGCGGTTCGCTGGCAAACGCTTTGTGCAACCTGGTCACAGAACAGGGCACAGGCCGGAAATGACTCCACCAGTGAAATGCGTATCGGGTTTTTAGGAGCGCTGTAATGCCTGAGATCTATCATTTTTTCCAACAGCTGGTTAATGGCCTGACCATTGGCAGCACCTATGCCTTGATAGCCATTGGCTACACAATGGTTTACGGCATCATTGGAATGATCAACTTCGCCCATGGCGAGGTGTACATGATTGGTTCCTACGTGGCCTTTATCGCCCTTGCCGGGTTGGCCATGATGGGTATCCACTCCCTGCCGCTGTTGATGACCGCCGCGTTCCTGGCGTCGATCGTCGTGACCAGTGCCTATGGCTACAGTATCGAGCGTGTTGCCTACCGTCCCTTGCGTGGCAGCAACCGTCTGATTCCGCTGATTTCCGCCATCGGCATGTCGATTTTCCTGCAGAACACCGTATTGCTGTCCCAGGACTCCAAGGACAAGTCCATTCCCAACCTGATCCCGGGGAGCATCTCCTTCGGCCCAGGTGGCGCACAAGAAGTGCTGATTTCGTATATGCAGATCCTGGTCTTTGTCGTCACCCTGGTGGCGATGCTGGGCCTGACCCTGTTCATCTCTCGCTCCCGTCTGGGGCGTGCCTGCCGGGCTTGCGCCGAAGACATCAAGATGGCCAACCTGCTGGGTATCAACACCAACAACATCATCGCCCTGACCTTCGTGATCGGTGCCGCACTGGCTGCCGTTGCGGCGGTGCTGCTGAGCATGCAGTACGGCGTGATCAACCCCAACGCTGGTTTCCTGGTAGGCCTCAAGGCCTTTACTGCGGCGGTATTGGGCGGCATCGGCAGTATCCCGGGCGCGATGCTGGGTGGCCTGGTGCTGGGTGTGGCCGAAGCCTTTGGCGCCGATATCTTCGGCGACCAGTACAAGGACGTCGTGGCGTTCGGCCTGTTGGTTCTGGTGCTGTTGTTCCGTCCGACCGGCATCCTGGGCCGTCCGGAGGTTGAGAAAGTATGAGCAGATATCTTAAATCGGCGTTTTTCAGCGCCTTGCTGGTATGGGCCGTGGCCTTTCCGGTACTCGGCCTCAAGCTGAGCATTGTCGGCATCAACCTGGAAGTGCATGGCACCGGTCCCGTGACCCTGACCATCATCGCCCTGTGTTCGGTGCTGATGTTCCTGCGCGTGCTGTTCACCCAGCAGGTCGGCGCCCTGTTCAAGGGCAACCGTGGCCCGTTGGTATCGCCCAAGGTCAGCCAATTCCTGACCCTGCCGCGTACCCAGCGCTACATCATCATCGGCCTGATCGTGGCCGCGTTGATCTGGCCGTTCTTTGGCTCGCGCGGTGCGGTCGACATCGCCACCCTGATCCTGATCTACGTATTGCTGGGCCTGGGCCTGAACATCGTGGTGGGCCTGGCCGGATTGCTCGACCTGGGTTACGTGGGCTTCTACGCCGTGGGTGCCTACACCTACGCGCTGCTCTCGCACTACCTGGGCTGGGGCTTCTGGATCTGCCTGCCCTTGGCGGGCATGGCGGCGGCTACGTTCGGCTTCCTGCTCGGCTTCCCGGTGCTGCGCCTGCGCGGTGACTACCTGGCGATCGTGACCCTGGGCTTCGGTGAAATCATCCGGTTGTTCCTGCGTAACCTCACCGACATCACTGGCGGGCCCAATGGCATCAGCAGCATCCCCAAGCCGACCTTCTTCGGGCTGACGTTCGACCGTAGCGCCGCAGAAGGCATGCAGACCTTCCACGAGTACTTCGGGATCGACTACAACCCGGTGAGCAAAGTGGTGTTCCTGTACCTGGTGGCGCTGCTGCTGGCACTGGCTGCATTGTTCGTGATCAACCGCCTGCTGCGCATGCCCATCGGCCGTGCGTGGGAAGCGCTGCGTGAAGATGAAATCGCCTGCCGTGCACTGGGCATGAACCCGACAGTCATCAAGCTTTCGGCATTTACCCTCGGGGCAACGTTTGCCGGTTTCGCCGGCAGCTTCTTCGCCGCTCGCCAAGGCCTGGTGACGCCGGAGTCGTTCACCTTCATCGAGTCGGCGATCATCCTCGCCATCGTGGTACTGGGTGGCATGGGCTCGCAACTGGGCGTGATCCTGGCGGCGATCGTGATGATCCTGCTGCCGGAAATGATGCGTGAGTTCAGCGAATACCGCATGTTGATGTTCGGCGCCATGATGGTGCTGATGATGATCTGGCGTCCTCAAGGCCTGCTGCCCATGCAACGTCCACACATGGAGCTGCGCAAATGAGCCGCGAGATCCTGAAAGTCGAAAATCTGAGCATGCGCTTCGGCGGCTTGCTGGCGGTCAACGGCGTGGCCCTGACCGTGAAAGAGAAACAAGTGGTAGCGTTGATCGGCCCCAACGGCGCCGGCAAGACCACGGTGTTCAACTGCCTCACCGGTTTCTACAAGCCGAGCGGTGGCAGCATCCTGCTGGACGGCCAGCCGATCCAGGGCCTGGCCGGTCACGAAATCGCCCGCAAGGGCGTGGTGCGGACCTTCCAGAACGTGCGGTTGTTCAAGGACATGACGGCGGTCGAGAACCTGTTGATTGCCCAGCACCGTCACTTGAACACCAACTTCTTCGCGGGCCTGTTCAAAACTCCGGCGTTCCGCAAGAGCGAGCGCGAGGCCATGGAGTACGCCGAGTACTGGCTGGACAAGGTCAACCTGACCGAGTTTGCCAACCGCCCGGCCGGCACCCTGGCCTACGGTCAGCAACGTCGCCTGGAAATCGCCCGCTGCATGATGACCCGCCCGCGGATCCTCATGCTCGACGAACCCGCGGCTGGCCTGAACCCCAAGGAAACCGAAGACCTCAAGGCGCTGATCAGTGTGTTGCGTGAAGAAAACAACGCCACGGTGTTGTTGATCGAACACGACATGAAACTGGTCATGAGCATTTCCGACCACATCGTGGTGATCAACCAGGGCACGCCTTTGGCCGACGGGACGCCGGAGCAGATCCGCGACAATCCTGAAGTGATCAAAGCCTATTTGGGGGAAGCGTAAAATGCTGCAATTCGAAAACGTTTCCACTTTCTACGGCAAGATCCAGGCCCTACACAGCGTCAACGTGGAAGTGCGCCAGGGTGAGATCGTCACGCTGATCGGTGCCAACGGTGCCGGCAAATCGACCCTGTTGATGACCCTGTGCGGTTCGCCCCAGGCCCACAGCGGCAGCATCCGTTACATGGGTGAAGAACTGGTGGGTCAGCAATCCTCGCAGATCATGCGCAAGAGCATTGCGGTGGTGCCGGAAGGGCGTCGTGTGTTCTCGCGCCTGACCGTGGAAGAGAACCTGGCCATGGGCGGGTTCTTCACCGACAAGGGCGACTACCAGGAGCAGATGGACAAGGTGCTGCACCTGTTTCCTCGGCTCAAGGAACGCTTCAGCCAGCGCGGCGGCACCATGTCCGGCGGCGAGCAGCAGATGCTCGCCATCGGTCGGGCGCTGATGAGCAAACCCAAGCTGTTGCTGTTGGACGAACCTTCACTGGGCCTGGCACCGATCATCATCCAGCAGATCTTCGACATCATCGAACAGCTGCGCAAGGACGGTGTGACGGTGTTCCTGGTGGAGCAGAACGCCAACCAGGCGCTGAAAATCGCTGACCGTGCCTATGTGCTGGAAAACGGCCGGGTAGTGATGCAGGGGACGGGCGAGCAGTTGCTGACCGATCCGAAGGTGCGCGAGGCGTATCTGGGCGGCTGATAAAAGGCCCTTGATGAAAGCCATCAGAGGAGCTGGGAAACCAGCTCCTCATTTTTTTGGGAAAAATAAAAGATTTTCCCTACACGCTTGTAACGATTTTCTCCGTACCGTCTCTAGAGGTGTAAGCAGGCATGTAAGCCTGCCACCTCAACCCACTGCTGGAGATACACCATGACGACCAAACTGTCCGCCGCCACCCTCGTTCTGGCCCTCGGTTCCGCCCTGAGCCTGTCCGCCCTGGCCACCACCGCCCACGCTGCCGACGACATGCAGAAATGCTTCGGCGTCGCTGAAGCCGGCAAGAACGATTGCGCCGCGGGTGCAGGCACTTCCTGCGCCGGTACCTCGAAAGTCAAAGACCAGGCCAACGCCTGGAAACTGGTCCCTGCCGGCACCTGCCTCAAGACCCCAAGCTCCACCTCGCCGACCGGTTTCGGCCAGGAAGCAGCCTTCACCGCCAAGTCCTGAAACCTCGTAAAACCTGAGTACTGATGATGACCCTTTCATCCCTGCAAGCCGTCTCCCAGGCTCAGGCGCCCGGCCTTCCCCGCCGGGCCGGGCTGGGGCTCAAGCACGAGCATTTCATGGAAGTGCTGGAGACCTCGCCCGACATCGGTTTTTTTGAAGTGCACGCCGAAAACTACATGGTGGCCGGCGGCCCGTTTCATCATTACCTGGGGTTGATCCGCGAGCAGTACCCGCTGTCCTTGCACGGCGTGGGCCTGTCCATCGGCGGCGAAGGCCCGCTGGACCGTGAGCACCTGGCACGGTTGGCCGCGCTGATTGAACGCTATCAACCCCACTCTTTTTCCGAACACCTGGCCTGGTCAAGCCATGGCCCGGTGTTCCTCAATGACCTGCTGCCCCTGGCTTACGACAGCGCGACCCTGCAACGGGTGTGCGAACACGTTGATCAGGTGCAGAGCACCCTCAAGCGCGCGATGCTGCTGGAAAACCCGTCGACTTATCTGCAATTCCAACGCTCAACCCTGGACGAGACCGACTTCATCAGCGAAGTCATCCGCCGCACCGGCTGTGGTTTGCTGCTGGATGTAAACAACGTCTATGTGTCGTGCATCAACCATCGGCGCGATCCACTTGCCTACCTCGACGCGTTGCCATTGCACGCGGTGGGCGAGATTCATCTGGCCGGTTTTGCCGAAGACACTGACAGCCTCGGCGATCGCTTGCTGATCGATGATCACGGCGCACTTATCGACAACGCCGTGTGGCAGCTGTACGAAAAGGTACTTAAACACGTCGGCTCGGTAGCAACCTTGATCGAGCGGGATAACCAGGTGCCGGCGTTCGGCGTATTACTGGCCGAGGCCCAGCAGGCCGAATGGCATCTGTCGAAGGTGAAAGCATGAGCCTGCACGACAATTTCGCCGAGGCATTATTGGCGCCGGACCTGGCCTGCCCCGATGGCCTGTTCAGCACCAATGGCGCCGATCCCGCCAGCCGCTTCGTGGTGTATCGCAACAATGTGCACAGCTCATTGATCAACGCGTTGGCGACGGCATATCCCGTGACATTGCAGCTGGTAGGCGAAGAGTTCTTCCGAGCGATGGCCTGCCTGTTTGTACAGGCTTGCCCACCCACCAGCCCGTTGATCAGCGAGTACGGCAGTGCGTTCGCGGCGTTTATCCAGGATTTCGAGCCTGCCGCCAGCGTGCCCTACCTGGCGGATGTCGCGCGCCTGGAACGCTTGCGTGTGCGTGCCTATCACGCCGCGGATACCCAGCCGCTGGACCAGCAGACGGTTCTCCTGGCACTGCAAGGCCAGGCAGACTTGGGGAAACTGCGCCTGCAACTGCATCCCTCCCTAGCCACTTTGAATTCAGCCTATGCAGTGGTGGCCGTGTGGGCCGCGCACCAGACCGAAGGTGGCCTGGCCACTTTGAATCCCTGGCACGCCCAGGGTGCACTAGTCATACGTCAGGGCCTGGAGGTTCAAGTCTTTGCTATCGACCACGGCTCAGTCGCGTTTATCGACAGCCTGGCCCATGGCACGCCCTTGGAAAAAGCCGTGGAGCAGGCGCTTGAAACTGCAGCCGAGTTCGATCTGCACCAATGTCTGACGCTGCTGATCAGCCACAACGCCATCACCCATTTGCAACCAGAACAAAAGGTATCGCCATGAATACTCGTCCATCGTGCCTGATCAATCGGGTCATCGCGCTTTTCGAACAGATTCCCTACAGCCTGATCGCCTTTCTCGCACGCTTCTCCATTGCAGCCGTGTTCTGGAAATCCGGGCAAACCAAAGTCGAAGGCTTCGCGATTGATTTGATCAGCGGCACCTTCCAACTAGGCGCACCGAAACTGGCGGCTTCGACATTGCCGCTGTTTCGCAGCGAATACCACGTGCCGCTGTTATCGCCGGAAATCGCAGCGCCTATGGCTGCATTTGCCGAGCATTTTTTCCCGGTGTTGATCCTGATGGGCTTCGCCACGCGCTTCTCGGCCTTGGCCCTGATCGGCATGACCCTGGTGATCCAGCTGTTCGTCTACCCGGACGCCTACCCAACCCATGGCACCTGGATTGCGCTGCTGTTGCTGCTGGTGGCCAAAGGGCCGGGGCGTCTGTCCATCGATCACCTGATCGCTCGTCGCTACGCTTAAAGCCGATCCAGCGCCTCGCCACTGCGCTTGAACCAGTCCACCAGATAGTCGGCCAACACCTGGGTGCGACGCGGCAAGCCGCCTTGATAAGGATGCACCAGGTACATCGGCAGGCTCCGCGTCTGATAATCGCGCAGGAGCCAACGCAAGCGGCCGTCAGCCAATTCTGCTGGAAGCACATAGGACGGCAGCCGTGCGATACCGGCGCCCACCAGCGCGGCTTTTTTCAACAGGTTGTAGTGGTTGGACGCAAAGGTGCCGCTGACCCGCACCCGCAGCAATTCGTGCTGCTGGTGGTACAGCCACTCTTCCCGCCCGCTGTAATGGCTGTTGAGCAGGCAGGTGTGGGTTGCCAGGTCGGCCGGGGTCTGTGGCTCACCATGCTGCTCGAGGTACGCCGGACTGGCGCAGGTCATTTCATGCCAGGCCAGCAGTGGCTTGGCCACCAGGCGCTCGTTTTCAATCGCGCCTGAGCGTACCCCCAAATCAAACCCATCCCGCGCCAGGTCACGGTAACTATTGTTGAGCTCCAGCTCGATCTGCACTTGCGGGTACTGCTTGGAAAATTCCAGCAACAACCCGTCGAAGAAGGTCTCGCCCAACGAGACCGGCACCGTCATGCGCACCGGCCCGGCCAGGTCGTCCTTGAGCCGCGCCAATGCCTGCCGGGCCCGATCTACCTGCACCACCAATGCCTGGGCCTGGGGCAGCAACGCTGCGCCGGCGGCTGTCAGGCTGAGTTTGCGCGTGGTGCGGTGCAGCAAGACCACGGAAAACCGCGCTTCCAACTGGCTGATCCGCTTGGACAACTGCCCTTTGCTGCAGTCCAGTTGCTCGGCGGCCACGGTAAAACTGCCGGCTTCGATCAGCACCGCAAACGCGGCCAGGTCATCCATCTCGCTCATGGATTGTTTCCATTTGAAAACCAAAGGTTGCCTATTAGCGCGTTTATCCGCCCAAAAAGCCACACTAGACTGAATCCTCACTTACCCCCTGGAGGAACAGCACGATGAAAATCCTATTGATTGGCGCCAGCGGCACTGTCGGCTCGGCAGTCAAGGCGGAACTGGCTCAGCGTCACGACGTGATCAGCATCGGCCGCAACAGCGGTGACTTCCAAGTGGATATCAGCGACAGCGCGTCGATCCGCAAGCTGTTCGAACAGACCGGCAAGTTCGATGCCCTGGTCTGTGCGGCAGGCAGCGTGAACTTTGTAGCGCTGGGTGAGATGAGCGAAAGCGATTTCGAACTGGGCTTGCGTGACAAGCTGATGGGCCAGGTCAACCTGCTGTTGATCGGCCGCGAGTACGCTAATGATGGCGCCTCGTTCACCTTCACCAGCGGCATTCTGAACCGCGATCCGATCCGCACTGGCGCCTCGGCGGCACTGGTCAACGGCGCACTCGATGCCTTCGTCAAAGCCGCAGCGATCGAGTTGCCGCGCGGGCTGCGCGTCAACGCAGTGAGTCCGACGGTCTTGCTGGAAGCCATGGACAGCTACGCGCCGTATTTCCGTGGCTACAAACCGGCGTCGGGTGCCGACGTGGCGTTGGCCTACGCAAAAAGCGTGGAAGGCCTGCAAACCGGTCAGACCTTTATCGTGGGGTGATCAGGCTGCCTGTCAGAATTGCCTGAACCTCGCGGGCGGGGTTGTGGTGCGACGCAGGCCTGCGTAACGTGGCGGCACTTGTCTGGAGACTCGATGATGCGTGCCGCCCATACCCTTGCTCTACTTGCCTTGTTTCCCCTGTTTGGCGCCTGCCAGATGTTCGATAACGATCCGGCCAAGCCCTCTATCGCCGGGCTGACCCGCATGCAGGGCGAACTCACGGCAGTCGGCGGCAAACTGCTGTTCCAGCCGTGTGGCGACAAACGCAACTATGTGGTCAACGACACCGGCGGCACCAGCATCCTGCAGGAAGCGGCTTCTCTGGCCGGCGAGCAAGGCGCGTTGTTTGCCGACCTGCGCGGCAAATTCTCCGGGGTCGCCAGCGGCACCCAGGGCAGCGTCGACCTGCAACAACTCTACCGCGTCGAACGCTCGACCTCGGCCTGCAACGACCCCGACTTCAAACGCATGATTCTGCGCGCCAACGGCCACAAACCGACCTGGGTGATGAACGTCACCGCCAAGGGCCTGGTGCTGGAACGCGAAGGCCAGCCGCCACTGGCGGTGCCTTATGTGGAAGAACAAATCGGTGACGGCCGATTCAACCTGATGACCGAGGCCAATAATCAACACGTGGAATTGTGGGTGGCCCCGCAGCGTTGCGTCGACCCGGTCAGCGGCAGCCTGCAACACATGAGCGCCGAACTGCGCGTCAACGGCCAGGTGCAGCGCGGTTGTGCGTCGTTCGGCGGCTCGCGCGACGACTGACGCCACGCCGTGCTGTTTTAACATGACGGGAAACCGCCATTGGGGCTTATAATCGCCGGTTTGCAAAACAGCCGGCCTCCGAGCCCGCCGCCTACCGGATCCTGTCATGTTACGAATCACCGAACTCAAGCTGCCCATCGACCATCCCGAAGAAGACCTGCGGCCCGCCATCGTGCAGCGCCTGGGCATCGCCAGTGATGACTTGCTCGATTTCACCCTGTTCAAGCGTAGCTACGACGCCCGCAAGAAATCCTCGGAGCTGTGCTTCATCTACACCATCGACTTGAACGTGAAGGGTGAAGCCGCCCTGCTGCTCAAGTTCACCGATGACCGCAACGTCAACCCGGCGCCGGATGTCAGCTACAAAGTCGTGGGCCAGGCGCCGGAAGGCCTCACGGAGCGTCCAATCGTGGTCGGTTTCGGCCCGTGCGGCATCTTCGCCGGCTTGTTGTTGGCGCAGATGGGCTTCAAGCCGATCATCCTTGAGCGCGGTAAGGAAGTGCGCCAGCGCACCAAGGACACCTGGGGCCTGTGGCGCAAAAGCGTGCTGAACCCAGAGTCCAACGTGCAGTTCGGTGAAGGGGGCGCCGGGACTTTTTCCGACGGCAAGCTGTACAGCCAGATCAAGGACCCGAAGTTCCACGGCCGCAAAGTCCTGCATGAGTTCGTAAAGGCCGGTGCGCCGGAAGAGATCCTCTACGTCAGCAAGCCGCACATCGGTACGTTCCGCCTGACCGGCGTGGTAGAGAACATGCGCGAGCAGATCATCGCCCTCGGCGGTGAAGTGCGCTTCGAACAGCGCGTGACCGACGTGCTGATCGAAGACGGCCAGTTGAACGGCGTCGTCGTCGATGGCGGCGAACAGATCCTGTCCAAGCACGTGATCCTGGCGCTGGGCCACAGCGCCCGCGACACGTTCCGCATGCTCCATGGCCGTGGTGTGTACATGGAAGCCAAGCCGTTCTCGGTGGGTTTCCGTATCGAACACCCGCAATCCTTGATCGACGCCGCGCGACTGGGCAAATACGCCGGCCACCCGAAACTCGGCGCGGCCCGACTACAAGCTGGTGCACCACGCCAAGAACGGCCGTTCGGTCTACAGCTTCTGCATGTGCCCAGGCGGCACCGTGGTCGCAGCGACTTCCGAGCCGGGCCGTGTGGTCACCAACGGCATGAGCCAATACTCGCGTAATGAGCGCAATGCCAACTCCGGCATCGTGGTCGGCATCACGCCTGAGGTGGATTATCCGGGTAGCCCGCTGGCGGGTATCGAGCTGCAGGAACGCCTGGAATCCCACGCCTACGTCCTCGGCGGCAGCAACTACGAGGCGCCAGCACAACTGGTGGGGGACTTCATCGCCGGCAAGCCGTCGACGGCGATCGGCAGTGTGGAACCGTCCTACAAACCAGGTGTGTCCCTGGGCGATTTGGCGCTGGCCTTGCCGGACTTCGCCATCGAAGCGATCCGTGAAGCCTTACCGGCGTTCGAAAAGCAGATCAAGGGTTACTCGCTGCACGACGCGGTGTTGACGGGTATTGAGACTCGCACTTCGTCGCCGCTGCGGATCACCCGTAACGAATCGATGCAGAGCCTGAACGTGAAAGGCCTGTTCCCGGCCGGGGAAGGCGCCGGTTATGCCGGTGGGATTCTGTCGGCAGGCGTGGATGGGATTCGGATTGCCGAGGCGTTGGCGCGGGATATGTTGGGTATCGAGGCCTGACACATTCTCTTGTAGAAGCCCGGCTCGCCGGGCTTCTAGACGATTAAATGTTGGCGCGCAGGATGCTGTCCGGCAACGGCTCGCCCCGCTCGACACTGGCCGCAACGGCCGCAATCAACCCAGCCAATTCATAGCCCTGGGCGTCGAGCCAGGCCTGATCGTAGTAAGTCGTGGCATACCGCTCCCCGCCATCACACAAGATCGCCACAATCGAACCCGACTCCCCCGCCGCTTTCATTTGCTGCGCCGCCACCAGAGCGCCGACCAGGTTAGTCCCGCTGGAACCACCGACCCGCCGCCCCAACCGCTCAGCCAGGTAATGCATGGCCGCCAGCGACAGTGCATCCGGCACCTTGACCATCGCATCGATCACCTTGGGCAGAAACGACGCCTCGACCCGTGGCCGGCCAATGCCTTCGATGCGTGAACCACAGTCCAGGCGCAAGCTGGCGTCGCCACTCTGATAGAAATCAAAGAACACTGAACGCTCGGCATCGGCGCACAACACGCGTGTGCAGTGCTGGCGATAACGCACATAACGACCAAGGGTCGCGGTGGTGCCGCCAGTGCCGGGGCTGGAGATCAACCAGCTCGGTTCCGGATGCTGCTCGAAGCGCATCTGCTGGAAGATCGACTCGGCGATATTGTTGTTCGCCCGCCAGTCAGTGGCGCGTTCGGCGTAGGTGAACTGGTCCATGAAGTGACCGCCACTTTCACGCGCCAGGCGTTCGGATTCGGCGTAGATCTGCGTGGGATCCTGTACCAAGTGGCTCTTGCCGCCGTAGAAGGCAATCTGCGCGATCTTTTCCTGGGAGGTGGTGGCCGGCATCACCGCAATAAACGGCAAACCGAGCAAACGCGCGAAGTAGGCTTCGGAAATTGCCGTCGAACCGCTGGAGGCCTCGATCACCGGCGCGCCCGGCTTGAGCCAACCGTTACACAGCGCGTAGAGAAACAGTGAGCGGGCAAGTCGGTGTTTGAGACTGCCAGTGGGGTGGCTGGACTCGTCCTTGAAGTACAACTCGATACCCGGCAACCCCGGCAGCGGCAACGGGATCAGGTGCGTGTCGGCACTGCGCTGGAAGTCGGCTTCAATAATGCGAATGGCTTCGCGGGCCCAGGGACGGTGGTCGCTCATGGAGGGTTTCTCTGAAGGTGTAAGCCCTGATTTTAGGGGGTTTCCTACGTGTCACACAGATACAGTACCGACTCAATCGGACACACAATTGCTAGGCTTAGACGCAACGTCATGCCAAACAGCTTCTTATAACAAATAAGAATATAACTTTTGTTTTAACAACTAACGGTACGGGTTAGGGTACCCACCTATTGAATCTGGATTGGAGAGCATCCCTTGCCTCTGCGTAGCACTTTTACCCGTTTCTTCCAGCTGGAAGCCGCCAGCGGTCTGTTGTTGATCGCGGCTGCCGCCTTGGCGTTGATCATCAACAATTCACCTTTGTCGCACCTGTACGAGGCGTTTCTCGACGTACCGGTGGTGGCACAGGTCGGCGCGTTGAAAATCGCCAAGCCGGCCTTGCTGTGGATCAACGACGGCCTGATGGCCCTGTTCTTCCTGCTGATCGGCCTGGAGGTCAAGCGTGAACTGCTCGACGGCCACCTGTCCAAGCCCTCGCAAGTGGTGCTGCCCGGCGCGGCGGCTATCGGCGGCATGGTCGTGCCGGCGCTGATCTACTGGGCGATCAACAAGGATTACCCCGCCGCACTCTCCGGCTGGGCGATCCCCATGGCCACCGACATTGCCTTCGCCCTCGGCGTGCTGGCCTTGCTCGGCAAGCGCGTGCCAGTGTCGCTGAAGCTGTTCCTGATGACCCTGGCGATCATTGACGACCTGGGCGCGATCATTGTGATTGCGGTGTTCTACTCCGCCGACCTGTCCGGCGCTGCCCTTGCAGGCGCGGGTGCGTGCTTGATTGCCTTGATTGCGATGAACCGCCTGGGCGTCATCAAGCTTGGGCCTTACCTGATCATCGGACTGATCCTGTGGGTCTGCGTGCTCAAGAGCGGCGTGCATGCAACGCTGGCCGGCGTGACATTGGCCTTCTGCATCCCCATGCGTACCAAGAACGCCGAGCCCTCGCCGCTGCTCACGCTGGAACACGCCCTGCACCCATGGGTGGCCTACGGCATCTTGCCGCTGTTTGCCTTCGCCAACGCCGGCGTATCCCTGACCGGCGTCAGCCTGGAAAGCTTCACCCACCACGTGCCCATGGGCATCGCCGCTGGCCTGCTGATCGGCAAGACCGTCGGTGTGTTTGGCCTTACTTGGCTGGCCATCAAGACCGGCCTCGCCGCCCTGCCCAGCGGTGCGAACTGGGGGCAGGTGTTTGGTGTGGCGATCCTGTGTGGGATCGGCTTTACCATGAGCCTGTTTGTCGGTTCGCTGGCATTTGTGCCGGGTGCCAGTGAGTTTGCCGGTGAGGACCGGATGGGGATTTTGACGGGATCGATTCTGGCGGCGTGTATTGGTTATGCGGTGACGGCGATGGCGAGTCGTAAGAAGGCCACGCTTCAGGGTTGAACTGACAGACCGAAAACCAAAAAGCCGCCTCGGATTGACCGAGGCGGCTCCACTTCTCAGACCTTACAGGTCATCGAAGCTGTCTCGCAGGAACTTCCATACGTGATAAGCACGCAGACAGTTCACTACGAGGTTCCACATACGTCGTGCAAACTTCGACATACTCGGCCCCCTTACGTTGGGCCTACCTCCAGCACACTTACCGGAACACGTGGCCTTTGGATGCAGGTCAATGCATCTTTGAGGCGGCCGGGTTGATGGGCCTTCCGCGTGAATCCGGCACGGATTACTAGCCCGTGGCGGTCAGTCCAAGAATTCGCGCGCGTGCCCGGCTCACCTAAAAGCAACAAACGTAGAACAGGGAAGAGCCTAACGGATATCCCAAATGAAGGTGTGACGAACAGCGATCAAATATCCAGTACTCTTGTGAGATCTATTGCAAGTTTTTGCTGCGCTCGTGGTCCATCTCCCAACCTTGCATGACAGTATGACCAGGGGTAATATCGGGCTGCAGGTCAATGCATCTTTGAGTCGCATCCCCAGCTGCTAGCTGGATATGCAATAAAAAACCGCCCTACTAAGGCGGTTTTTTATTGCCTGCGTTTTTGCATTTAGCCCGGCCGCCACCTAAAAATGCCCGCTCAGAAAACCAAAAACCCCAACCAGTCACCCGGTTGGAGTTTTGTGTTTCTACAACCCGCGCTTAGCGAGTAACGCGGCTGGTGCCATCAACGGTCATGATGCGCACGCGGTCACCAATGCGGAAGATTTCATTCTCCTGCACAGCCTGCACGTAGGCGCGCATGCTGCCGTCGTCTTCGCGGACGGTGATTTCCACACCTTGGGTGCGGGTCAGCCCTTCTTCGGTGGCCGAACCCAACAGGCCGCCAGCAACAGCGCCGATCACGGCGGTCACGATGCTGCCACGGCCACCGCCGATGGCGCTGCCGCCAACACCGCCGATGACTGCGCCGGCAGCGCCGCCGATTGGGGTCTTGGTGCCTTCGATCTTCACAGGACGCAGGGATTCGATGGTGCCCATGCGCACGGTCTGTACACGACGCGCTTCGTCACGGGAGTACGAGTCGCCGGTCAGACTCGAGGCGCAGCCACCCAGCAGCAACGACAGCGTGGTAAAGCAGGCAACCAGTAAAACGGACTTACGCATAGCATCAACTCCAAAGGACAGGTGGTCATTAAACGCTGCAGATTGCCGCCTGTCACGGCAAGCACCGCAGAAAATTGCTTTCATTCAGCCTGAGTACAGACTGACCGCACCAGAAAAATCGACGAACGGTAGCGTACCCCCTTCAAGGATTACTTTGATTGTAGTCGCGACAGTCGCCAGGAACACCACACAGCACTACACGCCCGAAGCCTCTGGTATAGAGACTTCAGCGTGATAGGCAACATTCAGGTGAAGTGACGAAAGGTGCAGCTCAGGGCGCCAAGCGCTCGCGGGTCCAATCGGCCCCTTGCAGGCGATAGTTCAGGCGGTCGTGCAAGCGGCTGGCACGACCTTGCCAGAACTCGATGCGCTCCGGCAGCAAGCGATAGCCACCCCAATGCTCGGGGCAGTCGGGCTGGGTGTCGCTGAAACGCTGTTCGGTGGCCTTGAGCAAGTCGTGCAGTTCCTCGCGGTCACGAATGACCTGGCTCTGCGGAGACGCCCAGGCGCCCAGGCGGCTGCCCAGCGGGCGGACCTGATAATAAGCGTCCGACTCTTGAGCCGTGACCTTGACCACCCGCCCCTCGATGCGCACTTGGCGCTCCAGGGTCGGCCAGAAGAAGGTCATGGCCGCGAACGGCCGCGCCGCAAGCTGTTGGCCCTTGGCACTCTGATAGTTGGTGAAGAAGGTAAAGCCCTGCGCGTCCAGGCCCTTGAGCAACAGGATGCGGCAGTGAGGGCGACCGTCCTGGTCGACCGTGGCCAAGGTCATGGCATTGGCCTCCACCGGTGGCTGCTCGGTTTTCACCGCGTCGGCAAACCACTGGTGGAACAAGGCAAACGGCTCGCTCGGGGCCTGGGCCTCGCTCAAACCATCCCGTGTGTAGTCACGGCGCATATCGGCCAGTGCCTGGGTCATGCGGCTTTATCCTTCTGGTTCAGCGGATCAGTTTTTCGCCTGGTCGTTGGCAGCCGGTGCAGCTTTTTTGGCAGCAGGCTTGGCTGGCGCTTTTTTAGCGGCGGGCTTGGCGGCGGCTTTCTTGGCGGCCGGGGCTTTTTTCGCTGCGGCTTTCTTCGCAGCAGGTGCTGCTACTGGCGCTGGAGCGGCCTGCACAGCAACCATTTCAGCGGCAGGCGGGGTTTTGCCCGATTGATACTTGCTCAGCAGCGCCAACATGGTGGTGCGCTGGGTGAACATGATCTCCATGCGACGGTTCAGCGCTCGGCCCTGAGTGCTGTCGTTGGCGGCACGTGGCATCAGGTCGCCCATGCCACGCAGCATCAGGCGGTCCTGCTTCAGACCGCTGAGGCTGAAGATCGAAGCGATGGATTGTGCGCGTTCCTTGGACAACGCCTGGCTGGCCGGGGCGGTGCCGGTGGCATCAACGTGGCCCAGCACCAGTACGGCGGTCTTCGGATCGGCTTCAACGGCCTTGGCAACACGGGTGAACGGACCGAGAGTGACCGGCAGCAACATGGCTGGGCGTTTCGGGTTGTAGGAACCGTCTACCGGGGCAATCACGACGAGCACGTTGTCGCGACGTTCCAGTTGCAGGTTGCTGTCCTTGATGGCGGCGCGCAGGCGCGGCTCATAGTCGTCCAGCCAGGCCTGGGTGATTTTTGGATCCGGCATCGGCACGTTGGTCACGTCGACCTTGGCCAACGGCTTGGGTTTGCTTTCGAACGGCCACCACCATTTGGTTTCGGTGTCGTTCTTGGCGACAGCTGGGGCAGCGGCAGGGGCTGGCTCGGCGGCCTTGAGGTCGGCTTTCAGGTCGGCCTTGGCATCGGCGGCCTTTTCGTCGGCGCTCTTGGAAGAGAACGGCCACCAGCTGGAACCGGTGTCAGCCTTGGCGGCTGGAGCGGGAGCGGCAGCAGCGGCTACCGGGGCGGCAGGCTTGGCGCCGGCAGCGGGCTTGGCGTCCGGTTTAGCGTCCGGCTTGGCATCGGTTTGGGTCACTGCATCCTTGGTGGCGGCCTTATCAGATCCAAATGACCACCAATGCCCGCCTTCGGCATCATTTTGTGGAGTTTGTGCGCAGCCGGTAATAGTGAGGCATAGCGCCAGTGCCAAGGACTTGTTCGATAACATGAGATATCCACAAAATGAGAAAAGAAACGGGGGTCTGGATGACCCGTTAAACAGACGCTTACAGAACATTAAAGTTACATCGTTTCGTTCAGCGCCTTCTTATAGTTGCCTTTGTAACAAAAAAACGTGAAACAGCAAGGGGTTTACAGACAACCGGCCAATATTCCGACCAACTTCTGTGCCCGCGGGTCCATAAGTACATAGGGACCCAATGTATTAGTCACAAAACCAAACGCTACATCATGCTCTGGGTCGGCAAACCCGACCGAGCCGCCCGCCCCAGGATGCCCGAATGCACGCGGGCCAAGGCCAAAGGTGGCATTGGGCAGCTGCGGTTGGTCCAACATGCAGCCCAGGCCAAAACGGGTTTGTGTCAATAATGTTTTATCCGGCCCGATACTGTGTTCGCGGGTCAATTGTTCAAGCATGTCGGCTTCGAGCAAACTACCGTCCAATAAGCCACTATAAAAGCCCGCCAGGCTACGTGCATTACCGTGACCATTTGCCGCCGGCTGCTGCATACGGCGCCATTCAGGTTTGTTAGTGCTGGTCAGAATAGACGGTGGATTAGCAAATGCACGGGTCGTCATGGCCGTGGGTTCACGCATCATTACTTGCAGTAAACGTTGTGCCGCTTCATCGCCCATATTGCCTTTGCTACGCGCTATATGTGCCACGCGATAAAACTCTGCATCCGCCAGGCCCACATGGAAGTCCAGCCCCAGTGGCCGCGCAACCCGCGCCACGATGGATTCTCCCGGCCCACGCCCATCGGCACGACGCAGCAACTCACCCACCAGCCAGCCGTAGGTGATCGCCTCGTAGCCATGACCTTGGCCAGGTGTCCACCACGGGGCTTCGGCCGCCAGGGTATCGACCATCAGTTGCCAGTCGTACAAAGCCTCGGTCGGCAGCATTTCGCGGATTGCCGGCAACCCGGCCTGGTGGCAAAGCAACTGGCGCAGGGTGATGGATTCTTTGCCCGCTGCAGCAAATTCCGGCCAATAGTTGGCAACCGGTGCGTCCAGTTGCAACTTGCCTTCGGCCACCAATTGCAGCGCCGTCACGGCGGTGAAGGTCTTGGTGCAGGAGAACAGGTTGACGATGGTGTCACTGTGCCAGGCCTCGGCACCGTCCTTGTCGGCGGTGCCGGCCCACAGGTCGACGACGGTTTCTCCGCCTATCTGGATACACAGCCCGGCACCACGCTCCTGCGGGTCATCGAACAACGCGGCAAAGGCTTCCCGTACCGCTTCGAACTGGAGTTCGTAATGACCCTGGATCTGCACCTGAACACCCTCGGACAACACAGCAAAAAGTGGCCGACATTGTTCCAGTACTGGTGGGTTTTGTGAACCCGTCAGCCCTCAATCAATGACCATTCCCTGAGTGCCCGCCCGCATGCCCAGCGCCCTGCCCCGGGCCTTTGCCTTCGTGCCCGGCCCTGCCGCCTTCGCTTTCACGTACAGCGCCCGCCGCCTTGGCCTTTTCCGCTTCCTTGCCCAGTTGATCGACCGCCGCCAGGTTGCTTTTGCGCACGCTGTCGACAAAACCCTGGAACGGCACATCGGTGATGCCCACCAGGCCAAAGTGGCCATTTTCGCCGTCCAGCAGACGCCCGGTTGCCGGCTGATCCAGGTATTGGAACCAATGCACGCCGACAATCGACGGTTCAGCCATGGCCTGCTTGAGGAAGTTGCCGTACGCCACACCGCGATCCTCTTCCCTGGCCAACTGTGTCACGCCCCCCCAGAACGGCCCACGGTCAGCCGAGCCGAAGTTGAATTCGGTGATCAGCACTGGCTTGTCCAGCGCACGCAGGGCAGCGAAGTCATAACCGTCCTGCGGCTTGAGGGTGTACATGTTGAAGCTCAGCACATCGCAATACTGGGCGCAGGACGCCACGGCTTCCGGCGTACTCACCGCGAAACGACCACCCAGCAGCAGTTGGTTGGGCGCATGCCATTTCAGCGAGTCGGAAATGGTCTTGAAGTAAGCATCGGCGAAGGTCTTCTGGAAGTATTTGAAGTCCGCTTCGATTTCCGGGTGCTCAGGGTTGGGCACCGGTGGTTCGAAGCCTGGGTCTTCCATGAGCTCCCAGCCTTTCAATTCGATGCCCCAGGCTTTCGACAGGCCTTCTTCGTTGCGGTACTTGTCGCGCAGTTGCTTGAGGAACGCGCGCTTGGCCGGAACGTCAGTGGTCATGCGCAAGGTGCCGTAGGCCAAGGCATAGCGGGATTTCGGATCATCACCAGGGCCGGCCCAGGCCAACTCGTTGTCGGCAAAGAAACCGATCAACCATGGGTCATCACGGTGATCGCGAGCGGCGATAGCGACGGCGCGCTCGGTGGCCATGGCGAAACGCGGGTCGAACGGGTCGGGCATGCCGCCCCACCAGTCGGTGCCGGTGCTGATGCTGGTGTAGTCGCCGACGATCGACAGCGGCAAGGTGTAGGACACGCGATCGGCACGGGCGAGATCGTCGTCGCTCCAGTTGCCCACGGTGTTGAAACCCCAGGCTTGCAGGCGATCGAGGGTGTGAGTGGTCCAGCGCTTCTGGTCAAACCCGTCACCGCCGTAGGTGCGTTGCAGGTTGGCGCCGTAGAAATCGTACCAGCGCCCGGCGCCAAAGCTGCGGCCTTCACCCGCACCGTTGCCGGTGCGGTTGTCGCCGCTGCCGTAATACTTGTCGAACGGTTCGCCAGCCTTGGGCAGTGCTGCGAACATCCATTCACGGCCGGACACGTAGGTCTGGTTGTTGTCCGGGGCCACGGTATTAACGCCCAGCGAATAGAACGGATGCCCCTCCGGCGTCACCAGGTACCAACGCCCGTCGCGCTTCTCGGTGCGGAAAAAGCCGCTGGCGTCGAAGGCCGGGCCTTTGTTCCAGCCGCCGAACTTATCCAGCGACGATTTCTCTCGCGTGGCCAGCCAGCCCTGGAGCTGCTGTTGCTCCTTGGCTGCTGCGGCCTTGAGTTGTTCGTCGCTGCTGACTTTTTCCGGCCAGCGGGCACGGGTGGATTGACCATAGGTATCCACCAATTCGCTGTAGGCGGCCTTCAAGACCGGCTCGCTGTCCTGCACGCCAAAGCGCTCCAGCAGGATGCTTTGGGCGGCGTTGGGCTTGATCATAGACAGCGTCACCGAGACCACCTGGCTACGGTCGATCTCGCCCGCGCTGCTGGCCAGCAATACGCGCTGGCCGTCTACGGTGATCGGCATCGGCGGGCCGGCCTTCATGCCCTGGCTCAGCGGCGAGTTGGCCTGCAACGGGACCAGCAGGGTCTGGGCCGGGCCCGCCGGCAGGTCGATGCGACTGACCAGAGTGCGGCCATCACTGCTCTGCACTTTCACGTAGAGCGTCAGCGCCCAATCCATCGCACTCTGGATGCGCAGGCTCATGGCCCCCGACTGAAACCAGTCCCAGGCGCCCGTCTGCGGGCTGAGCACCAGGCTGGGTTCGGCAGCCGGGTTGAAGGTGATGCGGCGTAGCACTTCGCCTTCAGGTGTCTGTTCAGCGTTGTACTGCGGCAGGCTGGCGTCCTGGGTCGCCACCTTGACCACATCGGCAGGCCGGACGAAATTGAACAGGGTCTGTTGCCCGGCGGGCGCGGCCAGCAAGGGCGCGGCGAACAGCAGGGCAAAAAGAGCGGGCAGCGTGCGAATCATACGAGCAAGGTTCTCCCAGACGGCCGATGAATGGCCTGATGAAATACAGTGAGATAGACCACGAAGTGGGCGAATCCGCCCACGGTGGCTTAAGAAATTTCGCGCCTGAACGGCGGCAACGCATTAAGGATAGCCTTGCCATAGCGCTGGGTGACCAATCGGCGGTCGAGCAAGGTGATGGTGCCTCGGTCCTCTTCAGTACGCAGCAAGCGACCGCAGGCCTGGACCAGCTTCAAGGAAGCATCCGGCACCGAGATTTCCATGAACGGGTTACCGCCCCGTGCTTCGATCCATTCGGCCAACGCCGCCTCGACCGGATCATCCGGCACCGAGAACGGGATCTTGGCGATCACCACGTGCTCACAGTAGGCACCTGGCAAATCCACCCCTTCGGCGAAACTCGCCAGGCCAAACAGCACGCTGGAATCCCCGCCATCCACCCGCGCCTTGTGTTTGTTCAGGGTTTCCTGCTTGGACAGGTTGCCTTGGATAAACACCTGCTTGCGCCAGTCACGGTCGAGGCCGTCGAACACGTCCTGCATCTGTTTGCGCGACGAGAACAGCACCAGCGTTCCGCGTGAACCTTCTACCAACTCCGGCAGATCACGGATGATCGCAGCGGTGTGCGCTGGCGCGTCGCGCGGGTCTGCCTTGAGGTCCGGCACTCGCAACACACCGGCGTCGGCGTGATGGAACGGGCTTGGCACCACCGCAGTGACAGCCTTTTTCGGCAGGCCGGCACGCATGCGGAAGCGGTCGAAGGTGCCTAGGGCGGTCAGCGTGGCCGAGGTGACCAGGCAGCCATAGGCCACGTTCCACAGGTTGCGGCGCAGCATCTCGGCCGCCAGGATCGGGCTGGCATTGACCTCGATGTCGAACAACGCACCGCTTTCCGACAGGGTCAGCCAGCGCGCCATGGGCGGGTTGTCTTCCGGGTCTTCAACGGTGAAGGCTGTCCACAATTCCCAGTTGCCCTGGGAACGGGACAACAGGCTGCCGAACAGCGGGTACCACTCCTCGGCCTGGTTGCTGGCGATGCCGATGTTGACCTCGCCGTCCATGCCCTCTTTAAGCAGGTCGGTGAGGCGGGTGAACAGATCAGTCAGGCGTGAGAAACCCTTCTTCAGCTCAATGCCCATTTCGCGCATGTGCTCGGGAATCAAACCGCCGACGAACCGATGGCGCGGCCGCTCACGGCCTTCGACGTCTTCGCCGGGTTTGAAATCCGCCACCTGCTCGCAGGCGCTGAACATGAATTGCTGCTGGGTCTTGATCTCCCGCGCCAGCTCCGGCACCTGTTCGATCAGCTTGCCCAGGTCGCCGGGCAACGGGTGCTGGGCGAGCAACTTGGTGAGGTTCTTCGCGGTGGTTTCCAGCCAGTCGGCAGTGGAACGCAGGCGCGTGTAGTGGGCGAAATGGCCGATGGCCTTGTCGGGAAGGTGATGGCCTTCGTCGAAAACGTAGAGGGTGTCACGCGGGTCGGGCAGCACGGCGCCGCCGCCCAGGGCCAGGTCGGCCAGGACCATGTCGTGGTTGGTGACGATCACATCAACCTTGCCCATGCCTTCGCGGGCCTTGTAGAAAGCGCACTGACCGAAGTTGGGGCAATGGCGGTTGGTGCACTGGCTGTGGTCGGTGGTCAGGCGTGCCCAGTCGGCATCCTCCAGGGCAGTGGGCCAACTGTCGCGGTCGCCGTCCCATTTATTACCGGCGAGTTTCTCGATCATGCTGGTGAACAGCTTCTGGCTGACTTCATCCACCTCGATCTTGAAGCCTTCTTCTTCAAACAGCGACGCCGTAGCGGTTTGCGCGTGGCCTTCCTGCAATAGCACGTCAAGCTTGGACAGGCACATGTAGCGCCCACGGCCCTTGGCCAAGGCGAAGGTAAAATTCAGGCCGCTGTTGCGCATCAGGTCGGGCAGGTCTTTGTAGACGATCTGCTCTTGCAGGGCGACGGTGGCGGTGGCGATCACCAGGCGCTTGCCGGCGGCCTTGGCGGTGGGGATCGCAGCCAGGCTGTAGGCAACGGTCTTGCCGGTACCGGTGCCGGCCTCGACGGCCACGACCGCGGGCTCACCCTCGCGGCGACCTTCGTCGTCGGTGTCGATATCCCCGAGGACCTTGGCCACTTCGGCGATCATCAGGCGTTGGCCATAGCGCGGTTTCAAGCTCTTGGCTTCGAGAAAACGCGAATAGGCGCCCTGGATCGTGGTTTTGAGTTCAGTGCTGATCATGGATAGTCGGGCGCAAAAAACGCTGGATAAATTTTCAGTGGTTCGGATCGGCGGCTATCATACCCCGCTAATGAATCCCGCGCAGAACGGAGTACCACAATGACCGCGTTTAGCCTCGCTTACACCCTGCATGTATTGGCCGCCCTGGTATGGGTCGGCGGTATGTTTTTCGCCTGGATGATCCTGCGCCCCGCCGCTGTGGCGGCACTTGAGGGTCCTGCCCGCCTCAGGTTGTGGGCGAATGTGTTTCAACGTTTTTTCGTGTGGGTGTGGGTCGCGGTGGCGATTTTGCCGATCAGCGGCATAGGCCTGCTGCAGTTGCGCTTCAACGGCTTTGAGACAGCACCGCGTTATGTGCAGGTGATGATGGGGTTGTATCTGGTGATGACGGCGTTGTTTATCCGTATCCAGGCGTTGAAATTCCCGGAATTGCGCACGGCGGTGGCGGCTGAGGATTGGCCGGCGGGGGCTGCGGTGCTGGGGCAGATCCGCCGGTTGGTGGGAATTAACTTGATCGTGGGGTTGGTGGTGGTGGCGATTGCTTCGGCTCGACCGATGCTTTGAATGCAGCAGCAAGTTTCAAGCTACAAGCTGCAAGCCTTTATCTTGTGGCTTGTAGCTTGTGCCTCACAACTGCGGCTCTTTAGAGCCGCTGAATAGTCACAGTACCCGCAGGCCCAGCCGGCCCCGGCTGCCCTTCCAACCCTGGGCGGCCCTTTTCGCCGCCATCAGCGCGATACACCAGGCAGCCTTTGGACTGGCCACCCTTGCCCGGCTTACCCGCCGTGCCGGCCAAACCGCCGGGACCACCGTCCACCCAGACCTTGATCTGCTGCGCCGGGAAGTCCTGCGGCAACTCGACCCGCACCTGCGCGCCGGACGCGCCAGGCAAGCCATCACCGCCGTTGTCACCATTGGCACCGCGACCGGCCGAACCCCAGGTGCAACCTGGGTCCACGCCATTGGCACCGTCCAGCCCGGCATAGCCTTGGGCACCGGCGCCGCCACGGGCGTCGACTGAAAGTTCTTCTGCTGACAGGGAATTGATGCGCAAGGTCAGGTCACGCCCGGCCTTGGCCGGTTTTTCATGGGTGCCAGGCGCGCCGCGCGAGGTGATCTGGCTGCCGTGGTCCAACTGCGCATGGCGCACCTGCAATTGCAGCGCGGTGTTGCCGGGCACAATGGCGATGCGCGCGTCGCGGCCTAGGTGCAGTTCATCCACCGTAACCTGACTGATGGTGGCAGGGATCAGCAAGGTGCCGTAATCCGCCACTTCCAAGCGTTCCAGTTGCAACACGCTGGTGCTGCTGGGCAGGCGCATCAACGAGTTGGTTTCCACACTGACGCTTTGAGCCAGGGCAACAGGGCTGACCAACAGGGCCAGCAGTAAAACCTTACGCATCGTGGAGCTCCCCTGAATTCTTTTAAGAAATATTTCTAGTTTTTCTTTGGACGCACAGTAACGACTTCCACAGGCGCTTTGCCAGTGAAGGATCAAAAAAGTTAATAAAGGGGGAGGATTGGCAGCGATGCCCCTGTGGATCCCACAGGGGCAAGGGCCGTCAGCGGTTGATCTGGATTTCCGTGCGACGGTTCAGGGCGCGGCCTTCAGCGGTTTTGTTGTCGGCTACCGGATGGCTTTCACCCGCGCCGGTCACCGAGACAAAGTTACTGCGCGGTACACCCGCACCGATCAGGTACTCCGTGACCGAATGGGCGCGTTTTTCCGAAAGTTTCTGGTTGTAGGCGTCTTTGCCGACGCTGTCGGTGTGGCCACTGACCCGCAACTGGGCGCTCGGGGCTTCCTGTTTCAAGCGCGTGGCGATGGTGTCGAGCTTGGTTTTATCCGCCGCCGTCAGCTTGGCCGAGTCGAACTGGAAGTGCACATCGCGGATCACGATGGTTTCTTCCTTGACCACGACCACTTCTTCAACCACGGCCGGTGGCGGTGTCGGTGGGCAACCATTGGCATCCACCTGCACACCTTTTGGCGTGCCTGGGCACTTGTCACGGCTGTCCGGCACACCATCGCCGTCTTCGTCGCCATCGCCGTGCACCCAGCAATACGCACCCGCCATGCCGCCGATCAGCAGAGCACCTGCGCCGGCATAGGCCGAACTTTCCGTAGCACCGATCGCCGCACCGGTCACACCGCCAAGGGCGGCGCAGGTGGGCCAATCGGTTTTTTGCAAACCTGCGCAACCTGTCAATACTCCGGTTAGCAGAACCAAGGGTAGAGCTGTCCGCATGATGCTCATCTGATTTCTCCTGAGGGGATCGGCGGGGGCCGATGGGTGGAGTAAAGACCGCTCTTTTCATCTGCGCCACTACGCCGCGCCCCTGTATTCATTGACGATCGCCGCATTCATGGGACTTTTCTCGGCCGCCCGCTCTAGGCCCGCACGCTCAGCCGCGCTAGTCTCTAGGGTCCTGATGTGAGGATCTCTGATGATCGCCGGTATTTCTGCCCGTACCCCCCAGCAAGCCTTGGCCGCCTTGCTCGACCTGCACCAGCCCAAACGCCTGTTGCTGTTGGGCGCCAGCCAGTTCCCGGCGCTGGAGGCTTTTCAACAAGCCCACCCGGATACCCAAGTGTCCGTCGCGCAGCCCGGCGCGTTGCCCACGGAGCTTGCCGCACAGCGGTTTGACCTGGCACTGGTGGTGGACTGCCTGGAGCACCTGTCAAAACCGCAAGGCCTGACCCTGCTCGGCGGCATCCGCAACCTGAATGCCAGCCGCATTGCGGTGCTGGTGGACCTGGCCGCCTGCGACTGGAAGGACACCGACTTCTTCTCCCTGGCCCTGCAGGCTGGCGAGCGCTTCCAGCGCGACGAGCAGGTTCTGACGCTGTTTACCTATGATCTGCTTGACTATAAACAGGTGCCGGACTGGCTCAACGCCCGCTTCTGGGCCAACCCGGAAAACTTCGGAAAGTATTGGTGGTAACCCGATGAGTACATCCATTTGCCCCTGCGGCAGTGGCAACCTGCTGGATGCCTGCTGCGGCCATTATCACGCCGGGCACCCGGCGCCCTGCGCCACCGCGTTGATGCGCTCGCGCTACAGCGCCTATGTGCTAGGCCTGGTGGACTACCTGGTCGCCACCACCCTGCCCGCGCAACAGGCCGGTCTGGACCGTAACGCCATCGCCGCCTGGAGTGCCCAAAGCACCTGGCTCGGCCTTGAGGTGGAAAGCTCCGAGGTGTTCGGCGGCCAGCCGGAACACGCTTTCGTGACCTTCACCGCGCGCTGGCATGACAGCACTGGCGAACATAGCCACCGCGAGCAGTCTTCTTTCGTACAGAATGACGGGCGCTGGTACTTCATCGACCCGACAGTGGAAGTGAAGGCCGGGCGTAACGATGCCTGCCTGTGCGGCAGCGGGCAGAAATTCAAGAAGTGCTGTTCCAGCTACCTCTAAACCCTCAAAGGATTAACGCCATGCTCCGGATGTACAGCTTGCTTCTGGCGTTGACCCTTGGCCTGACCGGCTGCGCGTCGTGGTTCGAAGATGATTCCCCGCCGCCCCACGTGTCCCTGGTCAAAGTCGAAGTGGTGCGCGCCAAGTTGCTGGAGCAGAAATTCAAGCTGTACTTTCGCGTGGACAACCGCGACGACGCCGACCTGACCGTGCGCGGCCTGATCTACAAGGTCACCCTGGATGATTTTGTGCTGACCGAAGGCGAGTCCAATGAATGGCTCACCGTACCGCCGCGCAGTCATAAGTTTTTCCGGGTGTCGGTGCGCACCAACCTCTGGCCGCAGATCCGCGATGTGGTGCAGATGCTGAAAAATCCCGACCGGCCGGTGCCATATCGCCTGGAGGGTGAGCTGAAAACCGGATTATTCATCGGTTATGACGTGCAGGTGAACCACAATGGCGAGATAATCCCCGGCGATTTTATTCCGGAGCGACATCGATGACTCAGCAACCCCATGTCCATGGCCCTGACTGCAACCACGATCACGATCACCATGATCACGACCACGGCCATGTCCACGGCCCGAACTGCGGCCACGCTCACCAGGAGCCAGTGCGCAACGCCTTGAAGGACGTGGGTCGCAATGATCCTTGCCCATGCGGCAGCGAAAAGAAATTCAAGAAGTGCCACGGGGCGTAAGGCCCTGACCCCGGAGGAGCCCACTTACTGTGGTGAGCGGGCTCTCCACAAAAGCAACGCCACCTCAAGCCCCCCACCTTCGCGATTACGCAAACTCAACCGCCCGTCATGCGCCTTGGCGATGGTGTGAGCGATGCTCAACCCCAAGCCATACCCACCGGTCTCGGCATTGCGTGAACCTTCCACCCGATAAAACGGCTCCATCACCTGCTCCAGCTGTTCTTGGGGAATCCCCGGCCCCCGATCGCTGATGACGATCTTCAAGCTCTCCACCTGGTCCTCGACGCGAACCACCACATCGCTGCCATAGCGCACCGCGTTTTCCAGCAGGTTCTGCACACAACGCTTGAGGCTACGGGCGTAACCCGGCAGTGGCTGTTTGGCCCGGCCTTCGATCACCACGTTTTCGCCCACATCTTGCAGATCCGCCTGCAAGCTTTGCAGCAAGGCGTTGATATCGATGTTCTGCCGTGCCTCGTTGATTTCGCCACTGCTGACAAAGTCCAAGGTGCTGGAGACCATGTGCTCCATTTCTTCCAAGTCACTGCGAAAACGCTCCTTGGTGCGGTTGTCTTCCAGCATTTCGGTGCGCAGGCGCAGGCGTGTGATCGGTGAACGAAGGTCGTGGGAAATAGCCGCAAGAAACCGCGTGCGCTCGGCAATATTGGCGATCAGCCGCTGTTGCATGGCATTGAACGCCTGGGCAGCACGGCGTACTTCGGTGGGGCCGTCCACCGATAACGGCGGGCGCTGGATATCCCGCCCCAGGGCTTCGGCCGCCTTGGCCAGCGCGTTGAGCGGACGGATCGCCAGGCGCACCGCCACCAGCGCGATCAACACCAGCACCAGCACCCGCAGCAAATAAATGCGCATGACGTAATCGAACAGCAGGTCCAGCGGTGAAGTGCTGGTCCAACCCTGTTCTTCGCTGGCATCCACCTGCAACCAGCGGCCGTCAGGCAGGCGCAGGTCGATCAGAAACTGCCCCACCACCGGTTTGGAACCGAGCAGGGTCGACAGCCCGGCGGTTTGCCCCTCACCATCCACCAACGACAGGCGCAACAGGATCAGGGTCTGGGCGTAGCCGGTTTTTTCCGACAACACCTTCTTGATCAACCGTTCGGTGGGCCGGTCGCTGTCGTGAAGCGTGCTGGGCGTATTACTGGCCTGATCGCTGAGGGTCAGGCGGAAGGTCGGCGTGTCGAGCATCTTGATCAGCTGGTCCGCCTGTTGCGGGTCGCTGTGCACCAGGCGCACCACGTCCGCCAGGCGCGTGGCGATCAAGCGCGCCGGAATTTCCAGCACCTGCCCATGGCGACGGTCGTACCAGATGCTACTGGTCAGCGCCTGCGCCGCGAGCATGCCGCTGACCAAAATCAGCACCAGCCGCCCGAACAACGAACGCGGCAGCAGTCTCACGACTCCAGCACCACGTCGTCGGCGGTGAGCATGTAGCCTTCGTTGCGCACGGTCTTGATCAAATGGGCCGGCAGTTGCGAGCGCAAGCGGCTGACGCACACGTCGATGGAACGGTCGAACGGCGTGCTGTCCTTGTCGAACACGTGGTTGAGTAAAAAGTCGCGGCTCAACGGGCGATTGGGGTGCTGCAACAACAG
The DNA here is from genome assembly GCF_001579805.1 of Pseudomonas azotoformans. Lineage (NCBI taxonomy): Bacteria > Pseudomonadati > Pseudomonadota > Gammaproteobacteria > Pseudomonadales > Pseudomonadaceae > Pseudomonas > Pseudomonas azotoformans. Next base: position 2,991,383 of record NZ_CP014546.1, on the reverse strand, counting down.
GCGCAACACGCGGTAATCCGAGTTGCCCAGGCTGACCACCACCCCCTCCGGCGAGAGCAACTGTCGCGCCCGCGTGTCGAGCTGCCAGCCGGCAAAACGGATGCTCGGTGCTTCATCCAGGCGCGCGCGGTCGGGAAAGCTCTGCACCCGGCGCAGCACCACCTTGATCCGCACCAGCAGTTCGCGTGGGTCGAACGGTTTGGGCAGGTAATCGTCGGCGCCAATTTCCAGGCCGACGATGCGGTCGATCAACGAACCTTTGGCCGTGAGCATCACCACCGGGATGTTGGAGTTCACCCGCAGTTCGCGGCACAGGCTCAGGCCGTCTTCGCCGGGCAGCATCAGGTCGAGGACGATCAGGTCAATGACATTCAGCGCCAGACGACGGCGCATTTCCTTGCCGTCGGCGGCGGTGGACACCTGGAAGCCAGCGTCGCTCAAGTAGTCGCAGAGCAACTGGCGGATTTGCTGATCGTCATCAACGATCAGCAGGTGGTCTTGCTTGGCCATGGGCAGTCAATCCGAAAAACAATGAAACGCAGCAAATAGCCGAAAGTTCAGCCAGCCGTGCAGGCAAATGTAATGGAATGTTGTAGGAAACCATAATCACGCATCAGCGATACAAACCTGGGGTATGGCAGGGGAAATCGCTCTTTAGACTACCGAACCTAAATGAGAGTAATTGTAATTTAGACTCGGAAGCCACTCATGTCATTGCCCACACCTCGCAGCCACACGCTGCACACTACTCTGGCGCCGATGTTCGGCCTGCTGGCTGCCGGCAGCGTCGTACCGGTTGCCTTGGCTGACGCGCCAACGGCCACGTCCAATGACTCGGTGCTGAGCCTGCCGGAAATCAAGGTTGATGGCGAAGCCACCTCCACCTTCAAGGTGGACCGGGTGACCTCGGCAAAAATCAGCCAACCGCTGCTGGACGCCCCGCAAAGCGTGACCATCGTGCCGCAGCAGGTGCTCAAGGAGCAGAACGCGCAGACCCTGCAGGAAGTGTTGCGCAACGTGCCGGGCATTACCTTCATGTCCGGCGAGGGCAACCTGGGCTGGGGCGACCTGTTTTCGATTCGCGGGTTTTCTTCCGAGCAGAGTCTGACCGTCGACGGCGTGCGCGATGCGGGCATGTCCACCCGTACCGACACCTTCAACCTGCAACAGGCGGAAGTGTTCAAGGGCACCGGCTCCATCGAATCCGGCGTGTCCGCCGTGGGTGGCAGCGTCAACCTGGTGAGTAAAGAAGCGCACTTGGGCGACGCCAACCGCGTCTCCGCCGGTATCGGCACCGATGCCTACCGCCGTCTCACCGCCGACCTGAATAAACAGATCAACGACACCACCGCCGTACGCGTCAACCTGATGAAGCACTACAACCAGGTGGCCGAACGTGACGACGTGGACTACGACCGCTGGGGCATTGCCACCTCGTTCGGCTTCGGCCTGGGTACTGACACGCGCTTCTTCATCGACACTTTCTATCAGAAAGACACCAACACCCCGGACGGCGGCGTGCCGATCCAGCGTGGGACGAATGGCGACCGCATGCCCGGCGTGAAGCGCTCCAACTGGTACGGCGACTCCAGCCTCTACACCCAAGAGAACAAAACCACCTCGCTCACCGCACGCTTCGAGCATGACTTCGACTGGAATGACGCCAACCTGCGCAACCAGACCCGTTGGGAACGCAGCGACAATTTTGCCGTGCTCTCCCCGGCGCGCTTCTTCGCCGCCAATGCCAACGGCCAGAAGACCTGCACCGGCACCCGCTGTGCGACCTTGGGCTACACCGGTGTAGGGCCGATCAGCCAAGTGCCGGGCAGCACGGTGAATGCCTACACCGATTATGTAAATAACAGTAATACCGCCTACGGCATCCTGCGCGGCAGTGACTTCGGTTTGTCCAAGCGCTACACCATCCTCGACAACCAGACCGACTTCAATTTCAACCTCACCACCGGCAGCCTGCAGCACGCCGTGGTCAGCGGCCTGGAGTTCTATCACGAGACCTACGGCGGCCTGAAACGCAACGCCAAGGTGCCGGCCGGCGACATGTTGTTTGACATGAACGACCCCAGCCACAGCTTCGCTAGCACCTACGTGACCAAAGGCGATGGCGACCCGCGTTCGGTGATCGACAACGCCGGGATCTATCTGGGCGACACCATCACCCTCAACGATCAGTGGCAAGTGCTGGGCTCGTTGCGCTATGACAACTGGCGCGCACAAACCAGCCAGCGTGGCCAGGCCAGCATCAGCAGCACTGACGGTGCCGTCAGCGGTCGGGTTGGCGCGGTGTTCAAACCGCTGCCCAACGGCAGTATCTATGTGTCCTACAGCGAAGCGGCGCAGCCGTCGGCACTGGGCGCATCGACCAACAACCAGATCTACGGCGCGGCCAGCACCAGCAACTACAGCCCGGCCAAGTCCAAGACCTATGAACTGGGCACCAAGTGGGACATTGCCCACGACAGGCTCAACGTCACGGCGGCGATCTTCCGTACCGAACTGGACAATGCCTGGGAATACCAGGACGGCGAATCCGCCCCGGTACGTGCCTTGCCCGCCAAGCGTGTAGACGGCATCGAACTGGGCCTGCAAGGCAATATCACCCCGCGCTGGACCGCCTACAGCGGGTTCTCGGCACTCAAGAGCACCCAGACCAAAGGCATCAACAAAGGCGCCGAAGCCAAGAACGTCCCCGACCTGACCGCCAACCTGTGGACCACCTACGCCGTCACCGACGCCCTGAGCCTCAGCTACGGCGAGCAATACGTGGGTCGACGCCGCTACACCGACAACAAGTACGTCGGCGGCTTGAACAACAACAGCAGCTACGCCAATGGCCCGTCCGGCGTGTACGCGATCTACACCCGCGACCACGAAAAAGCCCCCGGCTACTGGCTGAGCAACCTGGCCGCACAATACAAGGTGAACAAGGACACCACGGTCAACCTCAACCTCAACAACGTGTTCAACAAGTTTTATTACAGCCAGGTCGGCGCGTCCCTCGACGGCTTCCAGCTCTACGGCATCCCAGGTGCCGGGCGCACCCTCACCGCCAGCGTCGACTATGAGTTCTGAACCGTGTTGATCGAAATCCCGGCGCTGCTCAGCGCCAGCGAAGTCGAAACCACCGTGGACACCTTGCTCGATCAGCCCTGGGTTGACGGCAAGGTGACCGCCGGACAGCGCTCGGCCATGGCGAAAAACAACCGACAGTTATCGGAAGATTCGCCAGTGGCCCTGCGCATCGGCGAGCAGATTCTGGCGCGGCTGTCGGACAACGCGCTGTTCATGTCGGCCGCCTTGCCCAAGCGCATCTACCCGCCGCTGTTCAACCGCTACAGCGGCGGTGAAGCGTTCGACTGGCATATCGACAACGCTATTCGCGGCATCAAGGGCGTGCGCGAGCGGGTGCGCACCGACATCTCCGCCACGCTGTTCCTGGCCGACCCGGCCAGCTACGACGGCGGTGAACTGGTGATCCGCGACACCTTCGGCGAGCACGCGGTGAAGCTGCCCGCCGGCCACCTGCTGATCTACCCCGGCAGCAGCCTGCACAAGATCAACCCGGTGACCCGTGGTGAACGCATCGCGAGTTTCTTCTGGATCGAAAGCCTGGTGCGCGAAGACAGCCAGCGCCAGTTGCTCTTGGACATGGACGTCGCCATCCAGACCCTCACCGTCCAAGACGCCGACCACCACGCGCTGCTGCAACTGAGCGGCGCCTATCACAACCTGTTGCGGCGCTGGAGCGATGTCTGATGCGCCGCCTTCACCTGGAGTCCCTGCCATGTTGAAACCCCGTCACCTGCTCAAGTTGGGCGTGCTGTTCGGCGCCCTGGTCCTCGGCTATGCCGAAACCGCTGCGGCCCATGAAGTCACCGACGTGCTGGGCCGCAAGGTCGAAGTGGCTGACAACGTAAAACGCGTGGTCCTCGGTGAAGGCCGGTTGATTTCGGCGTTTGCCCTGCTGGACCGCGACGCGCCGTTCCAACGCATCGTCGGCTGGCAGAACGATTTGAAGCTGCTGGACCAGCACACCTATAACGCCTACGTGGCGAAATTTCCCACGGTGAAAGACATCCCATTGATCGGCCAAGCGTCGGAGCAAAGCGTCAGCGCCGAGGAAATCCTCTCGCTGAAACCTGACCTGGCGGTGTTCAGCATTTCCGGCCACGGCCCTACCGAACACAGCCCGGTCGCCGATGTGCTGGCCAAGGCGGGCATTCCCGTGCTGTTCGTCGACTTCCGTATCAATCCGGTGCAGGGCACTCACACCAGCATGACCGCGCTGGGCCAAGCATTGGGGCGTGAAGCCCAGGCCAAAGCGTTCCTGGGTTTCTATGACCAGCACATCAAGGTGATCACCGATGCGGTCGCCACCTTGCCGGCGGGGCCGCGCCCGAGTGTGTTCCTCGAACTGCTGGCCGGGGCCTGGCAAGCGCCGGGGCACACCACCGGCAAAAGCGGCATGGGTGAAGTGATCAAGCTGGTGGGCGGGCGCAACATCGCCGCCGACGTGGTGCCGGGGGCGCTGGGGGATATCAGCGTGGAGTACGCGCTGAAGGCGGATCCGGATATTTATGTCGCCACCGGTAACCACAAGCCTGGGCTGATCCTGGGGGCTGGCGTCAGCAACGACGAGGCGCGTGAAGCCTTCGACCGAGTGCTGGCACGCCCGGAATTCGCCAACCTTCGCGCCATCCGCGAAGGCACTGCCCACGGCCTGTGGCATGACTTCTACAACTCGCCGTACAACCTGCTCGCGATTGAGTCGTTGGCCAAATGGGTGCACCCAGAACTGTTCGCCAAGCTGGATCCGCAGGCGACCATGGCGCAGATCAACGCGCAGTTCCTGGGGATGCCGTTGCAGGGTGCCTATTGGATCGACACCCCTAAATGACCACCCAGACCCTCGACCTCGCCAGCGCCACCCACGGCTACCGCCGCCTGCTGGCGCGGCGTACCTGGCTGCTAGGCCTGCTCGGTACCGCACTGGTTTGCGCCATTCTGGTGGACCTGGCCAGCGGCCCGTCGGGCATGGGCCTGCTGGCCTTGCTCGACGGTATCCTGCACCCGTCGCACCTGAGCGCCACCGACCAGGTGATCATCTGGAACGTGCGCCTGCCCTACGCGCTGATGGCGGTGTTGGTGGGCTGCGCGTTGTCGTTGGCCGGGGCCGAGATGCAGGCAATCCTGAACAACCCGCTGGCCAGCCCGTTCACGCTGGGCGTGTCGTCGGCGGCAGCGTTGGGCGCGTCACTGGTGATTGTGTTTCCGGTGACAACGCTGTGGGTGTCAGCCAACACGGCGATTTCCATCTCGGCCTTCATCTTCGCCGCTGCCTCGGTGTTTTTGCTGCAAGCCATGTCGCGCCTGCGCGGCGCCGGGGTGGAAAGCCTGGTGCTGTTCGGCATCGCCCTGGTGTTCAGTTGCAACGCGGTGGTGGCCTTGCTGCAACTGGTTGCCACCGAAGATGTGCTGCAACAACTGGTGTTCTGGACACTGGGCAGCGTGACCCGCGCCAACTGGGACAAGCTCGGCATCCTGGCCCTGGTGGTGGCGGTCGTCATGCCGTTTTCCTTTGCCGCCGCACCGCGCCTGACCCTATTGCGCATGGGTGAGGACCGCGCGCAAAGCTTTGGCGTGGATGTGAAGCGGCTGCGGTTTTTCTCACTGCTGCGCATCAGCCTGCTGTCGGCCACCGCCGTGGCCTTTGTAGGCACCATCGGATTTATCGGCCTGGTCGGTCCGCATATCGCGCGGATCCTGGTGGGTGACGATCAACGTTTCCTGTTGCCGGCCAGCGCCTTGACCGGCGCGTTGCTGCTGGCGCTGTCGTCGATTGCCAGCAAGTTGATCATGCCCGGTGTGATCGTGCCGGTGGGTATCGTCACCGCGTTGGTGGGCGTGCCGATTTTTGTGGTGCTGGTGTTCAAGCGCGGGAGGCAGTTATGAGCGAAGGTTTGAGCGTACACAACGCCCAGGTAAGTTACGGGCGCCGGCAGATCGTGCACGACCTGAGCCTGCCTACCCTGCCCCATGGCAGTTTGACCGCGCTGATCGGCCCCAATGGCGCCGGCAAGTCCACCCTGTTGCGTGCCGTGGCCGGGCTGGAAAAGATGCAAGGCGTTGTACGATTGGGTGACCTCGACCTGTCGGCCATGTCCGTCGCCGAGCGTGCACGACGCGTGACCTACATGCCGCAGAACCTGCCGCCGGGCTTGAGCCTCAGCGTGATGGAAAGTGTGATCGCCGCCCTGCGCGTGGCGAATGTCGAGGGCATTCCCTTGTCCAGCGACGCCTGCCTGCGTGAAGCCTTCGACGCCTTGCAGCGCATTGGCATAGTGCATTTAGCTGATCAGTTGCTGAGCACCCTCTCCGGCGGCCAACGCCAACTGGTCAGCCTCGCGCAGCTCATCGCCCGTCGCCCCCAGGTGATGCTGCTGGACGAACCCACCAGCGCCCTCGACCTCAATTACCAACTGAAAGTGATGGACTGCGTACGCGGGCTGGTGCGCGAACACAACTTGATCGCCGTGGTGGTGCTGCACGACATCAACCTGGCTGCGCGCTTCGCCGACCATATCGCCGTGCTGCGCCAGGGACGTTTGTACGCCAGCGGCGCGGCGGACGAAGTGCTCAATCCACTGCTGTTTGCCGAGGTGTATCGCGTGCGGGCGCGCATCGAGCGCTGTTCGCAGCAATCGTTGCAGGTGCTGGTGGATGGCGCTTTTTGATTTGCTTCTAAGGGTATGCGCAAATGTTTCATTGAATTTTCGCACACCCAACATTACCTATACCTACAGGCATCCGCTCAAGCATCACCACTTTTGGAGAGCTTCATGATCGACCTGTATTACTGGACTACCCCTAACGGTCACAAAGTATCGCTGTTCCTGGAAGAAGCCGGCCTGCCCTACAAGGTGCATCCGATCAACATCGGCCAGGGCGACCAGTTCAAGCCTGACTTCCTGAAGATCGCTCCCAACAACCGCATTCCGGCCATCGTCGACCAGAACCCGACCGACGGCGGCGCGCCGATTTCGCTGTTTGAATCCGGCGCAATCCTGTTGTATCTCGCGGAAAAAACCGGCCAGTTCCTTCCAACAGACTTGCGCGGTCGTCAGGAAGCGCTGCAATGGCTGTTCTGGCAAATGGGCGGCCTGGGGCCGATGGCGGGTCAGAATCACCACTTCAGCCAGTTCGCACCGGAAAAAATCCCTTACGCGATCAAACGTTATGTGGACGAAACCGCCCGCCTGTACGGCGTGCTGGACCGACGTTTGGCGGACCGTGCATTCGTGGCGGGTGAGGCCTACAGCATTGCCGACATGGCGATCTACCCATGGATTGTTTCCCACAAGTGGCAGAGCCAACGGCTGGAAGATTTCCCACATCTGCATCGCTGGTTCAACAGCATCAAGGAACGGCCGGCAACAGTGCGTGCCTATGAGCTGGTGCAGAAAGTGAACCCGCCCAAGTCTTGATACGCAATTCCTGAAAATAAGGCATAGCTCCTGCTTGCGTCGTTTCGCCGCGCTCACTAACGTAGCGCCTTTACTGACGCTACCCCCCGCAGGAGCTTTGCCATGGCCTCGCCAGCCCTCTCACATTTTCTTCCCCGGTTCGGCGTTGCCGCGGCAGTGGCCAGTGCGTTAAGCCTGGCCGGTTGCCAGCTCCAGAGCACCCAGGACACCCTGCCACCGGTCGCCGGCGTGCAGCCGATCAAAGGCCTGGCACAGAATGTTTCCGTGCGCCGCAATGCCCAGGGCATGCCGCTGATCGAAAGCAACACCTTCCATGATGCGCTGTTCAGCCTCGGTTATGTACACGCCAGTGATCGCATCACCCAAATGGTCACCTTGCGCCTGCTGGCCCAGGGCCGCCTGGCAGAAATGTCCGGGCCCGAGGTGCTGGATGTCGACCGGTTCATGCGCGCGGTCAACCTGAAGAAAAGCGCCGGCGAGCTGTACAACGCCTCAAGCCCGCGCCTCAAGCGCTTCTTTGAAGTGTATGCGCGTGGCGTCAACGCCTACCTGTTCCGCTACCGCGACAAGCTGCCGCCGGACCTGGCCCAGACCGGCTACAAGCCCGAGTACTGGAAGCCGGAAGATTCGGCACTGCTGTTCTGCCTGCTGAATTTCAGCGAGTCGGCCAACCTGCAGGAAGAAATTGCCTCGCTGGTGCTGGCGCAGAAAGTCGGCGTCGACAAACTCGCGTGGCTCACGCCTAGCGCGCCGGACGAAGCGATCCCGTTGGCCGAGGCCGAGAAACTCAAGGGCGTGAACCTGGGCCAGATCACAGGTCTGGCCGGGCTGGACGCGGTCAGCCAGCAACTGAGCAGCCTCAATTCGCTGGCAGTGACCACCTCAAGTAACTGGGCCATCGGCCCGCAACGCAGCCGCAGCGGTAAAAGCCTGCTGGCCGGCGACCTTGCCGCCCAGCCGCAAGCGCCGTCGCCGTGGAGCTACGTGCAGATCCGCGCACCTAAATACCAGGCCGTGGGCGCCTCGATTGCCGGCCTGCCGACGCTGTTGTCCGGCTTCAACGGCAACGTCGCGTGGAGCATGAGCACGGTCAAAGGCGACACCCAGGACCTGTTCCTGGAAAAGGTCAAACGCCAGGGCAGCGCGTTGTACTACGAGAACAACGGCAAATGGTTACCCGCCCAGGTGCGTAACGAAACCTTCTTCGTCAAAGGCCAACGCTCCATTCGCGAAGTGGTGTACGAAACCCGCCACGGCGCCCTGCTCAACAGCAGCCAGGCGCTGACCACCGGCCTGGGCCTGGCGCTGCAAACCGCCGACTTCAAGGACGACAAGAGCCTGGATGCGTTCTTCGACCTGTCCCGTGCGAAAAACGCCGGCAAGGCCTCGGACGCCACCCGCGAAATTCGCGCCATTGCGCTGAACATGATCTTCGCCGACGCCAGCAACATTGGCTGGCAAGTCACCGGACGCTTCCCCAACCGTCGCGAAGGCGAAGGCCTGCTGCCGTCGCCGGGCTGGGACACGCGGTTTGACTGGGACGGCTACGCCGACGCAATGCTGCACCCGTATGACCAGGACCCGGCCCAAGGCTGGATCGGCACCGCCAACCAACGCACCGCGCCCCGCGGTTATGGCATGCAGCTGTCCAACTCTTGGGATGCGCCGGAACGTAGCGAGCGTCTGGCGCAACTTGCCAATGCCGGCAAGCATGACAGCCGCAGCATGATTGCCATGCAGTACGACCAGACCACCACCTTCGCCGCCAAACTCAAGACCATGTTCCAAGCGCCAGGCATGGCCCAGCCGCTGAAACAGGCGATTGACTCGCTGCCAGCCGCTGAGCAGGCCAAGGCACGTGAAGCACTGGGCCGCCTGATGGCTTTTGACGGCCGCTTGGTATCCACCTCCGCCGACGCGGCGATCTATGAACTGTTCCTGCAGGAAAGCACCAAACAGATCTTCCTCGACGAACTCGGCCCGGAAAACAGTGCCAGCTGGAAGGCGTTTGTCAGCAATGCCAACCTGTCCTACGCCGCCCAGGCCGACCACTTGCTGGGCCGCGAAGACAGCCCGTTCTGGGACGACGTGCGCACCCCGCAGAAAGAAGACAAACCGGCGATCCTCGCCCGCAGCCTGGCCGCCGCAATCACTAATGGCGACAGCCAGCTGGGCGCCGATCACAAGGCCTGGCAGTGGGGCAAGTTGCACACCACCACCTGGAAAAATACCAACGGCCAGGTGATTCGCGGTCCGCTGGCCTCCGGTGGTGACCACAACACCCTGAACCCGGCGCCGTACAGCTGGGGCCAGGACTTCCGCACCACCCAGGTGCCGGCGCTGCGCATGATCGTCGACTTCGGCCAAGTGGAAGCGATGATGGGCCAGGGTGGCATCGGCCAGTCCGGCAACCCGGCCAGCCCGAACTATGCCAATGGCATCGACCCGTCGCTCAAGGCGCAATACCTGAGCTTTCCGATGCAGCCGCAGAACTTCGAGAAGGTGTATGGGAAAACCCGGTTGACCCTGACGCCGGGCAAATAACCGGAAAAGCGTGGGCTGGCTTTTACTGTGGTGAGCGGGCTTGCCCTGCTCACTACAATAGTTAATCGAACTTCCGCTCGCCAGCCCGCCTCCTACCTGATAAGCCCATCGCCCCCGGCACGTCCATGGACCTTGTCATCGCCCGCCCCGAAGGCCTCTACTGCCCCGCCGGAGATTTCTACATCGACCCCTGGCGCCCGGTCGAACGCTCGGTCATCACCCATGCCCATGGCGACCACGCCCGCACCGGCAATCAGCACTATTTGGCCGCCGCCCCTGGCGAAGGCATCCTGCGTTCACGGCTGGGTCAGGACATCAACCTGCAAACCCTGGCTTACGGCGAGCAACTGGTGCACCACGGCGTCACCTTAAGTTTTCATCCGGCCGGGCATGTCTTGGGGTCGGCCCAAGTGCGCCTGGAATACAAGGGCGAAGTCTGGGTCGCATCCGGAGACTATAAAGTCGAACCCGACGGCACCTGCGCGCCCTTTGAGCCGGTGCGCTGCCACACCTTTATCACCGAGTCGACCTTCGGCCTGCCGATCTACCGCTGGCAGCCCCAGGCGCAGATCTTCGCCGGGATCAACGACTGGTGGCAGGCGAATATCGCCGCCGGCAAGGCCAGCGTGTTGTTCTGTTATTCCTTCGGCAAGGCCCAGCGCATCCTGCATGGCATCGACGCCAGCATCGGCCCGATCCTCAGCCATGGCGCGGTCGAACCGTTGAACCGGGTGTACCGCGAGGCCGGCATCTACATCCCCGAAACCCTTTACGCCGGTGACTTCAAGAAGACCGACCCGCTGCTGCGCCAAGCCTTGATCATCGCCCCACCTTCGGCCGGCGGCAGCAGTTGGATCAAGCGCTTCGGCGACTACAGCGACGCCTTCGCCAGCGGCTGGATGCGCCTGCGCGGTACCCGACGTAGGCGCGGCGTGGACCGAGGTTTTGTACTGTCAGATCACGCCGATTGGCCCGGCCTGTTGTGGGCCATCGAGCAAACCGGCGCCGAGCGGGTGATGGTCACCCACGGGTCTGTCGGCGTATTGGTGCGCCATCTGCGGGAAAAAGGCCTGGATGCCCAGGGCTTCACCACTGAATACGGTGATGACGAAGAAGAGGCCAGCGCATGAAGGCCTTTGCCGAGTTGTACGCCAACCTCGACGCCACCACGTCCAGCAACGCCAAGCTGGCGGCGTTGCAAGCCTACTTCCGCGATGCCGCGCCGGAAGATGCGGCCTGGGCCGTGTATTTCCTGTCCGGCGGACGCCCTCGGCAACTTGTGCCGACGCGCCTGCTGCGTGACATGGCCACCGAAGCGTCGGGCATCGAGCCGTGGTTGTTTGAAGAAAGCTACCAATCGGTAGGCGACCTGGCAGAGACCATTTCCCTGCTGCTGCCGGAATCCACCTACACCTCGCAGGACGGCCTGGCGGTGTGGCTGGAGGAAAAACTCCTGCCGTTGCGTGGCCTGCCGCCGTTGGAATTGGCCGAGCGCCTGCCGGCGTTATGGGCGCAACTGGATCAGCCCAGCCTGATGGTCTGCATCAAATTGATCACCGGCAGCTTTCGCGTGGGCGTGTCCAAGCTGCTGGTCACCCGCGCCCTCGCCGCGATGGCCGACCTGGACAGCAAGCGCGTGGCGCAGCGGTTGGTGGGCTACACCGATCTGTCCAACCGTCCTACAGCCCAGGGCTATTTAAAGCTGATCGCCGCCGAATCCCCCGACGAACATGCACAACGTGGCGGGCAACCGTATCCGTTTTTTCTCGCCCATGGTTTGGCGCAACCAGTGGAGCAATTCAACGATTTGCTGGGCTCTCCCGCTGAGTGGCAAGTGGAATGGAAGTGGGATGGCATCCGCGCGCAGCTGGTGAAACGCGACGGCCGCCTGTGGATCTGGTCCCGTGGCGAAGAATTGGTGACCGAGCGTTTCCCCGAACTGCACAGCCTGGTAAGCGGGTTGCCCGATGGCACGGTGATCGATGGCGAAATCGTGGTGTGGAAAGACGCGGTGCAACCCTTCGCCCTGCTGCAACAGCGGATTGGGCGCAAGACCCTGAGCAAAAAAGTGCTGGAGGACGCCCCGGTTGCGGTGCTGGCCTACGACCTGCTGGAACACCAGGGCGACGATTGGCGCAACCACACCCAGGCTGAGCGGCGTACGCAGCTTGAACAGGTGATCGCCCAGTGCAACCAGCCGCTATTACGGGCGTCGCCGCTGTTGACCGGCGCGACTTGGGAAGAACTGGCCGAACAACGCGAAGCCTCGCGCAGCCTTGGCGTGGAAGGCATGATGCTTAAAGCACGCGATGGCCTGTATGGCGTCGGCCGCACCAAGGACATGGGCGTGTGGTGGAAGTGGAAGGTCGACCCGTTCAGCGTCGACGCGGTGTTGATCTACGCCCAGCGTGGCCATGGCCGACGCGCCAGCCTGTATAGCGACTACACCTTCGCCGTGTGGGACGGCCCGGCCGGCAGCGAACGCACGCTGGTGCCGTTTGCCAAGGCCTACTCCGGCCTGACCGACGAAGAAATGCGCAAGGTCGACGCGATTGTGCGCAAGACCACCGTGGAAAAATTCGGCCCGGTCAGCAGTGTGACGCCAAGTATGGTGTTTGAGCTGGGATTCGAGGGCATTGCCTTGTCCAAGCGACACAAGAGTGGGATTGCGGTGCGGTTTCCACGGATGTTGCGCTGGCGGCAGGACAAGAAAGTCGAGGAAGCCGACAACCTCGCCACCCTGCAAGACCTTCTGACCTGAAACAGTGCACTCATTTTTCGATGCCCATTTTCGGGCATCTCCTACACTCAGATCTCCCTTCCCGCACCTTTTAAAACGCTCATTCGGAACTATGGTGCAGAAATTGCTACTTGTGATCCGTCTGACACCGTTCAGTAACAGTCCTAAACGCGCCACAAGCGCTTATCTTGGTTTCCAGGGATTACATAATGAAAAAAGCATTGCTGACCCTTTCTGCACTGGCCCTGTGCATGGCCGCAGGTGTAGCCACGGCCAAGGAATACAAGGAATTGCGTTTTGGTGTCGATCCGTCCTACGCGCCGTTCGAATCCAAGGCCGCCGACGGCAGCCTGGTGGGCTTCGATATCGACCTGGGCAATGCGATCTGCGCCGAGCTGAAAGTGAAGTGCAAGTGGGTTGAAAGTGACTTCGACGGCATGATTCCAGGCCTCAAAGCCAACAAGTTCGACGGCGTGATTTCATCCATGACCGTGACCCCGGTGCGTGAAAAGGCCATCGACTTCTCCAGCGAACTGTTCTCCGGCCCGACTTCGCTGGTGTTCAAAAAAGGCGCGGGCTACTCGACGCCAGAGTCCCTCAAGGGCAAGTCCGTGGGCTACGAGCAAGGCACCATCCAGGAAGCCTACGCCAAGGCCGTACTGGATAAAGCCGGTGTGACCACCAAGGCCTACGCCAACCAGGACCAGGTGTACGCCGACCTGACCTCTGGCCGTCTCGACGCCTCCGTGCAGGACATGCTGCAAGCCGAACTGGGCTTCCTGAAGTCGCCGGCCGGTGCCGGTTATGAAGTCAGCGCGGCCATTGACGACCCGTTGCTGCCGTCGAAAACCGCCGTCGGTATCAAAAAAGGTAACACTGAACTGAAGGCGCTTTTGGATAAAGGTATCAAAGCGTTACACGATGATGGCACCTACGCCACCATCCAGAAGAAACACTTTGGCGATCTGAACCTGTACAGCGGCAAATAATGCCTGGAGCGCCCTTCCTTTGGAGGGGCGCTTTTTTATCGCCATAGGTCCTGATTTATGTTCGAAGAATTATTGCAAACCCTCGGGTTGAGCGCGCTCAGCCTGAAGGGTTTCGGCCCGCTGTTGCTGCAAGGCACCTGGATGACCATCAAGTTGTCGGTGCTGTCCCTGGCCGTCAGCGTGTTGCTGGGCCTGCTCGGCGCCAGCGCCAAACTCTCCAGCCTGCCCTTCCTGCGCATTCCCGCCCAGCTCTACACCACCTTGATTCGCGGCGTGCCCGACCTGGTGCTGATGCTGCTGATTTTCTACAGCCTGCAAACCTGGCTGACCGGTTTGACCGATTTCATGGAATGGGAATACATCGAAATCGACCCCTTCAGCGCCGGGGTGATCACCCTCGGTTTTATCTACGGTGCATACTTCACCGAGACGTTTCGCGGCGCGATCCTCGCAGTGCCCCGTGGCCAACTGGAAGCCGCCACAGCCTACGGCCTCAAGCGTGGCCAGCGGTTTCGCTACGTGACCTTCCCGCAGATGATGCGCTTTGCCCTGCCGGGGATCGGCAATAACTGGATGGTAATGCTCAAGGCCACGGCGCTGGTGTCGATCATCGGCCTGGCCGACTTGGTCAAAGCCGCCCAGGATGCTGGCAAGAGCACCTACCAGCTGTTTTACTTTTTGGTACTCGCGGCGTTGATCTACCTGTTGATCACCAGCGCGTCCAACTTCGTCCTGCGCCGCCTTGAACGTCGCTACTCCGCTGGCGCCCGGGAGGCCGTGCGATGATCGAACTCTTGCAGGAATACTGGCGCCCCTTCCTTTATAGCGACGGCCAGCACATCACCGGCCTGGCGATGACGATGTGGTTGCTCACGGCCGCACTGGTCATCGGCTTTCTGGTATCGATCCCGCTGTCCATCGCCCGTGTGTCGCGCAAGCGCCTGGTGCGTTGGCCGGTGCAGTTCTACACCTACCTGTTCCGGGGCACGCCGCTCTATATCCAGCTGCTGATCTGCTACACCGGCATCTACAGCCTCGCCGCCGTGCGCGAACAACCGTTGCTGGATGCGTTCTTTCGCGACGCGATGAACTGCACCATCCTGGCCTTCGCCCTCAACACCTGCGCCTACACCACGGAGATTTTTGCCGGGGCGATCCGCAGCATGGCCCACGGTGAAGTCGAAGCGGCCAAAGCCTACGGCTTGAGCGGCTGGAAGCTCTACGCCTATGTGATCATGCCGTCGGCGTTGCGTCGTTCGTTGCCGTACTACAGCAATGAAGTGATCCTGATGTTGCATTCGACCACGGTGGCCTTCACCGCGACGATCCCCGACATCCTCAAAGTGGCGCGGGATGCCAACTCGGCGACCTTCATGACTTTTCAATCATTCGGAATCGCTGCGCTGATCTACCTGACCGTGACCTTCGCCCTGGTCGGTCTGTTCCGGTTGGCGGAGCGTCGTTGGCTGGCCTTCCTCGGGCCGAGCCATTAAGGAGTTTTCATGCGTCATCAGGTCCATGAACTGATCGCGCCGGTGCCAGGCACGGCACGGCAGATTCACAGTTTTCACTTCGGCCCGGAGCAGGCTGAAGGCAAGATCTACATCCAGTCGTCGCTGCATGCCGATGAGCTGCCGGGCATGCTGGTGGCTTGGCACCTGAAGGTGCGGCTGGCTGAACTGGCGGCGGCCGGTCGCCTGCGCAGCGAGATTGTGCTGGTGCCCATCGCCAACCCGGTGGGCCTGGAACAGGTGCTGATGGATATCCCCCTGGGCCGCTATGAGCTGGAAAGCGGGCAGAATTTCAATCGCCTGTTTGTCGACCTCAGTGAAACCGTGGGTAATCAAGTCGAAGAGCTGCTTGGGGAGGATCCCCAGCACAACGTCGAGTTGATCCGCGCCGCGCTGTCCACCGCCCTCGCTGCGCAAAGCGCTGAGACCCAACTGCAATCCCAGCGCTTGGTGCTGCAACGCCTGGCATGTGACGCCGACATGGTGCTGGACCTGCATTGCGACTTCGAAGCCGTGGCGCACCTGTACACCACGCCCGAGGCCTGGCCGCAGGTTGAGCCGTTGGCGCGTTATATCGGCTCGGAGGCCAACCTGCTGGCGACCGACTCCGGCGGGCAATCCTTCGATGAGTGTTTCACCCTGGTGTGGTGGCAGTTGCAGCAACGCTTCGGCGAGCGCTTCCCGATCCCCATGGGCAGCTTTTCGGTGACCGTAGAACTGCGTGGCCAAGGCGACGTCAACCACGGCCTGGCCGCCCTCGACTGCCAGGCGATCATCGATTACCTGATTCACTTCGGCGCCATCGCCGGTGACGTCGCACCGCTGCCCGAGCTGCCCTACCCGGCCACACCCCTGGCGGGCGTTGAGCCGGTGGCTACACCCATGGGCGGCCTGCTGGTGTTCAGTGCCCTGCCTGGTGAATACCTGGAAGCCGGACAACTGATTGCCGAAATCATCGACCCCATTTCCGACCGCGTAACGCCCGTGCATTGCCGCAATGCCGGCCTGCTTTACGCCCGTTCGCTGCGCCGCATGGCCACTGCCGGGATGGTCATCGCCCATGTCGCAGGCCTTGATGCCTACCGCAGCGGCTATCTACTTTCGCCTTGAGGATGCACGCCCCATGTACAAATTGACCGTTGAAGGCCTGCATAAAAGCTATGGCGACAATGAGGTGCTCAAAGGTGTTTCGCTCAAGGCCAAGACCGGTGACGTGATCAGCCTGATCGGCGCCAGCGGCTCGGGCAAGAGCACCTTTTTGCGCTGCATCAACTTCCTGGAAACCCCCAACGACGGCGCCATGACCCTCGACGGCCAGCCGATCCGCATGGTCAGCGACCGCCACGGCATGCGCGTGGCCGATGATGCCGAACTACAGCGCCTGCGCACGCGCCTGGCGATGGTGTTCCAGCACTTCAACCTGTGGAGCCACATGAGCGTGCTGGAGAACATCACCATGGCCCCGCGCCGGGTGCTGGGCTGCAGCAAGAAGGACGCCGAGGACCGTGCCCGTCGTTACTTGGACAAGGTGGGCTTACCGGCACGCGTGGCGGATCAGTACCCGGCGTTCCTCTCCGGCGGCCAGCAGCAACGCGTCGCCATCGCGCGCGCCTTGGCCATGGAGCCAGAGGTGATGCTGTTCGACGAACCCACCTCGGCCCTCGACCCGGAGCTGGTGGGCGAAGTGTTGAAGGTGATCCAGGGGTTGGCCGAGGAAGGCCGCACCATGATCATGGTGACCCACGAAATGAGCTTTGCACGCAAAGTGTCGAGCCAGGTGTTGTTCCTGCACCAGGGCCTGGTGGAGGAACAAGGCGTGCCGGAAGAGGTGCTGGGTAATCCGAAGAGCGAACGGTTACAGCAGTTCCTCAGCGGCAATCTCAAGTAAACCTGACGTGAGCCCGGAAGGTATGCAGCGTGCGCCGGGTTTCAAGGCGCCAGCCGGCATGGGTGCAGGCGCGCGAGACGATTTCCAGGCCAAAGCCGAAGCCCGGTGACGCGAGCTGGTCCACCCGGTTATTCAGGATGACTAGATGCTGCTCCGTGAGGACCACGCGGATTTTCCCGGCACCGTGCTGAACAGCGTTACCCAGCAGGTTCTGCACCACGCTGCGGGCGATCGCCTCGTTGGCCTGGGTGATCGTCGGCGCACCGGCAAACACCCGCGCACCGGCGGCATGGGGGTAAAGCAGCTGATATTTCTCGATCTGTTCGGCGACGACAGCAGCCAGGTCAATCGCCTCATGGGGCAATTGCCGCGGTTCACGGGCCAGGGACAAAAACAGCTCGATCGTCATTTTCATCCCGGCCAGGGCAGCTTCCATGCGCAACAGGCTACGCGCTGATTTTTCCGCGTTGCAGCCTGGCAGGCGCAGGATCGCCAGGCAGTTGTTCAAGATACTCAGGGGCGTGCGCAACTCATGGCTGACGTGTCGGGTGAATGCCTTTTCCCGCTGCAACGTGCTGTGTTGCTGGGTTACAAGTGAAGACAGCGTGCGGCTCAAGGTGCCGATCTCATCCTGGCGATCAAAGCCGCTGAACCGGACCGGCCCAGGCACGGCATCCGCGACTTCCGCCGCCAACTGGCTCACTGGCTGGGCAATGGCCCGGGCAATGGCGATGGCCAGGATGGCGCCAAGGATCAGGATCAAGCCTGCGCCTGCACACAACAGTCCGAAAATCTGCGTGCGGTAGCCTTCAGTCTGGCTGAGCTTGGATTCATCCAGTAACAAGACCAGCAACGCGGACTCGCCGCCAACGGCACTCACCAATACGTGCACATCCCCTTTCGCAAGTTCGTGGTGCCCCGGCGGCAGGTTCAGGGCAACCAAAGGCAATGTGGGGTCCGTCGACCAATAGCCTTTCAGGTAGATCGCGTTGGGCATTGGCGCGGCACGTCCCACCTGGGCGTGTTTACCCTGAAACGCCTCGGCCTCCAGGTTCAGATAGCTCTCGACGATGTAATCCTCGGTGACGGCGACTGCGAGCCAGATCAGCAGGCTATAGAACCCGGTGATCAATGCCATGAACGGCAGCAGGGTGTAGAGGATTCGCGTGAAGAATGAGTCAGTGGGGAATAGCAAGGCGGTACCCTTTCCCGTGGACAGTCCGGATCAGATCATTGCCGTAGGGTTTGCCCAGGGTTTGCCTCAGCCGGTAAATGTAGGTGCGTAGCGCATCACTGTCCGGCGGATCGCCTTCGGGCCACAGTGCGGCTTCAAGCTTGTGTCGGCTGACCGGCTCCGGCGCCACATCAGCCAACAGGTTCAACAGGCTGAACTGAAGGGCAGGCAACACCTTGACGACACCGTTGTGGCGCAACGATTGAGAGGCCGGGTCAATGATCAGGTCGCCCAATTGCCGAGGACTTCGCGGTTTGCGCGGCGCCCCACGGCGCATCAGCGCACGGATGCGCCAGATCAACTCCTGGGGCTCGAACGGCTTGATCAAGTAATCGTCACCGCCGGCTTCATAACCCTCCTCCTTATCAGGGAGCGCATCGCGGGCGGTCAGGAACAGGACCGGCGTTTCATTCTGCTCCCGGCGCAATTGGCGACAGGTGTCAAAACCGCTCATACGGGGCATGGCGACATCCATCACAATCAGGTCGTATTCATGCTGGCGGACACGTTCCAGGCAACTTCGCCCATCACGCGCGAAGTCCACTTCGTAACCAAACTCGCCGAGATAATCTCCCAACGAACCTGCCAATGCGTGATCATCTTCCACCAGTAATATTTCCATAAAGACAAACTCCAAATTCGCACAAACAGTTAAGACATTTCCTTCAGCAAACAATTAAAAACCCACAACAAATACCATTTCACAACGTGACATTTGATTCACGTCTCATCTTATACATTCTGGCAATGCAAAGAATACTGAGTTTGTTCATCCGCTACTTGAGCGCAGGCGCCATCGCGACGTTGGTTCATTACGGGGTATTTGTTTGTTTATTAAGGTGGTTCGCCCCCACGCCATCGACGTTTCTTGCTGCGTCTACAGGGGCTTTGATCGCCTATTGCCTGTCCAGGCATTGGGTATTTGCACAACGATCCTGTAACAGATTGCGTTTTTTTATTACGGCCACCAGCCAGGTTTTAACCAACACCTTAATGGTCAACTTACTGACCTTCTGGGGGGCTCCTCCACTGCTTGCACAAGTACTGGCAACCGCCGCCGTTACCTTTCAGGGCTTTACGATCAACCACTTCTGGGTATTCAAACATGACCTTCATCGCAAGCCTTTCCAGTGAACCCATACCGGATGCACAACTTACAATACTGGTCCCCTGCTTTAACGAACAATGCGTAATAGCCGAACTTCACTCACGGCTGATGGCAATCGTCGACGGATTGAAAGTCCCCACTGAAGTGCTCTATATCAATGACGGCAGCCAAGACCGGACAGCGGCGATCATCGATCAGTTTTCCCAGGACCCACGGGTCAAGAGCCTGCACTTGAGCCGTAACTTCGGCAAGGAAGCCGCCATGCGCGCGGGCATCAATGCCGTGGAAAGCGGCGCGGTGATCATCATGGACAGCGACCTGCAGGACCCGCCCGAGTTGATCCCGCAGATGGTGCAGGAATGGCTCAAAGGCTACGAGATCGTGAACATGCAACGCCGCTCGCGGCGGTGTGACTCCTGGGCGAAACGCACGGCCGCGCGACTTTACTACGCGACCATGGATCAACTGATCGACGACTTTGAGATACCCCAGCAAGTCAGCGACTTCAGGTTGATCGGGCCCCATGCACGGGCAGCCATACGCGCCATGGACGACAACGCCGGCGTGTTGAAACTGCTGGTCAGTTGGCTCGGCTATCCGAGTACCGAAGTGAACTACGACCGCACCGCGCGCCAGGCCGGCAGGACCAAATGGAACACGCTGTCATTGCTGGACCTGTGTGCCGACTCGATTCTGGCCTTCTCCACACGTCCACTGCGGATTTACAGCTACTTGAGTGTCACCAGCTTTCTGATCGGCTCGCTTTGGGTCGTTGCGGCGGCGACCTTCGGTGAACTCACTTACGAACATCTGCTGGTGCAATCGATCCTGTTGCTGTGCCTGGGCACCGCCGTGATCGGCGAGTACGTCGGCCGGGTGCTGAAGGTGGTGAGCCCCAGGCCCAACGCTCTGCATAAACGCAAGCACCCTTGAATCCCTTCGAAAAGGTTGTCGCCATGAACCGCTCCGCCTCCATCCGTCTGCTCTGGGGCATCCTGATGACCGTGCTGCTGGTGCGCCTGGTCACACTGGGGCTGTATCCGCTCATGGACACGTCGGAAGCCCGCTATGCGGAAATTGCCCGCAAGATGCTGGTCTCCAATGACTGGATCACCCCGATGTTCGACCACGGCGTGCCATTCTGGGGCAAACCGCCGCTGTCATTCTGGCTACAGGCGTTGAGCATGCAGGTGTTCGGCATCAACGAGTTCGCCAGCCGTTTCTCCAGCTGGTTGATGCATGTCGCCAGTTGCCTGCTCATCGTGCATTTCGCCAGCCGGGAACGCAGCCTTCAGGTCGGGTTGACCGCGGCGATTATCTATTCGACATGCGCCCTCGGGTTCTTTGCCAGCGGCGCGGTCTTGACTGACAGCGCACTGGCCTTCGCCCTTCTGCTCGCCCATCTGGGGTTGTGGCGCGGGCTGGTACACGCGGACCGAGGCTGGGCGCTGGTCGGTTTTTTTGGGCTGGGCCTCGGCCTGCTCGCGAAGGGCCCATTGGCGCTGGTTCTGATTACGCTGCCAGCAGCCCTGTGGCTGGCCCTCACTGGCCACTGGCGCCGGCTGCTCAGCCTGCCGTGGTTGCCAGGCATCGCGTTGATGCTTGCCGTGGCGCTGCCTTGGTATTGGCTGGCGGAACAAAAGACACCGGGGTTCCTGAAATACTTCATCGTCGGCGAACACTTCAGCCGCTACGTCATCAGCAACTGGCAGGGCGACCTCTACGGCAGCGCACATGCCCAACCCTTGGCGATGATCTGGCTGCATCTGCTGGGCGGGCTTTTACCTTGGGCATTGTTCCTGCCATTGCTGGTGAAGTGGCGCTCCTCAGTGCATGGCCAGCGCGAATACTTCATCTTTGTACTGGCATGGGCGCTTTCAACACCGCTGTTCTTCACCCTCTCCACCAACATTCTCTGGACCTACGTACTGCCTGCGCTGCCGGCCTGGGCGCTACTGCTGGCCGATGTCATCTGCCAGAAAATACGCGCAATCGTCATCGCCGCCGTAGCACTGGCACTGCCGATCACCGGCTGCCTGATCATCATCAGCGGCCAGCTGTCCGATCGCCCACAAAACCAGAAAGACATGGTTGCCTTGTGGAAGGTGCAACAACCCGCCGCCCCCGGCGACCTGATCTATCTGGGGACGCGCTCCTATTCGGCGGAGTTTTACAGTGCTGGCTGGGCTCGCCACACCCAACAGCTGCAACAGCTGCCACTGTCCCAGGACTTTTATCTGGTTCGACGCCAGGCCAGCATGCCGCTGGACATGCCGGCGTCCGTCACTTGCGCAAGGGTGGGCCAGGCCAACGCTTCCGGGTTGCATTATTGCGGTGTCAAGTCGCAATAACCGGTTAAACCTTTGCCATGCCCGGAGGGTCTGTGAAATAGGCCCTCCAGAGCATCAGCCGTTGTATGGCAACTTCCCACAACTTCGCCAAGACATGGTTTGCCGCCAAGGGCTGGAAGCCGTTCACCTTTCAAAAAGACGTATGGGCGGCGGTTAAAGCAGGCCACTCGGGATTGCTGCATGCCAGCACCGGTTCCGGGAAAACCTACGCGCTGTGGTTTGCTGCCCTCAATCGTTTCGCCATCGCCATCGCCCGCGCCCCGACTACCGGCAAACGCAAACCGCCTGCCGAACCGTTGACGGTGCTGTGGATCACGCCGATGCGCGCCCTCGCCGCCGACACCGCGCGCGCCCTCGAAGCGCCACTTGAAGCGCTACAGATTCCGTGGAGCGTGGGCCTGCGTACCGGCGACACCAGCAACAGCGAACGCGCGCGGCAGACCCGTCGCCAGCCCACCGCGCTGGTCACCACCCCGGAAAGTCTGACGCTGATGCTCGCCCGTGCCGACAGCGAGACCAGCCTGGGGCACCTGCGCATGGTGGTAGTGGATGAATGGCACGAACTGATCGGTAATAAACGCGGCGTGCAACTGCAACTGGCGCTGGCACGGTTGCGGCGCTGGCACCCAGATTTGATGGTGTGGGGTATTTCGGCGACCTTGGGTAATCAGGCTCACGCACTGGAGGTCTTGGTCCCACAGGGCGACGGGATCAATGTGCAGGGGCAAACGGCTAAACAGTTGGTGATCGACACCTTATTGCCCCCCGTGACCGAGCGCTTTCCGTGGGCCGGTCATATCGGTTTGAAAATGTTGCCCCAGGTGGTGGCCGAGGTAGACGCCAGTAATAGTTGCCTGGTGTTTACCAACACGCGGGCGCAATCGGAGATCTGGTTTCAGGCATTGCTGGACGCCCGCCCCGATTGGGCCGGGGTGATTGCGCTGCACCATGGCTCTTTATCCAGAGAAACCCGTGACTGGGTGGAACGGGCCTTGAAAGACGGCCAGCTCAAGGCCGTGGTGTGTACCTCAAGCCTGGACCTGGGAGTGGATTTCCTGCCAGTGGAGCGTGTGCTGCAGATCGGCTCGGCCAAAGGTGTGGCGCGGCTGATGCAACGCGCCGGGCGCTCGGGGCATGCGCCGGGGCGGCCGTCGCGGGTGACGTTGGTGCCGACCCACAGCCTGGAGTTGGTGGAAGCCGCCGCGGCCCAGGATGCGATTGCGCAACGGCGTATCGAGGCACGGGAATCGCCTTACAAGCCTTTGGATGTACTCGTACAACATTTGGTGAGCATGGCGCTGGGCGGTGGCTTTACGCCGGATGCGTTGCTGGCGGAAGTGCGCAGTGCCTGGGCCCTACCATGACCTGACGGCTGAAGACTGGGCCTGGGCCCTGGGTTTTGTGCGGCACGGGGGGCTGTCGCTGACGGCCTACCCGGATTACCGACGCGTGGAGCCGGACGAGCACGGCATCTGGCGCGTCCCGGATGCACGACTGGCGCGGCGCCATCGGATGAGCGTGGGCACTATCGTCAGTGACGCCAGCATCCATCTGAAATTCTGGAGCAAGGGTGGTGGCGGCAAGAACCTGGGCAGTGTCGAGGAAGGGTTTATTGCACGGCTCAAACCGGGAGATGGGTTCCTGTTTGCCGGGCGCCTGCTGGAATTGGTCCGTGTGGAAAACATGACCGCTTATGTACGTCGCAGCAGCGCCAAGAAAGCCGCTGTGCCGCGCTGGAATGGCGGGCGCATGCCGCTTTCCAATGAACTGGCGCAAGCGGTGGTGGAGCGCTTTGATGCTGCGGCCCATGGGCACTTTGAAGGGCCGGAGATGCAAGCGGTGCAACCCTTGTTGCAGACACAGTTGCGCTGGTCGGGCTTGCCGACTCGCAAGCATTTGTTGGCTGAGGCGCTTAAGTCACGCGAAGGCTGGCACCTGTTTCTCTATCCCTTTGCCGGGCGCCAGGTGCACCTGGGGCTGGCGAGTCTGTTGGCATGGCGCGTGAGCCAAGGGCAGGCCGTTACCTTCTCGATCGCGGTCAACGATTATGGGCTGGAACTGCTGAGTGCCACCGAAGTGGATTGGCCGACGGTATTGAACGGAGCGCTGCTGAGTCCGCAGAACCTCCTGGAAGATGTAGCGGCCAGCCTGAATGCCGGGGAACTGGCCCTGCGCCGTTTTCGTGAAATCGCGCGCATTGCCGGGTTGGTATTTGCCGGCTACCCCGGCGCGCCGAAAAGTACCCGGCAGGTGCAGGCTTCCAGCGGGTTGTTCTTTGAGGTGTTCAAGCAGTACGACCCACAGAACTTGTTGCTGACCCAGGCAGGCGAAGAAGTCCTACGCGATGAGCTGGACATTCGTCGCCTCGAAGAGACATTACGTCATCTTTGCGCGCTGAAACTGGACTTGCATCGGATCGAACGCCCTACGCCCTTGGCATTCCCGCTGCTGGTTGAACGGATGCGCGAAAGCATGAGTTCGGAAAAACTCTCAGAGCGCATCGCACGGATGGTCAAGGACCTGGAAAAAGTCGCGGATAACGGGAAACGCTGATGGTGTGCACGGTGATGCTGGAGGGTGAGGAATTGTGGTTGCTGGCAGACAAGGCGGTCTACTGGCCTGCGCGCCAATGCCTGATGATCGCCGACGCACATTTCGGCAAGGCCTCGGCGTATCGCAGCCTCGGGCAGCCGGTGCCACAAGGCACCACCACAGAGAACCTGCAGCGCCTGGACCGGTTGCTCTCGGCGCTAGCCTGCACTCAGGTGATCTTTCTCGGCGACTTCCTGCACGGTCCGGGATCACACGCCAGTGGCACGCTGGGCGCATTGAGACGCTGGCGGGCCCTTAATCCTGACCTGCCCATTACATTGATTCGGGGCAATCACGATAAACGCGCGGGGGACCCGCCCGAGGACTTGAGGATAGACGTGGTAACGGAGCCGCTGCTGGTGGGCCCTTTTGCCTTGCAGCACGAACCTGACGCCCATCCCAGCCACCACGTGCTGGCGGGGCATGTACATCCGGTGTACCGGTTGCGCGGCAAGGGTCGGCAGAGCTTGCGGCTGCCGTGCTTTGTGATCGGCGCCCGAGTCAGCCTGCTGCCGGCGTTCGGTGCATTTACCGGCGGGCATGGGGTGGAGCAGGACAATGACCGCCGAATCTATGTGATTGGCGATCATGAAGTCTGGCCGGTGAGCTAGTAATCAGGCGACAGGCGCGGGTGGTGGCTCGTCCGGCAAGGTCGGCTCGCCTGGTTCGGTGGGCTGTGGATAGTCCGGCTCAGGCTGGCCGGGGATGCCGCCGGCATAAGCAGGATCGGCCATCAGGGACCAGGCCAGAACGCCAATCTGATTGGGTTCAAGCCGGGCAAGTTCTGCGCTTATTCGCGGGTCGAGCTTCATAAGGTACTCCTCAAGCGTGGCCCGGCGCGTTTTACACACGCCGGGGCAGTACACCTAGATAGAGTCACTTTCTGCAGACTAATTCCCTTTACGCGTAGGAGCTTTCGATCAAGCGCGTGGGAGGGTGACGCCTCGCTGGCCTTGGTACTTGCCTGCGCGGTCTTTGTAGGACACTTCACAGGCCTCGTCGGACTGCAGGAACAGCATCTGTGCCACGCCTTCGTTGGCGTAGATTTTCGCGGGCAGCGTGGTGGTGTTGGAGAACTCAAGGGTCACGTGGCCTTCCCACTCAGGCTCAAGCGGTGTCACGTTGACGATGATGCCGCAACGCGCGTAGGTGCTTTTACCCAGGCAGATGGTCAGCACGTCACGGGGAATACGGAAGAATTCCACGGTGCGCGCCAGGGCGAAGGAGTTCGGCGGAATGATGCACACGTCACTCTTGACGTCGACGAAGCTCTTTTCATCGAAATTCTTTGGATCGACGATCGCCGAATTGATGTTGGTGAACACCTTGAATTCATCGGCGCAGCGCACATCGTAGCCGTAGCTGGAAACGCCGTAGGAAATCACCGGCGCATCGCCCTGGCCACGGATCTGGCGCTCGACGAACGGTTCGATCATGCCGTGTTCCTGCGCCATGCGGCGAATCCACTTGTCCGATTTGATGCTCATGGCGGGTGTCCTGAATAGCGAGGTGGAAAAATTCTGTGGGGCATCTTACCGGGGCCGGCGTTGGGGTTCAAAGGTCACAAGGCTTTTCTTGACGAATGCGCCTGCTGCTATAAGCCGTAGCCAGCGGGGCCGGGACCTGTATTGGCGTGCCCGGTGAGCGGAAACATCACCGCCAGTCACGAAAATGGAGAAACCTTCGGAAATATCATTGGCACGTCCCGGAAAAAGGGTTAAGGTGGCGCCACTGTGCTGCTTGTGTCACTGAGAATCTCTACACGATATGTTGAATTTCGATCCAACCATCTCCAAGAATTTTTCCTGCTCTTTGCACTCAGTCTCGGCCAGGGCTTTTCCTGAGTCGCAGTTAACTTTGTCCAAGGAGATACACCATGTCTAATCGCCAAACTGGTACCGTTAAGTGGTTCAACGATGAAAAAGGCTTCGGCTTCATCACTCCACAATCCGGTGACGACCTGTTCGTTCACTTCAAAGCTATCCAATCCGACGGCTTCAAAAGCCTGAAAGAAGGCCAACAGGTTTCTTTCATCGCTACCCGCGGTCAGAAAGGCATGCAAGCTGAAGAAGTTCAAGTTATCTAACTTGTACTGACTTAGTCGAAAAGACCCCGCCCTTAAAAGCGGGGTTTTTTTATGCCCGGGATTTGGTTCTAACACCCATGTAATGCCGAGCACAAAAAATGTGGGAGCGGGCTTGCTCGCGAAGGCGGTGAATCAGTCGGTACATTCGTTGACTGACACTCCGCTTTCGCGAGCAAGCCCGCTCCCACATTTCGTCCTGCGTAGTTACTGAAACAACGACTCACTCGACAAGCCATTCTTCTCCAGGATCTCACGCAAGCGCTTGAGCCCCTCCACCTGGATCTGCCGCACCCGCTCACGGGTCAGGCCGATCTCCAGGCCTACGTCCTCCAGGGTGCTGCTCTCATGGCCACGCAGGCCGAAGCGGCGAATCACCACCTCACGCTGCTTGTCCGTGAGCTCCGACAGCCACTGGTCAATGCTTTGGGAAAGATCATCGTCCTGCAACAGCTCGCAAGGATCGGTAGGACGATCATCCGTCAGGGTGTCCAGCAGGGTTTTATCCGAATCCGGACCCAGCGAGACATCGACCGAAGACACGCGCTCATTGAGACCCAGCATGCGCTTGACCTCTCCCACCGGTTTTTCCAGCAGGTTGGCGATTTCTTCAGGCGAAGGTTCATGATCGAGTTTTTGGGTAAGCTCACGCGCGGCCCGCAGGTAGACGTTGAGCTCCTTGACCACATGGATCGGCAACCGGATCGTGCGGGTCTGATTCATGATCGCCCGTTCGATGGTCTGACGAATCCACCAGGTGGCGTAGGTCGAAAAGCGGAAGCCCCGCTCAGGGTCAAACTTCTCCACAGCCCGGATCAAGCCCAGGTTGCCCTCCTCGATCAGGTCCAACAGGGACAGCCCACGATTGACATAGCGTCGGGCGATTTTCACCACCAGGCGCAGGTTGCTTTCAATCATGCGCTTGCGCCCAGCCGGATCGCCCTTTTGCGACAAGCGCGCAAAATGGACTTCTTCTTCGGGGGTCAGCAGAGGGGAAAAGCCGATTTCATTGAGGTAAAGCTGGGTCGCATCGAGCGCCCGCGTGTAGTCAATGTACTTGTGTTGCTTTAACGCGGTGGAGTTCTTGGACTTGGTGCGAACTGAAGGTACAGCAGGTCCCTCATTCGACATCGATTCCGTATCGATACCGGTCTCCATAAGGAGAACCTCATCGTCGATGTCAAACTCCGGCGCTTCTTTACTGAGAGCCATTGTTATAGTCCTTTGGTGAGTTCGACCTCAAGCTCAAGCGGCGCCTTTATCCTTGGCAACGCTGGAGCCTGTTCCTTCTACGTGAGGGAACAGGCTGTGCAACACATCAACGACGGGGTAGGAATTGCAGTGGGTCTACAGGCTTCCCTTGGCGGCGAATCTCAAAGTGCAGTTTCACCCGGTCTGTACCAGTTGACCCCATTTCGGCAATTGTCTGTCCGACTTTGACCTGCTGCCCCTCCCGAACCAACAGCCTACGGTTGTGACCGTAAGCACTGACGTAGGTATCGCTGTGTTTGATGATGACCAGCTCGCCGTAGCCCCGTAAACCACTCCCGGCGTACACCACTGT
Organism: Pseudomonas azotoformans; assembly: GCF_001579805.1. Taxonomy (NCBI): domain Bacteria; kingdom Pseudomonadati; phylum Pseudomonadota; class Gammaproteobacteria; order Pseudomonadales; family Pseudomonadaceae; genus Pseudomonas; species Pseudomonas azotoformans. Next base: position 2,963,277 of record NZ_CP014546.1, on the reverse strand, counting down.
CCCATCAGACGCAGCTAAAACAGGCTGTCCCAAATCACCGGCGATATCAATGCCTTTATTCAAACTACCGTTTGAAGAGAATTTTCCAATCAGCACTCCGTTTGAGGGCCATCCCCAACCGGTCGGCGCAGGCCCGGCAGGTGGCAACGGCGCGGGTGCCGGCTTGGTCGCAGGGGCCGGTGTGGCGGTGCCTGCAGGCCGGGTGATGATGGTGGTTTTGCTCGAAGACGACGGCGAAGATCCGGTGTTTGTCACAACTGCCGTAGGCGTTGAACCGGTACGCCCGTCGAAGCGAATCGTCTGACCCGGATGTATCGTGTATGGCACAGGAATATTGTTACGTGCTGCAAGTGCCTTGTAATCCCAACCATATCGGAAGGCGATCGAGAACATCGTATCGCCCTTGCGCACCACATATTGTCCGGTGGTCACCGTCGGTTTCTGCGGGGCGGCATTATTACGGTCAACCACCCGTGCGCCGCTGCTTGGCGAGCTGGAACACCCGACCAACACGGAACTGAAGACGAGGCCAAGCACCAGTCGATGAAAGCTTGTTTTACTCATACGCTGCGCAAGACCTGTGAGACTCACCCGCCGCTCCCTTTGTGGTGGCTGAACATGAATGCCTGTATCAGGCTTGAAATATGACGCAAGTATAACTGGGCATTGGCTTTTTACCGGCACACGACTGAAACGAAAAATTCATCGTGTTTAATGCCGACGCCCGATCATGTTGACTCGATAGACCCCGCCGTAAGACACATCCCCGCCAACAGAATTCACTGCCCGCGAACAAATGATCAGGCCAGCGGGCCATTGAGCAATGGCACGAAGCGCACGGCGCCGAGTACATGCCGGGAAAAGCCTTCTTCCTCACGGATAATGAGCATCAATTGTTGCACTTCACCGGAGCCTACCGGGATGACCAGACGTCCGCCTGGAGCGAGTTGATCGAGCAACGCCTGGGGCACATCGGTGGCTACGGCGGTGACGATGATGCCGTTGTAAGGCGCCAGCGCCGGCCAGCCTTCCCAGCCATCGCCCCAGCGAAACACCACGTTGCGCAGGTTCAACTCCACCAGGCGCTCCTTGGCACGGTCTTGCAGCACCTTGATGCGCTCCACCGAAAACACCCGCTCCACCAGTTGCGCCAGTACGGCGGTCTGATAGCCGGAGCCGGTGCCGATTTCCAGCACCTTGTCCAAAGGCCCCGCCGCCAACAGCAGCTCGCTCATGCGCGCCACCATGTACGGCTGGGAGATGGTCTGGTTGTGGCCGATAGGCAGCGCCGTGTCTTCATAGGCACGGTGGGCCAGGGCTTCATCGACAAACAGGTGCCGAGGCGTACGCCGGATCACTTCCAGCACTTGAGCGTTGGACAGACCCTCTTCGTACAAGCGCTGGATCAAGCGTTCGCGGGTGCGCTGGGATGTCATGCCAATGCCCCGGCGCAGCAAGTCGTCTTGTTCGCGGCCCATCAGCGCAGCCCCTCCAGCCAGCCATCGAGACCACTGAAGGCATCACTGAAGGTGCGATCGAATTGCAACGGGGTAATCGATACGTAGCCTTGCATCACGGCATGAAAGTCCGTGCCTTCACCGCCATCTTCCGCATCACCCGCCGCGGCAATCCAATAGCCTTCCTTGCCACGCGGGTCGACCACCTTCAACGGCGCCGCCGCGCGGGCGCGATGGCCCAGCCGCGTCAGCTGGATGCCGCGAATATGGTCGAGGGGCAAGTTGGGAATATTGACGTTGAGCACCGTGCGCGGTGGCAGGTTCAGGGAGCCATGGGCCTCCACCAGCTTTCGCGCAAAATACGCAGCGGTCGGCAGGTTATCCAGTTGGCGCGAAGCAAACGAAAAGGCGAACGCCGTACGCCCCAGGAAGCGACCTTCGAGTGCCGCCGCCACCGTGCCGGAATACAGCACGTCATCGCCCAGGTTGGCGCCGAGGTTGATACCCGATACCACCAGGTCCGGCTCCTGATCCAGCAGGCTGTTGATCGCCAAATGGACGCAGTCGGTAGGGGTGCCGTTCACACTGATAAAGCCATTGGCCAGGACGTGCGGGTGCAGCGGACGGTCGAGCGTCAGCGAACTGCTGGCGCCGCTCTTGTCCTGGTCGGGGGCGACCACCACGCACTCGGCGTAATCTTCCAGCGCAGCATAGAGCGCGGCAAGACCGGGTGCGGTGGCACCGTCATCGTTTGATATCAGAATACGCATGGGTTGTCCGTCTGCCCCACCGGCACCAGATCAACAAGCTCGCGCACCAAGACAGTGGCGAAGCATCCGGCCGGCAGGACGAATTCCAATTGCAGAATGTCCAGCGAGGGATAATGCCACGTCAAACCGCCAATGGGCAGTCGCAGAATGCGACGTTCCTGGCTCATGCCGGCATTCACCAGCCAATCACGCAGGTCGGCTTCATCGGCAGCAACAGCCTGTTCGAGTTCAAAGGTTGCACCCGTGGCAGGCGAATCGCCTTCGCCCCACTGCGGGCCGGTCGGGTGCAGGTCCAGGATCGCCAGGCGCGGGTCGCTGCATTCAGCCTCCCCTGCCGGAAAAAAACTGCGGCTGTCGGTAAACGCCAGCAAGTCGCCGACCTGGGCACGTTGCCACGAACCATCGGCCACACGCGCCGCCAACACTTTGTTGAACAAGAAGCTGCGCGCCGTGGACAGCAACCGCGATCGCACGTTGCGCTGTTCCGGCAAGGCCTTGCGCGCGGCCCACTCACGGGCGTCGACCACGTTGCCGCCGTTGTGGCCAAAACGCTGGGCGCCGAAATAGTTGGGAATGCCGTGTTGTGCAATCAGTTGCAACCGCGCATCGATAGCGGCGGTATCACCGGCCAACTGGGTCAGGCGCAAGGTGAAACCATTGGCCGAGTGCGCACCGCGTTGCAGCTTGCGCTTGTGGCGGGCGGTCTTGAGGATCTTGAGCGTGTCGTTTTCCGCCGCGCTCATGTCCGGGTCGGCCTTGCCGGGCAGCTGCACGCTGAACCACTGGCGAGTCAACGCCTGGCGATCCTTGAGCCCGGCATAGCTGACCGTGCGTAACGGCACGCCCGCTGCCTTGGCGATCCGCCGCGCGGCTTCCTCGGTATTGAGCCCGCGTTTTTCCACCCACAACCACAGGTGCTCACCTTCTCCGGTTAGCGGGATATCCAGCACTTCGTCGACCTGGAAGTCTTCGGCCGTCGCCTTCAGTACCGCGCTGCCCAAGGCCTCGCCATAGGCCCGTGGACCCAACAGTTGCAGGTCATTCATGCGCGCAGCAACAAGGCAACAGAGTGCACCGCAATGCCCTCTTCCCGACCGGTGAAGCCGAGCTTTTCGGTGGTGGTGGCTTTCACGTTCACTTGATCCAGTTCAATGTGCAGATCCGCGGCAATCAGCGCACGCATCGACTCGATATGGGGGGCCATCTTCGGCGCCTGGGCCACGATGGTGTTATCGACGTTGCCGACCTTCCAGCCTTTGGCATGGATCAAGCCGACCACATGACGCAGCAGTACACGGCTGTCCGCGCCCTTGAAGGTCGGGTCGGTGTCCGGAAAGTGCTTGCCGATATCGCCCAACGCCGCTGCGCCGAGCAAGGCATCGCTCAAGGCATGCAACACAACGTCGCCGTCGGAATGAGCCAGCAACCCATGGTGGTGCGCAATGCGCACGCCGCCCAGGGTGATGAAATCGCCTTCAGCGAAACGGTGCACATCGTAGCCGTGGCCAATACGCATAAAAAAACGCCCCGATTTAATTCAGGGCGTGATTCTACCTACTTTTGCCTCACATTAACCGAGCAAAGCACGGCCATGGTGTCGCAAATGGTCTTCGATGAAGCTGGCGATAAAGAAGTAGCTGTGGTCGTAGCCAGGTTGCAGGCGCAGTTCCAGCGGATGAACGGCCGCCTTGGCCGCTTGCTGCAGGGCTTCAGGCTTGAGTTGCACGGCGAGGAAATCGTCGCGGTCGCCCTGGTCCACCAGCAGCGGCAGCTTTTCCGAGGCTTCGCTGATCAGCACGCAGGCATCCCACTCGCGCCATTTAGAGCGCTCTTCGCCCAAATAACGCGAGAAGGCTTTCTGGCCCCACGGGCAATCCATCGGGTTGTTGATCGGCGAAAACGCCGACACCGACAAGTAGCGCCCAGGGTTGCGCAACGCACACACCAGCGCCCCGTGGCCGCCCATGGAGTGGCCACTGATGCCGCGCCTGTCAGAAGCCGGGAAATGCGCTTCAACCAAGGCCGGCAATTCCTGCACCACGTAGTCATGCATCCGATAGTGCTTGGCCCAAGGTTCCTGGGTGGCATTCAGGTAGAAGCCAGCGCCGAGCCCGAAATCCCAGGCGTTATCCGGATCACCCGGAACACCCGGCCCACGTGGGCTGGTGTCCGGCGCAACGATTATCAAGCCCAGCTCGGCAGCCATGCGCTGGGCGCCGGCTTTCTGCATGAAGTTCTCGTCGGTGCAGGTCAGGCCGGAGAGCCAGTACAGCACCGGCAACTTGCCGCCCTCCTCCGCTTGCGGCGGCAGGTAGACGGCGAAGGTCATGTCGCAACCGAGCACGTTGGAGCTGTGCTTGTAACGTTTGTGCCAACCGCCAAAACTTTTCTGGCAGGAGATATTTTCCAGGGTCATGGGAATGCTCCCAGCTGCAAGTTGCAAGCTTCAAGCCGCAAGCAAGGCGTACACCCGCTTGCAGCTTGCCGCTTATAGCTTGCCGCTGCTTCAAAAATGAATGACGGTACGAATGCTCTTGCCTTCATGCATCAGGTCAAACGCTTTGTTGATGTCTTCCAGGCCCATGGTGTGGGTGATGAAGGTATCCAGCGGGATCTCCCCGGTCTGGGCCATCTCCACATAGCTTGGCAATTCGCTGCGGCCGCGCACGCCGCCGAAGGCCGAACCGCGCCAGACGCGACCGGTCACCAACTGGAACGGACGAGTAGCGATTTCCTGACCGGCACCGGCGACGCCGATGATCACCGACTCACCCCAACCTTTGTGGCAGCACTCAAGCGCGGCGCGCATCAGTTGTACGTTGCCGATGCATTCGAAGGAGAAGTCCACGCCGCCGTCGGTGAGGTCGACGATCACGTCCTGGATCGGGCGATCGTAGTCTTTCGGGTTGATGCAGTCGGTGGCGCCCAATTGCTTGGCGATCTCGAACTTGGCCGGGTTGATATCGATGGCGATGATGCGGCCGGCCTTGGCCTTGACCGCACCGATCACCGCTGACAGGCCGATACCGCCGAGGCCGAAGATGGCCACGGTGTCGCCCGGCTTGACCTTGGCCGTGTTGATCACTGCACCGATACCGGTGGTGACGCCACAGCCCAGCAGGCAGACTTTTTCCAACGGGGCTTCTTTAGGAATCTTGGCCACGGAAATTTCCGGCAGCACGGTGTACTCGGAGAAAGTCGAGGTGCCCATGTAGTGGAAAATCGGCTGGCCTTTGTAGGAGAAACGCGTGGTGCCGTCCGGCATCAGGCCTTTGCCCTGGGTGGAACGGATGGCCTGGCACAGGTTGGTCTTACCCGACAGGCAGAATTTGCACTTGCCGCACTCCGGGGTGTACAGCGGGATCACGTGATCACCCACCGCCACCGACGTCACGCCCTCGCCGATCGCTTCGACCACCGCACCGCCCTCGTGACCGAGAATCGACGGGAAGATGCCTTCCGGATCAGCACCCGACAGCGTGTAGGCGTCGGTATGGCACACGCCCGAAGCGACTACGCGCAGCAACACTTCGCCGGCCTTGGGCATGGCGACATCCACTTCAACGATCTCAAGGGGCTTCTTGGCTTCGAAGGCTACGGCAGCGCGGGACTTGATCATCCGGGTTTCTCCAGGCGGTTGAAAATTGAGACGGTGAGTGTAAAACATGGCTGACTGATGAATAATCCGGACAAAAGCAAAACTTTATTGCTGTACAGGGATAATCGTGATGTTGGAAAACCGCTGGGAAGGCATCGATGAGTTCGTCGCGGTCGCCGAATGCAGCCAGTTCACCGCGGCGGCGGAACGGCTGGCCGTGTCGTCGTCCCACATCAGCCGCCAAGTGGCGCGCCTGGAAGAACGCCTGCAAACGCGGCTGCTGTATCGCAGTACACGCAAGGTGACCCTGACCGAAGCCGGCCAGACCTTTCTGCAACATTGTCAGCGCCTGCAGGACGGTCGCGAAGAAGCCTTGCGCGCGGTGGGCGACCTCGCCAGCGAACCCAAGGGCATGTTGCGCATGACCTGCGCGGTGGCGTACGGCGAGCGTTTTATCGTGCCGCTGGTTACACGGTTCATGGCGCTCTATCCACAGTTGCGGGTGGATATCGAGCTGAGCAACCGCCAGCTGGACCTGGTGCATGAAGGCCTCGACCTGGCGATCCGCCTGGGGCGTTTGCAGGATTCGCGCATGGTCGCCAGCCGACTGGCACCGAGGCGTATGTACTTGTGCGCGTCGCCGTCCTACCTGGCGCGGTATGGTCGGCCTCATAGTCTGTCGGAATTGAGTCGGCATAACTGCTTGATTGGCAGCTCGGATATCTGGCAACTCGCCCAGGACGGGCGGGAATTTTCCCAGCGGGTGCAGGGAAACTGGCGCTGCAACAGTGGGCAAGCGGTGCTGGACGCGGCGCTGCAGGGCGTGGGGTTATGCCAGTTGCCGGACTATTACGTGCTGGAGCACCTAAACAGTGGCGCGCTGGTGTCGTTGCTGGAAGCGCATCAGCCGCCGAATACCGCGGTGTGGGCGCTGTATCCGCAGCAGCGGCATTTGTCGCCGAAGGTCAGGAAGTTGGTGGATTTCTTGAAAGCCGGGCTGGCTGAAAGGCCCGAGTATGGCGTGGCTTAACGTCGGTTCGCCCACCGCAACCGCAACCACTCCAGGTCTTCCGGCCGGGTCACCTTGATATTGTCCGAGCGCCCTTCGATCAGGCGCGGCGCCTGGCCGGACCACTCCATCGCCGACGCTTCGTCAGTGATGACGGCATCCGCCACCAGGCTGTCGGCCAATGCGCGGTGCAAGGCACCGAGGCGGAACATCTGCGGCGTGTAGGCTTGCCAGATCAGGCTGCGGTCGACGGTCTCCACCACACGTCCGTGCTTGTCGACGCGCTTGAGCGTATCGCGGGCCGGCACGGCCAGCAGGCCGCCGACCGGGTCGTGCGCCAGCTCAGCCAGCAGTTTGTCGAGGTCATCGCGACTCAGGTTCGGTCGTGCCGCATCGTGCACCAGCACCCAATCGTCATCACTGGCACCCAGGGCATTCAGGTGCAACAGCGCATTGAGTACCGAGCCCGAACGCTCCGAGCCACCGTCCGCACGCTGGATACGCGGGTCAGCCGCACACGCCAGCGTCGGCCAATAAGGATCTTCAGGAGCAAGGCTGACCACCAGGCCTTTGAGCGATGGATGGTCGAGAAAACAGCCAAGGCTGTGTTCGAGAATAGTGCGCCCGCCCAACTGCAAGTATTGCTTGGGACGGTCCGCAGCCATACGGGCACCGACGCCCGCGGCAGGAATCACGGCCCAGAAGGCCGGTAAACTAGGGTTCATTGGGCCAACTGGTAGAGGGTTTCACCCTCCTTGACCATGCCCAATTCATGACGAGCCCGCTCTTCAACGGTCTCCGTGCCTTTTTTCAGCTCAAGCACTTCAGCATCGAGGACGCGGTTACGCTCCAGCAAGATCTCGTTTTCGGCGTGCTGTGCAGCAATTTGCTCAGTCAGGTCTTTTACCTGCGCAAAGCTGCCATTACCCACCCATAGGCGGTACTGCAGGCCAGCCAGCAACAAGAGCAAGACGAGGAACAACCAATTGGGACTGCGCATCGAATATCGGGTATCCAGTGAAAAAAGACAGCCATGCAAAACTTTTGAAGCAACTGATAGCACGAAGCCTGGAAGAACCAGGCTTGTGCTTGATAGCCATCAGATTAGCGTCGAAATACACACTGTCGTGAGTTTTCCGACGCAATCCGCTGACTTTTTACCATTTACTGATCAGCCGCGAAACTCGCCGCGACCGTTGTACTTGGCCTTGCCTGCCAGTTGCTCTTCGATACGCAGCAATTGGTTGTACTTGGAAACGCGGTCGGAACGGCACAGGGAACCGGTCTTGATCTGGCCCGCCGAGGTGCCAACAGCCAGGTCGGCAATGGTCGAATCTTCGGTTTCGCCGGAGCGGTGGGAGATCACGGCAGTGTAGCCCGCAGCCTTGGCCATCTGGATGGCTTCCAGGGTTTCGGTCAGGGTGCCGATCTGGTTGAACTTGATCAGGATCGAGTTGGCGATCTTTTTATCGATGCCTTCTTTCAGGATCTTGGTGTTGGTCACGAACAGGTCGTCGCCCACCAGTTGGATTTTCTCGCCGATCTTGTCGGTGAGGATTTTCCAGCCGTCCCAGTCGGACTCGTCCAGGCCGTCTTCGATCGAGATGATCGGGTAGCGCTCGGTCAAGCCCTTCAGGTAGTCAGCGAAACCTTCGGAGTTGAACACCTGGCCTTCACCGGACAGGTTGTACTTGCCGTCCTCAAAGAACTCGCTGGCCGCGCAGTCCAGGGCCAGGGTCACGTCAGTGCCGAGCTTGTAGCCAGCGTTGGCCACGGCTTCGGAGATCACTTTCAGTGCATCTTCGTTGGACGCCAGGTTCGGTGCGAACCCCCCTTCGTCACCTACCGCAGTGCTCAGGCCACGGGCCTTCAGCACAGCTTTGAGGTGATGAAAAATCTCGGTGCCCATGCGCAGGCCTTCGGAGAAGGACTTGGCGCCAACCGGCTGCACCATGAATTCCTGGATGTCGACGTTGTTATCGGCGTGCTCGCCACCGTTGATGATGTTCATCATCGGCACTGGCATGGAGTAAACACCCGGCGTGCCGTTCAGGTTGGCGATGTGTGCGTACAGCGGCAGGTCCTGGTCCTGGGCAGCGGCCTTGGCGGCGGCCAGGGACACGGCGAGGATGGCGTTGGCGCCCAGGCTGCCTTTGTTTTCGGTGCCGTCGAGCTTGATCATCGCGTGGTCCAGGGCTTTCTGGTCCAGCGGGTCCTTGCCCAGCAACAGGTCACGGATCGGGCCGTTGATGTTGGCTACAGCCTTGAGTACACCCTTGCCCAGGTAACGGCTCTTGTCGCCATCACGCAGCTCCAGCGCTTCGCGCGAACCGGTAGAAGCACCGGACGGCGCGCAGGCGCTGCCGATGATGCCGTTATCGAGAAGCACGTCGGCTTCGACGGTGGGGTTGCCACGGGAGTCGAGAACTTCACGACCTTTGATGTCGACGATTTTTGCCATTGTTGTAAACACTCCAAAGTTGACGAAAACGACGCAGCTGAAGGAAATCTTTTGACCGACCGCAAGGGTGGAACAACGAGGCAGGCTTGCAGACGACAAGGCTCAGGCCCGCAGGCCTGAGCGTAAAGCGTGGGAAATTCTACCGGAGAAACGCGGCTTACGCGGTCTCTACCGTCGGAAAACTCTTGACCAGTTCGTCCAACTGCTTGAGCTGGGCCAGGAATGGCTCCAGCTTGTCCAGGCGCAGGGCGCATGGGCCGTCGCACTTGGCGTTGTCCGGGTCCGGGTGGGCTTCCAGGAACAGGCCCGCCAGGGACTGGCTGATGCCAGCCTTGGCCAGGTCCAGCACCTGGGCACGGCGCCCGCCCGCGGAATCGGCGCGACCACCGGGCATTTGCAGCGCGTGGGTCACGTCGAAGAACACCGGGTATTCGAACTGTTTCATGATGCCGAAACCGAGCATGTCCACCACGAGGTTGTTGTAGCCGAAGCTCGAACCGCGCTCGCAGAGGATCAACTGGTCGTTACCCGCTTCCACGCACTTGTTCAGGATGTGTTTCATCTCCTGGGGTGCGAGGAACTGGGCTTTCTTGATATTGATCACCGCGCCGGTCTTGGCCATCGCCACGACCAGGTCGGTCTGGCGCGACAGGAAGGCCGGCAACTGGATGATGTCGCACACCTCGGCGACCACGGCAGCCTGTTCAGGCTCGTGGACGTCGGTGATGATCGGCACGCCGAAGGCTTGCTTGATGTCCTGGAAGATCCGCATGCCTTCTTCAAGGCCTGGGCCGCGATAGGAGGTCACGGACGAACGGTTGGCCTTGTCGAAGCTGGCCTTGAACACGTAAGGGATACCGAGTTTCTCGGTAACCTTCACGTACTCTTCACAGACCTGCATCGCCATGTCGCGGCTTTCCAGCACGTTCATGCCGCCGAACAGCACCATGGGCTTGTCGTTGGCAATCTCGATGTCGCCGACGCGAATGATCTTCTGGGCCATCAGGGTTACGCCTTCTTCTGGTGTTGCGTCAGTGCGGCCTTGACGAAACCGCTGAACAACGGGTGACCGTCGCGCGGCGTCGAGGTGAACTCAGGGTGGAACTGGCACGCCACGAACCACGGATGATCCGGTGCTTCGACCACTTCAACCAGCGCGCCATCACCGGAGCGACCGGAGATTTTCAGGCCGGCCTCTTTGATTTGCGGCAGCAGGTTGTTGTTCACTTCGTAGCGGTGACGGTGACGCTCGACGATCACGTCCTTGCCGTAGCAATCGTGAACCAGCGAGCCCGGCTCCAGCAGGCAGTCCTGCGCGCCGAGGCGCATGGTGCCGCCCAGGTCGGACGCTTCGGTACGGGTCTCGACCGCGCCGGTGGCATCTTCCCACTCGGTGATCAGGCCCACGACCGGGTGACCGCTCTTGCTGTCGAACTCGGTGGAGTTGGCGTCTTTCCAGCCCAGCACGTTACGGGCGAACTCGATGACGGCCACTTGCATGCCCAGGCAGATACCCAGGTACGGCACCTTGTTCTCGCGAGCATATTGAACAGCGGTGATCTTGCCTTCCACGCCACGCAGGCCGAAACCGCCGGGAACGAGGATCGCGTCGACACCTTCGAGCAAGGCAGTGCCTTGGTTCTCGATGTCTTCAGAGTCGATGTAGCGCAGGTTGACCTTGGTACGGTTGCTGATACCGGCGTGGCTCATCGCTTCGATCAGCGACTTGTACGCGTCCAGCAGTTCCATGTACTTGCCGACCATCGCGATGGTGACTTCGTGCTCAGGGTTGAGCTTGGCGTCGACCACGGCTTCCCACTCGGACAGGTCCGCACCGTTGCATTGCAGGCCGAAACGCTCGACCACAAAATCGTCCAGGCCTTGCGAATGCAGGATGCCCGGGATCTTGTAGATGGTGTCGGCGTCTTCCAGCGCGATCACCGCACGTTCTTCAACGTTGGTAAATTGCGCGATCTTGCGACGCGAGGAAATGTCGATCGGGTGATCGGAGCGGCACACCAGCACGTCCGGCTGCAGGCCGATGGAACGCAGTTCCTTGACCGAGTGCTGGGTTGGCTTGGTTTTGGTTTCGCCGGCAGTGGCGATGTACGGCACTAGGGTCAGGTGCATCAGCATCGCGCGCTTGGCGCCGACTTCGAAACGCAGCTGGCGGATGGCTTCGAGGAACGGTTGGGATTCGATGTCACCGACGGTGCCACCGATCTCGACCATGGCCACGTCGGCATCGCCTGCACCCTTGATGATGCGGCGCTTGATTTCGTCGGTGATGTGCGGGATCACCTGGATGGTTGCACCCAGGTAGTCACCACGGCGCTCCTTGCGCAGCACGTGCTCGTAGACACGGCCGGTGGTGAAGTTGTTGTTCTGGGTCATGGTCGTGCGGATGAACCGCTCGTAGTGGCCCAGGTCCAGGTCGGTCTCGGCGCCGTCGTGGGTGACGAACACTTCACCGTGCTGGAACGGGCTCATGGTGCCCGGGTCAACGTTGATGTACGGGTCCAGCTTGAGCATGGTGACCTTAAGTCCCCGCGCCTCCAGGATGGCCGCCAATGAAGCCGATGCGATGCCTTTCCCCAATGAAGAAACAACACCGCCCGTGACGAATATGTAGCGCGTCATGAAAAACCCTAGAAGTCTGCGTTAAAGCGGTCCGAGCCGCCGGGGAAAGCGAAGGAAGGCCGAAGCCCCCGATCACCTGCATTAATCACAGTGCACCTTTCAAAAAAACCGCCGCGTGGTGACAGACCAGCAATGAAACACCGGTACGTTGATCGCTACACATTTTTTGGAATCGCCCAGCAAAGACTGCTTGGTAATCGGCAACTGCTGCGATTCAAACGAATCCACAGAAGTTGTATCAAGAAGGGAGCGTAGTCTACCGGAAAGGCGCTATCAGCTCAAACCTTGATCGCAGGTCTGTGGCATCCAATGTAATTGCCAGTCATCACTCGGTGCCGGCCAGAGTCCCGCAAGGCTGGGCGCACCCAGCAATTGCTCGCCCTGGTAAAGCAGCGGCAATCTGCCACGGACGCAACCCGGCAGGCCACTTTCGTTAAGCAGGCGCTTCAAGTCGCGCCGACCTCGGCCGGGCACAGCAAGGATTTCGCCGCCCTGGCGGTAGCGGATCGTCAATGGGCCTCCGGGTATCCTGCCCGTCAGTTTCACCTGACCATTGCCGGGTAACTCTAGTGGGTTTTGCGGATCGGGCCAGCTCACCGTTGCGTCGGAAAATTCCGACCAAGTGGAGGGCAGCCACCAGATACGTTCACCGCTGCGGTGCAATTCGCCATCAGCCAAGCGCCATTGGGGTTGTGCGTCACCCTTGGCATCCCGCAGGGAATACCAACTGGCCCAGTGGTCGCTGTCGGGCAAACGGGTCAGAGGGGTTAGCCAGTGACGTAGGGCGTTGCGTTGGCGGGCGTCGGATAGCTCGCGCAACGGCGTAAGCGACAGGGACGGCAAGTGCAACCAGGGAAACGGCGAAGGCTGATTGGCCGCTTGCAGGTCCATCTGTGCCAACTCATCCAGCAGGGCCTGGGCCTCATTGAGGTGCTCGGCAGTCCGCGCCAGGTTTGAGTTAGCCTGCGGCCAGCGCTCCGCCAGTACTGGAAGCACGCGGTGGCGCAGGTAATTACGGGAGAACCGCGAGTCCGCGTTCGAAGGATCTTCAATCCATGTGAGCTGGTGCGCCTCGGCATAGGCTTCCAGCTCTGCACGCGGGACATCCAACAAGGGCCGTACAAGGTAGCCTGCCGCCAGCGGGCGCTGTACCGGCATTGCCGCCAGCCCGCGCACCCCTGCCCCACGCAGCAGACGGAACAACAAGGTTTCTGCCTGATCGTCGCGATGCTGGCCCGTCAGTAGCACCTCCCCTGCTCCGGTCACCTCGGTAAACACCTGGTAACGCGCGTCACGGGCAGCACGCTCAAGACTGGCGCCGGGTTGCACCTGCACACGCATCACGCGCAACGGCACGCCCAGGCTGTCGCATGTCGACTGACAGTGAGCGGGCCATGCATCAGCTGCAGCTTGTAGGCCATGATGAACATGCACAGCACTGAGGGGCGGGAGCGATTCGGTGTTGGCCAAATTGGCGAGGAGGTACAGCAGGACGGTGGAATCAAGGCCACCGGAGAATGCGATGTGCCAGGCCGGGGCATTGCGCCAGGGTGACAGAACTTGCAAGAGTTTGGCGGCTAAGGAAGGCTTCATGAGAAATACCGCCATCTATCTGGAATGCAATGACTCAGCATACACAAAGCAAATGTGGGAGCGGGCTTGCTCGCGAATGCAGAGTGTCAGTCACTGAAAGTGTCGACTGATCCACCGCATTCGCGAGCAAGCCCGCTCCCACACTTGGTCCTGCGTAGTCTTACAGACCGTAGCTCATCAAACGCTCATAACGACGGGCCAGCAGCGCTTCGTTATCCAGCTTCTTGAGCATCGCCAGCTGCGAACCCAGTTCAGCACGGATCGTCGCGGCGGCAGCAGCCGGGTCGCGGTGGGCGCCGCCCAAAGGCTCGGCGATGACTTTATCCACGATACCCAAACCTTTGAGGCGATCAGCGGTGATACCCATGGCTTCGGCAGCGTCCGGCGCTTTCTCGGCCGTTTTCCACAGGATCGAGGCGCAACCTTCCGGCGAAATCACCGCGTAGGTCGAATACTGCAGCATGTTCAACTGGTCACAGACGCCAATAGCCAGTGCTCCGCCGGAACCACCCTCACCAATCACGGTGGCGATGATTGGGGTTTTCAGGCGGGCCATGACGCGCAGGTTCCAGGCGATCGCTTCGCTCTGGTTGCGCTCTTCAGCGTCGATACCTGGGTAAGCACCCGGCGTGTCGATGAAGGTCAGGATCGGCATCTTGAAGCGTTCGGCCATTTCCATCAGGCGGCACGCCTTGCGGTAGCCTTCAGGACGCGGCATGCCGAAGTTGCGGCGCACTTTTTCGCGCACTTCACGGCCTTTCTGGTGACCGATCACCATTACCGGCTGGTCGTCCAGGCGAGCAATACCGCCCACGATGGCCGCGTCGTCGGAGAAGTGGCGGTCGCCGTGCAGCTCGTCGAACTCGGTGAAGATGTGCTGAATGTAGTCCAGGGTGTACGGACGGCGCGGGTGGCGGGCCAGGCGCGCGATCTGCCAGCTGGTCAGCTTGCCGAAGATGTCTTCGGTGAGCGTGCTGCTCTTGTCTTGCAGGCGAGCGATCTCATCGCCGATATTCAGCGAATTGTCATTGCCGACCAGGCGCAGCTCTTCGATCTTGGCTTGCAGGTCAGCGATCGGCTGTTCGAAATCAAGAAAATTCGGGTTCATAAGCGTCCGTCTTGGGTCGACGGCCAGGGCGTGCCTGGCCAGCCGGTTGTCTATTCGCGCCCTACCTTAAGGGAGAGGCGCGTTTAGGTCGAGATTAAATGTTCAGTCGAGATCAGGCTATGTAGGACTGCCTGACCGTCAACGGTATTGGAGGAAGACGTTGTCACGGCCGAACTGGTCACGCAATGCTTGAATCAAGCCATCAGCCGGATCAATTCGCCAGGTCTCGCCAAACTGCAACATGGCCTTGGCGTCACTGCCGGTGTACTCCATGGTCACCGGGCACGCGCCACGGTGGCGCTTGAGCAAATCACCCAACCAGCGTAGCTGATCGCCCTTGAGCGCTTCGGTTTTCACCTTCAAGCGCAGGCTTTCGGCCAGATTGGTGCGCGCGTCTTCCATGCTCATCACCCGCTTGATCCGCAGGCGCAGGCCACCGGAGAAGTCATCATTGCTGACCTCCCCCTCCACCACCACCATGGCATCGGTCTGCAACAGCGACTGTGCGGAGTGGAATGCATCGGCAAACAGAGAGGCTTCGATGCGCCCCGAACGGTCATCGAGGGTGATGAAGCCCATCTTGTCGCCCTTTTTATTCTTCATCACCCGCAAGGCGATGATCATGCCGGCAACGGTCTGGGTATCCCGCGCAGGTTTCAGGTCGATGATGCGCTGACGGGCGAAACGGCGGATCTCACCCTCGTATTCATCAATCGGGTGACCGGTAAGGTACAGGCCCAAGGTGTCTTTCTCACCCTTGAGGCGCTCCTTGAGAGTCAGCTCCTTGGCCTTGCGGTGGTTAGCGTACACATCCGCGTCTTCTTCGACGAACAACCCGCCAAACAGGTCGGCATGGCCGCTGTCATGGGTGCGGGCGGTCTGTTCGGCAGCCTTGATCGCTTCTTCCATGGCGGTGAGCAGCACCGCACGGTTGCGGTCGATATTCGCCTGGTAAGCCTTGGGCTCATCATGGAAATACGGGCCGAGACGGTCGAGTGCGCCGCTGCGGATCAGGCCATCGAGGGTACGCTTGTTAATGCGCTTGAGGTCAACCCGCGCGCAGAAGTCGAACAGGTCGGCGAACGGCCCACTCTGACGCGCTTCAACGATAGCTTCCACCGGGCTTTCGCCTACGCCTTTGATCGCGCCCAGGCCATAAATGATGCGGCCTTCGTCGTTCACCGTGAACTTGAACTCAGAGGCGTTCACGTCCGGCGCATCGAGGCGCAGCTTCATGGTGCGCACTTCTTCGATCAAGGTCACGACCTTGTCGGTGTTGTGCATATCCGCCGAGAGTACCGCCGCCATGAATGGCGCCGGGTAGTGGGCCTTCAGCCAGGCAGTCTGGTACGACACCAGGCCGTAGGCGGCGGAGTGGGATTTGTTGAAGCCATAACCGGCGAATTTTTCCACCAGGTCGAAAATGTTACCCGCCAGGTCCGCGTCGATATTGTTGGTTGCACAACCCTCAATGAAACCGCCACGCTGCTTGGCCATTTCCTCGGGTTTTTTCTTACCCATGGCGCGACGCAGCATGTCCGCGCCACCCAGGGTGTAACCGGCCATCACCTGGGCGATCTGCATCACCTGTTCTTGATACAGGATGATGCCGTAAGTCGGCGCCAATACCGGCTTGAGGCCTTCATACTGGTAGTCAGAGTGCGGATACGCCAGCTCGGCGCGGCCGTGCTTACGGTTGATGAAGTCGTCCACCATGCCCGATTGCAGCGGGCCCGGACGGAACAGGGCCACCAGTGCGATCAAGTCTTCCAGGCAGTCGGGCTTGAGCTTTTTGATCAGCTCTTTCATGCCCCGCGACTCAAGCTGGAACACCGCCGTGGTTTCGGCCTTTTGCAGCAACTGGTAGGTCGGTTTGTCGTCCAGCGGGATAAACGCAATATCCAGCGGCGCTTCGTTGACCTTGGCGCGGTCACGGTTGATGGTCTTGAGCGCCCAGTCGATGATCGTCAGGGTCCGCAGGCCGAGGAAGTCGAACTTCACCAGGCCGGCCGCCTCCACATCATCCTTATCGAACTGGGTTACCAGGGCCGTCGCCTTCTTCGTCGCAATAAATCGGCGAAAAGTCGGTGAGCTTTGTAGGCGCAATCACCACACCGCCGGCGTGTTTACCGACGTTACGCACCACGCCTTCAAGCTTGCGCGCCATGTCCCAGATTTCGGCGGCTTCTTCATCGATCTTGATGAAGTCGCGCAGGATTTCTTCCTGCTCGTAGGCTTTTTCCAGGGTCATGCCGACTTCGAACGGGATCATCTTCGACAGACGGTCCGCCAAGCCGTAGGACTTGCCCTGCACCCGCGCCACGTCACGGATTACAGCCTTCGCCGCCATGGAACCGAAGGTGATGATCTGGCTCACCGCATTGCGACCGTATTTCTCGGCCACGTACTCGATCACGCGGTCACGGCCGTCCATGCAGAAGTCGACGTCGAAGTCGGGCATGGAAACCCGTTCCGGGTTCAGGAAGCGCTCGAACAGCAGGTCATATTCCAGCGGGTCGAGGTCGGTAATCTTCTGTACGTAAGCCACCAGCGAACCGGCACCCGACCCCCGTCCCGGACCTACCGGCACGCCGTTGCTTTTGGCCCACTGGATAAAGTCCATTACGATCAGGAAGTAACCGGGGAACCCCATCTGGATGATGATATCCAGCTCGAAATTCAGCCGATCGACGTAGACCTGGCGCTTGGCGTCGTAATCTTCGGTGGTTTCCTTGGGCAGCAGGACGCTGAGCCGCTCTTCGAGGCCGTCGAACGAGACTTTGCGGAAGTACTCGTCGATGGTCATGCCATCCGGAATCGGGAAGTTGGGCAGGAAGTGCTTGCCCAGCTTGACTTCGATGTTGCAACGCTTGGCAATTTCGACGGAGTTTTCCAGGGCCTCGGGCAGGTCGCTGAACAGTTCGGCCATTTCGTCGGCGCTTTTGAGGTACTGCTCTTCGCTGTAGTTCTTCGAGCGACGCGGGTCGTCCAAAGCCCGGCCTTCACCGATGCACACGCGGGTTTCGTGGGCCTCGAAATCTTCCTTCTTGATGAAGCGTACATCGTTGGTGGCAACCAGCGGCGCGCCCAACTTGTCAGCCAGGGCCACGGCGGCGTGCAGGTGCTCTTCGTCGTTGGGGCGATTGGTGCGCTGGACTTCCAGGTAGAAACGGTCAGGGAAGACCTGCATCCACTCCTTGGCCAAGACTTCGGCTTCCTGCGGGTTGCCGCCCAACAGCGCGACACCGATTTCGCCCTCTTTGGCGGCCGACAGCATGATCAGGCCATCGCTGGCCTCGGCGACCCATTCGCGCTCGATGATGATCGAGCCATTGCGCTGGCCGTCGATGAAACCACGGGAAATCAGTTCGGTGAGGTTGCGATAACCCACGCCGTTCATCGCCAACAGGCTGATGCGGCTCAGCGGGTTATCCGGATCTTTGTTGGACAGCCATAGATCGGCGCCGCAGATCGGCTTGATGCCGGCGCCCATGGCGTTCTTGTAGAACTTGACCAGGGAGCACATGTTGTTCTGATCGGTCACCGCGACCGCAGGCATGTTCATGCCCACCAGGGTTTTGACCAGCGGTTTGATCCGTACCAGGCCGTCGACCAAGGAGTATTCAGTGTGCAGGCGTAGGTGAACGAATGAAGCCGGCATAGTGATCTCTTATACGTGGAAAACAACAAGGCCCGGATTGTACCGGGCCTTGAGCAAAACATCAGCCTTGCGACTAGACCTCGTTGAGGCTCTCGCGCAGCTCGTAGGCCTGGCGAACCGGGGCGAACGAACGGCGATGGATCGGCGTCGGCCCCAGGCGAGCCAGGGCTTCCAGATGAACGGGCGTCGGATAGCCTTTATGCCCGCCAATGCCGTAGCCGGGGTAGATCAATTCGAACGCGGCCATTTCACGATCACGGCTGACTTTGGCGAGGATCGAGGCGGCTGCGATGGCAGGTACCTTGCTATCGCCCTTCACCACTGCCTCAGAAGGCATGGCCAGCTTGGGGCAACGGTTACCGTCGATCATCGCCATTTTTGGCGTGATGTGCAGGCCTTCAACCGCACGCTGCATCGCGAGCATGGTGGCGTGAAGAATATTCAGCTCGTCGATTTCTTCGACTTCGGCCCGGGCGATGTGCCAGCTCAAGGCTTTTTCGATGATCTCATCGTAGAGCTTTTCACGGCGCGCCTCGGTGAGTTTCTTCGAGTCATTGAGGCCGAGGATCGGACGGTTCGGATCGAGGATCACCGCCGCCGTGACCACGGCACCGCACAAAGGCCCACGCCCGACTTCGTCGACACCGGCGACCAGTTCGTGGGCTTGGGCAACCAGGCTGAAATCCAGGCCTATTTGCGTGTTCATACGCTTTCCTTTTTCTGGCCGATCAAGGTCAGCACGGCGTCGGCCGCCTGGTTCGAGGCATCGCGGCGCAATATGCGATGGATGTCGTCAAAACCACGGGTCTGTTCTTCGCCGCCGTCGATCAACGGTAGTAGCGTTTGCGCAAGGGCCTCAGGCGTCGCATCGTCCTGCAACAATTCCGGTACCAACAGGCGCTGGGCCAGCAGGTTGGGCAGGGAGATGTAAGGGCTTTTGACCATGCGCTTGAGAATCCAGAAGGTCAGCGGCGCCAAGCGGTAGGCCACCACCATCGGACGCTTGTAGAGCAAGGCCTCCAGAGTGGCAGTGCCGGAGGCAATCAGCACCGCATCACAGGCTGCCAGGGCCAGGTGCGACTGGCCGTCGAGCAGGGTCAACGGCAGGTTGCGGCCTTCCAGCAGCGTTTCGATCTGCGCACGACGCTGCGGGCTCGCGCAGGGCAGCACGAAACGTACGCCCGGTTTCAAGGCTTGCAGACGCTCGGCAGCATCAAAAAATACCGAGGCCAGCCGGCCAACTTCGCCACCACGACTGCCAGGCATCAGCGCGACCAACGGGCCGTCGGGCAAGCCCAGTTCGGCACGCGCGGCGGCGCGGTCAGCCTGCAACGGAATCGTGTCGGCCAGGGTATGTCCGACAAACCTTACCGGCACGCCCTTCTCTTCGTAGAATCGGGCCTCGAACGGCAGCAACGTCAGCATCAGGTCACAGCCTTCACGGATCTTGAGCACGCGCTTTTGCCGCCACGCCCACACGGACGGGCTGACGTAGTGCACGGTCTTGATGCCGGCCTGACGTAATTTGAGTTCGATATTGAGCGTGAAATCCGGCGCATCGATGCCGATGAACACGTCGGGCTTTTCTTCGATCAGGGTCTGGATCAGCAGCTTGCGACGGGCCAACAGCTCACGCAGGCGACCCAGCACTTCGACCAGCCCCATGACCGACAAACGCTCCATAGGGAAGTAGGACGTGAGCCCTTCAGCCTGCATCAGTGGACCGCCGACGCCAATGAATTCAACCGCCGGATGCTGGGCCTTGAGGGCCCGCATAAGACCTGCGCCCAAAATGTCGCCGGAAGCTTCCCCGGCCACCAGCGCGATACGCAGATTGGCCATGATCAGCGGGTGATGCCGCGGGTCGACGCCTGGATCGAGTCACGGAACACCGCGACTTCCGGGAACAACGCTGCCGGCTCGACCAGTTGGGTCAACGCCTGGTCAACCGTGAGCCCCTGGCGGTAAACCACCTTGTAGGCTCGGCGCAGGGCGTGGATGGCGTCTTCGCTGAAACCACGACGGCGCATGCCTTCGAAGTTCATGCTGCGCGCTTCGGCCGGGTTGCCGAATACCGTGACAAATGCCGGAACGTCCTTGCCAATGGCGGTGCCCATGCCGGAAAAGCTGTGGGCGCCAATATGGCAGTACTGATGGACCAGGGTGAACCCGGACAGAATCGCCCAATCGTCAACGTGCACATGCCCGGCCAACGCGGTGTTGTTGACCAGGATGCAGTGGTTGCCGATGACGCTGTCGTGACCGATATGCGCATAGGCCATCACCAGGTTGTGATCACCCAGGGTGGTCTCGGCCCGATCCTGAACGGTACCACGGTGAATGGTCACGCCTTCACGGATGGTGTTGTGGTCACCGATTACCAGGCGTGTTTCTTCCCCCTTGTACTTCATGTCCGGGGTGTCCTCGCCTATCGACGAGAACTGGTAGATGCGATTGTGTTTGCCAATGCGGGTCGGACCTTTGAGGATCACGTGCGGCCCGATGACAGTCCCCTCGCCGATTTCCACACCTGCGCCGATGATCGACCAGGGGCCGACCTCAACGTCGGCGGCCAGAACGGCCGACGGATCGATGATTGCGCGAGGGTCAATCAAACTCATAGTTTGCGTTCCGCGCAGATGATCTCGGCGGAGCATACCGGCTTGCCGTCCACCGAAGCCTGGCATTCGAACTTCCAGATCTGGCGCTTGCAGCTGATGAACTTGGCTTCCAGGATCAACTGGTCACCCGGGGTAACCGGGTTGCGGAAACGCAACTTGTCGGAGCCCACGAAATAGTAAAGCGTGCCGTCGGCAGGCTTGAGGTCGAGCATTTTGAAACCAAGGATACCGGCAGCCTGGGCCATCGCTTCGATGATCAACACACCCGGCATGATGGGATGCGCGGGAAAGTGACCGTTGAAGAACGGTTCGTTGATGCTGACATTCTTGTAGGCACGAATGCGCTTTTCCTCGATGTTGAGGTCCACTACGCGATCCACCAGCAGGAACGGGTAACGGTGAGGCAGGTATTCGCGAATCTCGTTGATGTCCATCATTTCGGGGGGAAGCCTGTAATAAAGATTGGGGGCGGGCGAACTAAACGCACGCCCCGCTAGCAAATCAAGGAGGCAGTCTAGCGGCTGTGCACACTTGATATGGAAATGGTATCAGCCTTCTGATGAAGCATTACCGCCAGGGGTCACGTCCCCAACACGCTTTTCCAGCTGTTTGAGACGTCGAGCCATGTCGTCGAGCTGCCTCAACCGTGCTGCACTCTTGCGCCATTCAGCCGCAGGCTGCATGGCGGTACCGGAAGAATAGGCCCCTGGCTCGGTGATCGAGTGGGTGACCATGGTCATGCCGGTGATGAAGACGTTGTCGCAAATATCGATATGCCCTACCAGCCCAACGCCACCGGCGAGCATGCAATGCTTGCCGATCTTGGTGCTGCCGGAGATACCCACGCAGGCCGCCATGGCGGTGTGATCGCCAATCTGCACGTTATGGGCGATCTGGATCTGGTTGTCGAGCTTCACGCCATTGCCAATCACGGTATCGGCCAGGGCCCCGCGATCGACAGCCGTGTTCACGCCGATTTCCACGTCGTCACCGATCAGCACACCGCCGACCTGGGCGATCTTGTTCCAGATGCCCTTGGCGTTGGCAAAGCCGAAACCTTCACCGCCAATCACGGCACCCGACTGGATGACTACACGCTCACCGATACGCACATCGTGGTACAGGGTCACGCGCGGCGCCAGCCAACCGCCGGCGCCGATTTGGCAGCGCGCGCCGATAAAGCAGTGGGCACCAACCGTGACATCGGCCGCAATGCGTGCCCCACTCTCGATCACCGCAAAGGCGCCGATGCTGGCCGCAGGATCAACCTGGGCATCCTCGGCAATGACCGCAGACGGATGAATACCGGCAGCAGCCTTGGGTTTCGGATCGAACAGGTGCGACACCCGCGCATAGGCCAGATACGGGTCAGGCACCACCAGCGCATCCCCGGCAAACCCTTCGGCGTCAGCGGCTTTCAGCAACACGGCTGCAGCTTGGCTATCGACCAGGTATTTACGGTATTGGGGGTTTGCGAGGAAGCTCAACTGAGCTGGGCCAGCCTCCTGCAAGGTGGCTAGCCCAGTGATTTCTTTCTCCGGGGAGCCACGCAAGGTGGCTCCCAGGAACTCGGCCAACTCGCCGAGCTTGATAGTCGCGGTCATGGCTTACTTCAGCTGGTTCATGCGCTCGATCACCTGACGGGTGATGTCGTATTGAGGCTTGACGTCGATCACAGCGCCACGCTCGAACACCAGGTCAAAGGCACCTTTCTTGATGACTTCTTCTACAGCGCTGTCGAGTTTCGGCTTCAGTTGTTTCAGCATTTCACGGTCAGCAACAGCCTTGGCTTCGTTCAGTTCTTTGGACTGGAACTGGTAGTCACGGGCTTTTTGCTTGAATTCAAGCTCCAGACGCTCGCGCTCGCCTTGCTGCATCTTGTCGCCACCGGCAACCAGACGATCCTGGATACCTTTAGCGCTGCTTTCCAGAGTCTTGAGCTTGGTCAGTTGTGGGCCGAACTTTTTCTCGGCATCCACGGCATAACGCTTGGCCGCATCGGACTCCAGCAGGGCCATCTGATAGTTCAGGACAGCGATTTTCATTTCGGCGAAGGCCGGGGTCGCTACCAGCACGGTTGCCAGCAGAACCAATTGAGTCAACTTACGCACGATGCACTCCTACAGAATCCGTTGTCGTTATCTTGGGTCAGACGCTTAGAACGTCTGGCCGAGGGAGAATTGGAAAATCTGGGTTTCAGCGTTATCCGGTTTCTTGATCGGCATGGCCAGAGCAAAGCTCAATGGGCCCAGCGCGGTCACCCAGGTCACACCCACACCCACGGAGCTTGCCAGATTACTGAGGCTCACGTCGTTGCACTCGGTCTTGGACTTCACACCGCTCGGGTTGGTGATCTGCTCGCACTTGGAGTCGAACACGTTACCCACGTCCCAGAAGACCGAAGTCCGCAGGGAACGCTGATCTTTCACAAACGGCAGCGGGAACAGGATTTCCGCACCGCCCTGGATCAGAACGTTACCACCAAACGGCAGTGGGTCATTGTCCGAGTCAACCACAGTGCCCTGGTTACCGGTTACGCCAACACCACGGCTTGGAGTACCACGAGGGCCCAAGGTGCTGTCTTTGAAACCACGCACGGAGTTGAAGCCACCCGCGTAGTAGTTCTCGTAGAACGGTAGACCATTGGTGGAGCCATAACCATCGCCATAACCCAGTTCAGTGTGCAGGCGCATGGTGTAATTGTCGCTCAACGGCGTGAACAACTGGCCACGGTAGTCGAGTTTGAAGAACGACAGGTCGCTGCCCGGCGTGGTGGTTTCCAGGGTGAGGCTCTGGGAGTGACCACGGGTTGCCAGTACACCTTTGTTCAGGGTCGACTCGGACCAGCCGGCAGACGCCTTGAAGTTCAGGAACTTGTCACCTTCACGACGGGTAAAGTCGAAGATCTCGTCCACGGTGTACACACCGGTCTTGATCTCATCCTGTTGCGCGGTCAAACCGAACGTCAGACGCGAAGTCTCGCTGATCGGATAGCCCACGTTGACACCGGCGCCGAGGCTGTCGATCGCATAGCTTGCAACGTCAACGTCGAGGTCTTTGTAGTCGGTGGTGCGGTAGAAGGCGTTGTAGCCCAGGCTCACACCATCAGCAGTCCAGTAGGGGTCGGTATAACCGAAGTTGTATCGGCTCTGGTATTCGCTTCGGGTCAGGCCGATGGAAACACGGTTACCGGTACCCAGGAAGTTGTTCTGGGTGATCGAACCACCGAGGATCAGACCGGCACTCTGTGCGAAGCCGACGCTGGCGGTGATGGAACCCGATGCTTGCTCTTCCACGGCGTAGTTCACGTCAACCTGGTCATCCACACCCGGTACGGCCGGGGTTTCGACGTTGACTTCCTTGAAGAAGCCCAGGCGTTCAAGACGGGTCTTGGACTGGTCGATCAGGTAAGTCGATGCCCAGCCACCTTCCATTTGGCGCATTTCACGACGCAGCACTTCGTCCGCAGACTTGGTGTTGCCACGGAAGTTGATACGGTTCACGTAGGCACGCTTGCCTGGATCGACCACAAAGGTGATGTCCACGGTGTGGTCATCATCATGGGGCGTCGGCACGCCGTTGACGTTGGCGAAGGTGTAGCCTTCGTTACCCAGGCGACGGGTGATCAGCTCGGAAGTGGTGGTCATCAGCTTGCGCGAGAACACTTGGTCCTTCTGCACCAGCAACAGCGCCTTGACCTGGTCTTCAGGCACTTTCAGGTCGCCGCTCAGCTTCACGTCACGAACCTTGTACTTCTCGCCTTCGTTGACGTTGACGGTGATGTAGACGTGCTTCTTGTCCGGGGTGATGGACACCTGGGTCGAAGCGATATCCATGTTGATATAACCACGGTCCAGGTAGTAGGAACGCAGGCGTTCCAGGTCACCGGACAGCTTTTCGCGGGCGTACTTGTCATCGTTCTTGAAGAACGACAACCAGTTGGTGGTCTTGAGTTCGAACAGGTCGATCAGGTCTTCATCAGCGAACTTGGTATTGCCCACCACGTTGATGTGCTGGATCGCCGCCACGGTGCCTTCGTTGATGTTGACCTTGAGGCCGACACGGTTACGAGGTTGCGGCACCACTTCCGTTTCCACGGTCGCGGAATAGCGACCCTGGGCAACGTACTGGCGTTGCAGTTCGTTACGCACACCTTCAAGGGTGGCGCGCTGGAAGATCTCGCCTTCGGCCAGGCCGGATTGCTTGAGACCTTTCATCAGATCTTCAGTAGAGATCGCCTTGTTGCCTTCGATCTCGATACTGGCGACGGAAGGTCGCTCGACCACGGTGATGACCAGGACGTTGCCTTCGCGACCCAGTTGGATGTCTTGAAAGAAACCGGTTTTGAACAGCGCACGAGTGGATTCCACCAGGCGACGGTCATCAGCCTGTTCACCGACGTTCAACGGTAATGCACCAAAGACGCTACCCGCGGAAACCCGCTGGAGGCCGTTGACGCGAATATCGGAGATGGTGAAGGACTCGGCGTGAACTTCGGCGATCATCAATACGGTGAGAACCGCAGTTAGCAGCAGACGTTTCATGAAGTCCTTTCTTATTCCAACTGGCAATAAACAAACTGCCGCAAAATGCGGCAGATTCGCAATTCAGCGAAGCGTTACAGTCGACCCAGATCGTTGACCAAGGCTAATAACATCACCCCGACCACCAAACTGATACCGATCTGTATCCCCCAACCCTGCACCCGATCCGACAAGGGGCGACCACGCACCCACTCGACCAGATAAAACAACAGATGCCCCCCATCCAGTACAGGAATGGGCAACAAATTCAGAACACCCAGGCTAATACTCAGATAAGCCAGGAAATTCAGGAAATCCGCGACACCCGACTGGGCAGAAGCGCCCGCCACTTTAGCAATGGTTATCGGTCCACTCAAGTTTTTTACCGAGAGCTCGCCGAACAACATTTTCTTGAGGGATTCCAGGGTCAGCACACTCATGGTCCAAGTGCGTTTTGCACCTTCACCAATCGCTGCCAACGGCCCGTAGCTCACCTCGCGCACCATCGATGGCGGCCAGTCGACAGCCTTGACCCCGGCACCCAGGTAACCCCCAGCAGCCTTGGCTTCCCCACGGACCGACAAGGTCACCGGGACGTCGATTTGAGCACCGTCGCGCTCAACTTTCAGCACAATTTTAGTATCAGGACGTACACGAACCAGATCGACCACCTGCTGCCAGTCACCCAGCACCTGCCCGTCAAGGGCCAACAGGCGATCACCGGTTTTCAGGCCGGCAGCCTGGGCCGGACCTTTCGGGTCCAGCTCAGCGAGGACCGGCGGCAAGGCCGGACGCCATGGGCGTATGCCCAGGGACTTGATCGGATCAGGCTCATCAGCGCCCTTGAGCCAATGATCGAGGGCCAGCTCACGCGGGGTTTCACTGGTGGAATCCTGCTCGCGCACCACCACATTGACGATGCCGCTTTCACCGAGGCGACGCACCAACTGCAAATTGACCGCGCCCCAGCCCGTGGTGGGTTCGCCATCAATGGAAACAATTTCCTGCCCGGCAACCAATCCAGCCTTGGCGGCAATACTGTCCGACTCGACCGCACCAATGACCGGACGCACCTGCTGGCTGCCCAGCATGGCCAACACCCAGAAGAACACCATCGCCAACAGGAAGTTGGCGATCGGGCCGGCGGCGACAATGGCGATACGCTGACGAACGGTCTTGCGATTGAAAGACTGATCCAACTGATCTGCCGGCACTTCGCCTTCGCGCTCATCGAGCATCTTGACGTAGCCACCCAGCGGAATGGCTGCAATCACGAACTCGGTGCCACGACGGTCGTGCCAGCGCACCAGCGGCATGCCGAAACCGACGGAAAAGCGCAGTACCTTGACGCCGCAACGACGCGCCACCCAGAAGTGGCCGAATTCGTGGAAGGTAACCAGCACACCCAGAGCAACCAGGGTGCCGACAATCATGTAAAGCGCACTCATCTAATTTCTCCGCATTCCAATCCAGTGCCTGAAGACTCAAATCTGCCTGCAGACTAACGCGCGTTGCGGCTCAACCATTGTTCTGCCAGGGCCCGAGCCTTGGTATCGGCCTCGAAGACGGCCCCAAGCTCATTCACCGCGACGACAGGCTCAAGCGCCAGGACGTCCTCGATGATACTCGCGATCTGCGGAAAGCGGATGCGCCGTTCGAGAAACGCTGCCACAGCCACTTCGTTGGCCGCGTTGAGCATCGCCGGCGCGCTGTTACCCGCTTCAGCCGCCTGCCGCGCCAGGCGTAGGCAAGGGAAGCGTTGTTCGTCCGGCGCCTCGAAATCCAGGCGGGCCACGGCAAACAGGTCCAAAGGTGCTACGCCCGAGTCGATCCGCTCCGGCCAGGCCAGGGCGTTGGCAATCGGCGTGCGCATATCAGGGTTGCCCAACTGCGCCAGGACCGAACCGTCGACGTAGTCGACCAGGGAATGAATCACACTTTGTGGGTGAATCACCACCTCGACCTGATCCGGACGCGCATCGAACAACCAGCACGCCTCGATCAGCTCCAGGCCTTTGTTCATCATGCTCGCCGAATCCACGGAGATCTTGCGCCCCATGGACCAGTTCGGATGAGCGCACGCCTGGTCGGGCGATACGTGCTCCAGTTCAGCCAGCGGGGTTTGTCGGAACGGGCCACCGGAAGCCGTCAGCAGAATCCGACGCACACCCACCTGGCTCAGGCCACGGGCATAATCGCCGGGCATGCACTGGAAGATTGCATTGTGTTCGCTGTCCAGCGGCAACAACACGGCACCGCTCTTGCGCACCGCCTGCATAAAGAGCGCACCGGACATAACCAGCGCTTCTTTATTGGCCAGCAGGATCTTCTTGCCAGCATCCACTGCAGCCAAGGTCGGACGCAGGCCCGCAGCACCCACAATGGCGGCGACGACAGTATCGACTTCAGCATCGGCCGAGACCTGACACAGCCCCTCCTCACCCACCAACACTTGAGTGGACAGCCCGGCAGCCCGCAGATCGTCCTGCAGCCCACGAGCCGCCGCCGCCTCAGGCACCACGGCGAAACGCGGCGCATGACGCACGCACAAGGCCAGCAATTCGCTCAAACGGGTAAAACCGGTCAGGGCAAAGACCTGGTAGCGATCAGGATGACGAGCAATAACATCGAGGGTGCTCAGCCCCACCGAACCGGTTGCACCCAGCACGGTGACTTGCTGCAGGCGGCTCACGAAGCGGTCATCCACAAGAGTACTGCGAAGATCGGGATGGCAGCGGTCAGGCTGTCGATACGGTCCAGCACGCCGCCGTGACCCGGCAGCAGGTTACTGCTGTCCTTGATCCCGGCCTGACGCTTGAACATGCTTTCGGTGAGATCGCCCACGACCGAGATGAACACGACGATGGCAGTGGCCAGCAGCGCCAGGAAAATCTCTTTCACCGACCAGCCACGCACAACACCGACGACCAGCGCGATCACCAGCGTCAACGCCAGGCCGCCATACACGCCCTCCCAGCTCTTGCCTGGACTGACCGCCGGCGCCAGCTTGCGCTTGCCGAAGGCCCGGCCTGAGAAGTACGCACCGATATCAGCGCCCCAGACCAGCACCATGACCGCCAGGATCAGCCAGTTACCCATTGGATAACGCTTGATCTCCACCAACCCTTGCCAGGCCGGCAACAGAATCAACAAGCCAATCACCAACTTGCAGGCCACACTTGACCACTTGCCGCTGGTGCGTGGAAAGGTCAGCACCAGGAATGTCGCCAGCGCCCACCACAACAAGGCCGCCCCCAACACCCAAGGCGCTAGGTCCGGCAGGATGTACAAGAGGAACGCCAAGGCAGCTACGACAGCGGCATACACGACACGCGGCAATTGCGCGCTGAAACCCGCCAGACGCGCCCACTCCCAGGCACCCAGGGTGACGACCAGACCGATAAACAGCGCAAAGGCGGAACCGTCGAGCAGGAAAAACCCACACAAGGCGATCGGCAACAGGATCAGTGCTGTGATGATTCGTTGTTTAAGCATTTAAACCCGGGCTCCAGCTTCGATCTGCTCGCTCGTTTTACCGAAGCGACGCTGACGGGAAGCGAAATCGGCCAGCGCATTGCGCATGGCATCGTGTTTGAAGTCCGGCCAGAACAGGTCGGAGAAGTACAGCTCGGTGTACGCCAGCTGCCACAGCAGGAAATTGCTGATGCGGTGCTCGCCACCGGTACGGATGCACAAGTCAGGCAACGGCAGATCGCCAGTCACCAGGCAGGTTTGCAAGAGTTCGGGGGTGATGTCGTCCGGCCGTAGATGACCGGCCTGCACTTCACGCGCCAGACGCTGTGCAGCCTGGGCGATATCCCACTGGCCACCGTAGTTGGCTGCGATCTGTAGCACAAATCGATTGGCCCCGGCCGTAATGGCCTCGGCTTCGCGCATGGCGGCTTGCAGTTCGGGATGAAAGCGCGAGCGATCGCCGATGATGCGCAGGCTGATGTTGTTGTCGTTGAGGCGCTTGGCTTCACGACGCAAGGCCTTGAAGAACAGGTCCATCAAGGCGCTGACTTCTTCGGCGGGCCGTTGCCAGTTCTCACTGGAGAAGGCGAACAAGGTCAGCACCTCGACCTTGGCTTCGGCGCACACCTCAATCACAGCCCTTACCGCATCGACACCCGCTTTATGCCCGGCAACACCCGGCATAAAGCGTTTCTTCGCCCAGCGAT
Organism: Pseudomonas azotoformans; assembly: GCF_001579805.1. Taxonomy (NCBI): domain Bacteria; kingdom Pseudomonadati; phylum Pseudomonadota; class Gammaproteobacteria; order Pseudomonadales; family Pseudomonadaceae; genus Pseudomonas; species Pseudomonas azotoformans. The sequence continues at coordinate 2,933,655 of NZ_CP014546.1, read as the reverse complement.
TATTCCCATCCATGATGATCGCGACATGGCGCGGCACCACAGAGGGTACAGTCTGCTTGGTCTTTTCCATGAAGGCGTCCTGACCCCTTATACGGCCATCAGGTCCTTTTCTTTTTCTTCCGTGGCCTTGGTGATCTGGGCCTCGGCATCTTTGGTCAGCTTGTCGATATCAGCGGTGGCACGACGCTCTTCGTCTTCGCTGATTTCCTTGTCCTTGACCAGTTTCTTCAGGTCACCCAGGGCATCGCGACGAATGTTGCGCACGGCAACACGGGCGTCTTCGGCTGCGCTGCGTGCCTGCTTGGTGAAGCCCTTGCGGGTTTCTTCAGTCAGGGCGGGCATGGAGATCAACAGCAACTCACCCAGGTTGGTCGGGTTGAGGTTCAAACCGGCGCTCTGGATGGCCTTGTCGACAGCACCCAGCATGTTGCGCTCGAACGCGACGACTTGCAGGGTGCGCGAGTCTTTAACGGTAATGTTGGCGACGCTGCTGATCGGGGTATCGGAACCGTAGTAAGGCACCATCACGCTGCCCAGGATGCTTGGGTGCGCCTTGCCGGTACGGATCTGGCCGAATGCATGGCTCAGGGATTCCAGGGATTTCTGCATACGCGCCTGGGCGTCTTTCTTGATTTCGTTGATCATTGTTGGCCTTCCTCGATCAGAGTCCCTTCTGCGCCGCCGTGTACGATATTCAGCAGGGCGCCGGGCTTGTTCATGTTAAATACGCGCAGCGGCATCTTGTGGTCGCGGCACAGGCAAATAGCCGTCAGGTCCATCACGCCCAGCTTGCGATCCAGCACTTCATCGTAGGTCAGATGATCGAACTTCTCGGCATGCGGGTCTTTGAATGGATCGGCAGTGTACACGCCATCCACCTTGGTCGCCTTCAGCACCACGTCAGCGTCGATTTCGATAGCGCGCAGGCAGGCTGCGGAGTCGGTGGTGAAGAACGGGTTGCCCGTACCAGCAGCGAAGATCACCACTTCCTTGGAATTCAGGTGGCGCATGGCTTTGCGACGGTCATAGTGATCGGTCACGCCGACCATGGAAATAGCCGACATCACGATAGCCGAGATGTTGGCACGCTCCAGGGCGTCACGCATGGCCAGGGCGTTCATCACAGTGGCCAGCATGCCCATGTGGTCGCCAGTGACCCGATCCATGCCGGCGGCGCTCAGTGCCGCACCGCGGAACAGGTTGCCACCGCCAATCACCAGACCGACTTGTACGCCGATACCGACCAGCTGGCCGACTTCCAACGCCATGCGGTCGAGCACCTTGGGATCGATCCCGAACTCTTCCGAGCCCATCAGGGCCTCGCCGCTAAGCTTGAGTAGAATGCGTTTATAGCGAGCCTGATAACCACTGCCCTGCTGAGCCATTGCGAATCTCTCCTGCGGCGTATTTTTAAAAATTCTTGGCGAGCCGTTTACGGCTTGCGTTCACTCTAGCTGGACGCTGCTACAGCGCCATCGGAACACGGCTTTGTAAGCCAGTTCCGAAGGGAGGCCAATTAAAATCGGCCTTCCCATTTGAAAAGAGGCTGCGCGCGTGAGCGGGCAGCCTCTTTCGGGCGACAGTTGAAAACTGTCTTATTGCTTGGCGGCAGCCAGCTGGGCAGCAACTTCTTCAGCGAAGTTGTCGACCGGCTTCTCGATGCCTTCGCCTACTTTGTAGTAAGTGAAGGAAACGATTTCAGCACCGGCTTTCTTAGCCAGTTCGCCAACCTTGATTTCAGGGTTCTTGACGAACGCCTGCTCAACCAGGCTCGCTTCAGCCAGGAACTTGCTGATACGGCCTTTGATCATGTTTTCAACGATGTTTTCTGGCTTGCCGGCGATCTTGTCGGCGTTCAGGCTCAGGAACACAGCTTTTTCACGCTCGATCGCTTCGTCAGAAACTTCCGAAGGCAGCAGGAATTCTGGGTTGCTTGCAGCAACGTGCATAGCGATGTCTTTGGCCAGCTCAACGTCGCCGCCTTTCAGAACAACGGCTACACCGATCTTGTTGCCGTGCAGGTAACCACCCACCACATCACCTTCAACGCGAGTCAGGCGACGGATATTGACGTTTTCGCCAACCTTGCCGACCAGTACCAGGCGATCAGCTTCTTGAGCTTCGATCAGCGGCTCAACGGTAGTCAGCTTGTCGTCGAATGCTTTCTTGACGCTGGCAGCAACGAATGCCTTGAAGTCATCTTGCAGGGCCAGGAAGTCGGTCTGCGAGTTCACTTCCAGCAGAACAGCAGCTTTACCGTCTTCAACCAGAGCGATAGCGCCTTCAGCAGCGACGTTGCCGGCTTTCTTGGCGGCCTTGATGGCGCCCGAGGCACGCATGTCGTCGATGGCTTTTTCGATGTCGCCGCCGGCCTTGGTCAAGGCCTTTTTGCAATCCATCATGCCTTCGCCGGTACGCTCACGCAGTTCTTTAACCAACGCTGCAGTAATCTCTGCCATTTCAAAATCCTCTTGGATAGGTTTTCAACCATTCCACCCGATCAAACGGGCGATCAATTCTTCCCGAATCTCCGTTGTAGGCCACTGCACGTTACAAATGATGTAGCTGCGTTACCGACAAACGGTTTTCGAGGTGGCAAAAAGGGGGCCAAGCCCCCTTTTTGCTTACTGAGTCAACGCCAGGGCGCTAATTACTCAGCGGCAGCTACCGGAGCTTCTTCAACGAACTGCTCGGTACCACCAGCAACGTGGTTGCGACCACGGATTACAGCGTCAGCCATCGAACCCATGTACAGCTGGATAGCGCGGATTGCGTCATCGTTGCCTGGGATGATGTAGTCAACGCCTTCCGGGCTGCTGTTGGTATCGACTACGCCGATAACAGGGATGCCCAGCTTGTTGGCTTCGGTGATCGCGATGCGCTCGTGATCAACGTCGATAACGAACAGTGCGTCAGGCAGACCGCCCATGTCCTTGATACCACCCAGAGAACGATCGAGCTTTTCCAGGTCACGGGAGCGCATCAGCGCTTCTTTCTTGGTCAGCTTGGCGAAAGTACCGTCTTCGGCTTGCACTTCAAGGTCACGCAGACGCTTGATGGAAGCACGGATGGTTTTGAAGTTGGTCAGCATGCCGCCCAACCAGCGGTGATCGACGTACGGCGAACCGCAACGTGCTGCTTCTTCAGCAACGATCTTGCCAGCGGAACGCTTGGTGCCGACGAACAGAATCTTGTTTTTGCCCTGGGCCAGGCGCTCTACGAAAGTCAGAGCTTCGTTGAACATTGGCAGGGTTTTTTCAAGGTTGATAATGTGGATCTTGTTACGCGCGCCGAAAATGTATTTACCCATTTTCGGGTTCCAGTAACGGGTCTGGTGACCGAAGTGCACACCGGCCTTCAGCATATCGCGCATGTTGACTTGGGACATGATAGTTCCTTAATAAGTCGGGTTTGGCCTCCACGTATCCCAATGACCAACCAGCGGCATCAAGGCCTCCGGCACCCAGGTCATCGTGTCGACACGTGTGTGGATTTAAGCTTTACGAGGTATCCCCGGAAAGCGGCGCATTTTATACCACAGCATCGGCAAAAACGGAATACGCAATCACATTTGCCGCTGCGCGCTTTCGTGTAACCCCTTGAATAGAGCCGACATAGCCCTACCTTATAGAGAGAAGCGATCATCAGAGGCTCATGATTTGAGGCCATCGTCTGTTAGAATCGCGTTTTCTATGGCTTGTGCGAACTCTGCAACCTTTTGTCGCACGCCCGTAAACCGTATTGATTTCAGCGCGTCGCGCTAGAGAGAGCCTGTATGACCGTTAGCTTGAAAACCGCCGAAGACATCGCTGGCATGCGCATCGCCGGCAAACTGGCTGCCGACGTGCTGGAAATGATCGCCGAACACGTCAAGCCCGGCGTCACCACCGAAACCCTGAACCAGATCTGCCACGACTATATAGTCAACGTGCAGGGCGCCATCCCTGCGCCGCTGAACTACAAAGGCTTCCCCAAGTCGATCTGCACCTCGGTCAACCACGTGGTCTGCCACGGGATTCCAGGCGACAAGCCATTGAAGGACGGCGACACCCTGAACATTGACGTCACCGTGATCAAGGACCGTTACTTCGGCGACACCAGCCGCATGTTCCATGTCGGCAATGTGCCAGTCTGGGCCGAGCGCCTGTCCCAGGTCACCCAGGAATGCATGTACAAGGCCATCGAAATCGTCAAGCCTGGCTGCCGCCTGGGCGACATCGGTGAAGTGATCCAGAAGCACGCGGAAAAGAACGGCTTCTCGGTGGTGCGCGAATTCTGCGGCCACGGTATCGGCACCGTGTTCCACGAAGAGCCGCAGATCCTGCACTACGGCCGCGCTGGCACCGGCATGGAGCTCAAGGCGGGCATGACCTTCACCATCGAGCCGATGATCAACCAGGGCAAGGCCGACACCAAGGTGCTGGGCGACGGCTGGACCGCTATCACCAAGGACCGCAAGCTCTCGGCCCAGTGGGAACACACCCTGCTGGTCACCGAGACCGGCTACGAGATCTTCACCCTGCGCGCTGACGACACCATTCCACGCGTTTCGGCGTGATGATTGCTTCGGTTTTCCCGCAACCCTGTCACTGACTTACTAGATAGAAAGGAAAGCCGATCGATGCCCCAGGTGGACCCCGAACTCTTCGACCGTGGCCAGTTCCAGGCCGAACTGGCCCTGAAGGCGAGCCCTATCGCCGCATTCAAGAAGGCTATCCGCCAGGCCCGCGAGGTGCTCGACGAGCGCTTTCGCAGCGGCCGGGACATCCGCCGACTGATCGAGGACCGCGCCTGGTTCGTCGATAACATCCTGCAAAAGGCCTGGGAACAGTTCAGTTGGAGTGAAGACGCCGATATCGCCCTGGTGGCGGTCGGCGGCTATGGGCGCGGCGAGCTGCATCCCTACTCGGACATCGACCTGCTGATCCTGCTGGACAGCGCCGATCATGAGATCTTTCGCGATTCCATCGAGCGTTTTCTGACGCTGTTGTGGGACATCGGCCTGGAAGTCGGCCAAAGCGTGCGCTCGGTCGACGAATGCGCCGAAGAGGCCCGCGCCGACCTCACCGTCATCACCAACCTCATGGAAAGCCGCACCATTGCCGGCCCCGAGCGCCTGCGCCAGCGCATGCTCGAAGTCACCAGCACCGCACACATGTGGCCGAGCAAGGACTTCTTCCTGGCCAAGCGTGCCGAACAGAAGGCCCGGCACCACAAGTACAACGACACCGAATACAACCTGGAACCCAACGTCAAAGGCTCGCCCGGTGGCCTGCGGGATATCCAGACGATTTTGTGGGTTGCCCGTCGCCAGTACGGCACCCTGAACCTGCGCGCCCTGGCTGGCGAGGGCTTCCTGGTAGAGAGCGAAAACGCCCTGCTGGCCTCGTCCCAGGAGTTCCTGTGGAAAGTGCGCTACGCCCTGCACATGCTCGCCGGGCGCTCCGAGGACCGTCTGCTGTTCGACCACCAGCGCTCCATCGCCACCCTGCTGGGCTTTGAGGGCGAGGACGCGAAGACCAGCATCGAAAGCTTCATGCAGCAGTATTACCGGGTGGTCATGAGCATTGCCCAGCTCAGCGACCTGATCATCCAGCACTTCGAAGAGGTGATCCTGGCCCCCGAAGACGAAGCGCCGCCGCAGCCGATCAACGCGCGCTTCCAACTGCACGACGGCTATATCGAGGCGCGCAACGACAACGTGTTCCGCCGCACACCGTTCGCCATGCTGGAAATCTTCGTGCTGATGGCCCAGCAGCCGGAAATCAAAGGCGTGCGCGCCGACACCATCCGCCTGCTGCGGGAGAACCGTCACCTGATCGACGACGATTTCCGCAACGACATCCGCAACACCAGCCTGTTCATCGAGCTGTTCAAGTGCAAGATCGGTATCCACCGCAACCTGCGACGCATGAACCGTTACGGCATCCTCGGGCGCTATCTGCCGGAGTTCGGTTTTATCGTCGGGCAGATGCAGCACGACCTGTTCCACATCTATACCGTGGACGCGCACACCCTGAACCTGATCAAGCACCTGCGTAAGCTTCAGTACACGCAAGTGTCAGAGAAATTCCCGCTGGCCAGCAAACTCATGGCCAAGCTGCCCAAGCCCGAGCTGATCTACCTGGCCGGCCTGTACCACGACATCGGCAAGGGTCGGCATGGCGACCACTCTGAGGTGGGCGCGGTTGACGCCGAGGCGTTCTGCCAACGCCACCAACTGCCCGTGTGGGACAGCCGCCTGATCGTCTGGCTGGTGCAGAACCATCTGGTGATGTCGACCACCGCCCAGCGCAAGGACTTGTCCGACCCGCAGGTGATCCACGACTTTGCGCAGATCGTCGGCGATGAAACCCGCCTCGACTATCTGTACGTGCTGACCGTCTCAGACATCAACGCCACCAACCCGACGCTGTGGAACTCCTGGCGTGCCAGCCTGTTGCGCCAGCTGTACACCGAGACCAAGCGCGCCCTGCGCCGTGGCCTGGAGAACCCGGTGGACCGCGAAGAGCAGATCCGCCGCACCCAAAGCGCGGCCTTGGACATTCTGGTGCGCGGCGGTAACGACCCGGACGACGTCGAGCAGTTGTGGTCGCAGCTGGGTGACGATTACTTCCTGCGCCACACCGCCGGCGATGTCGCCTGGCACACCGACGCAATCCTGCAACAGCCCGCCGATGGCGGCCCGCTGGTGCTGATCAAGGAAACCACCCAGCGCGAATTCGAAGGCGGCACGCAGATTTTCATCTACGCGCCGGACCAGCACGACTTCTTCGCCGTGACCGTGGCAGCCATGGACCAGCTCAACCTGAACATCCATGACGCCCGCGTTATCACCTCCAGCAGCCAGTTCACCCTCGACACCTATATCGTGCTCGACACCGATGGCGACTCGATTGGCGACAACCCGGCACGCGTGAAAAAGATCCGCGAAGGCCTGACCGAGGCCCTGCGCAACCCTGACGACTACCCGACCATCATCCAGCGTCGGGTACCGCGCCAACTCAAGCACTTTGCGTTTGCGCCACAGGTGACCATTTCCAATGACGCCCAGCGGCCGGTGACGGTACTGGAACTCAGCGCCCCGGATCGTCCGGGCCTGCTGGCCCGCATCGGCGGGATTTTCCTGGAGTTCGACCTGTCGTTGCAAAACGCCAAGATCGCGACCCTCGGCGAGCGCGTGGAAGACGTGTTCTTCATCACAGATGCCGACAACCAGCCGCTGTCCGACCCGGAACTGTGCCTGCGCCTGCAGGAAGCCATCGTCCAGCAGTTGAGTGTCACCCAGGAACCCGGCGTCGAGCTGACACGCCTGACCATTTGAAAAGCGCCGCCCCAGTTTTTAACGCCTTGCACGAGATCCACCGATGAACAACGCTCTGAACCAGCTCCAGCCCTACCCGTTCGAGAAACTTCGCGCCCTGCTCGGCAGCGTCACGCCGAACCCGGACAAGCGCCCGATCGCGCTCTCCATCGGCGAACCGAAACATAAATCGCCCACTTTCGTGGCCGAAGCATTGAGCAACAACCTCGACCAGATGGCCGTGTACCCGACCACGCTGGGCATCCCGGCCCTGCGCGAAGCTATCGGTGCCTGGTGCGAACGCCGCTTCAACGTGCCCAAGGGCTGGCTCGACCCGGCGCGCAACATCCTGCCGGTCAACGGCACCCGTGAAGCGCTGTTCGCCTTCACCCAAACCGTGGTCAACCGTGGCGACGACGCGCTGGTAGTCAGCCCGAACCCGTTCTATCAGATCTACGAAGGCGCCGCGTTCCTCGCCGGGGCCAAGCCGCACTACCTGCCGTGCCTGGACGCCAATGGCTTCAACCCGGACTTCGACGCCGTGACGCCAGACATCTGGAAACGCTGCCAGATCCTGTTCCTGTGCTCGCCCGGCAACCCGACCGGCGCACTGATCCCGGTCGACACCCTGAAAAAACTCATCGCCCTGGCCGACGAATACGACTTCGTCATCGCCGCCGACGAGTGCTACAGCGAGTTGTACTTCGACGAACAAACCCCGCCACCCGGCCTGTTGAGCGCCTGCGTCGAACTCGGCCGCCAGGACTTCAAGCGCTGCGTGGTGTTCCACAGCCTGTCCAAGCGCTCCAACCTGCCGGGCCTGCGCTCCGGTTTCGTGGCCGGCGACGCCGACATCCTCAAGGCGTTCCTGCTGTACCGCACCTACCACGGTTGCGCGATGCCGGTGCAGACACAGCTGGCGAGCATTGCGGCCTGGCAGGATGAAGCCCACGTGCTCGCCAATCGTGACTTGTATCGCGAAAAATTCGACGCGGTGTTGGCGATTCTCAAGCCAGTGCTGGACGTAGAGAGCCCGGATGGCGGCTTCTATTTGTGGCCGAATGTGAATGGCGACGACGCCGCGTTCTGCCGTGACCTGTTCGTGGAAGAACACGTGACCGTCGTGCCGGGTTCGTACCTGTCACGGGAAGTGGACGGCTTCAACCCTGGCGCCGGCCGTGTGCGCATGGCGCTGGTTGCGCCGTTGGCGGAGTGCGTGGAAGCGGCGGAGCGGATCCGCGACTTTATCCAACGTCGCCGCTAAGGCGCGATCAGGGTCACTTCACCTGACCTAGGTTCGCCTCACTCATATCCAACTCCGCCAGCACCTCCCTCAAAACGTCATCACCAATCTGGTGATGACGACTCAAACTGTACAACTCCAACCGCTGCGCCCGCAGGGCCTTGAGCCGCAGTTTGCGCTCCAGCAGGTCCATCTGCTGCGCCAAGGCCTGGGCTTCGGCGGAGTCGTTGAACACGTCCAATTGATGGCGATATTCCGACATCAGCCGTGCCTTGAGCTCCGTGGCAAGCGCGGCTTGAGCGGCGTCCTGGGTTTCGGCGTCTGCCGGTTCCTGCGCTTCAAGCGCGTGGATGGCCGCAACGGCAGTCCTCTTCCAGGCTTCGCGCACTTCCTTGTGGCGTTTTTCGTCCGGGCTTTTTTCGATGCCACGCAACAGTAGCGGCAACGCGATACAGGCGGCGACCAGCGACAACAGAATCACGCCTGCCGCGATGAAAATCAGCAGGTCACGCTCGGGAAAATCCTGCCCCGGCGCCAGCAACAACGGCACCGACATCACACCCGCCAACGTCACCGCACCGCGCACGCCGCCGACCGTCAACAGCCAGCAGGAACGCGCAGTCGGCACCAGCGTCAGTTCGCTTTTGCCACGCAACCTGCGCAGCAAGCCCGACAACCGCCAGATGCTCTGCACCCAGATAAAGCGCAGCACCACCAGCACCAGGAAGATCGCGATGACATCCAGGCAGCGATAAAACAGGGTTGGCCACAACGTCGTCTCGTGACTGACGACTGCCTTGATGATGTCTGGCAGTTGCAGGCCCAGCAGCAGGAAGATCAAACCGTTGAAGGCGAACTCCAGCAACGACCACACGCTGCGATTGAGCAGGCGCGTGCTGGTCTGGCGCGGCAACAGGTCGAGCCAGCTTTGCATCATGCCCGCCGCCACCGCCGACAAAATGCCCGATGCACCCAAGCGTTCGGCCAGCACATAGGCCGCAAACGGCAGCAGCAACATGAACACCACGTGGGTGGCCGGGTCGTCCCAGCCACGGGCGATCATCCACGCGCGCAAACGGCCGACCAGCCAGCTCAGGGCCACGCCGACTGCCAGGCCACCGACAGCCACCAAGACGAATGTGAGGCTGGCATCCGCCAGGGAAAACACCCCGGTCAGCGCCGCCGCCAGGGCGAACTTGAAGGTCACCAGGCCCGAAGCATCATTCATCAAGGCCTCGCCCTGGAGCATGTGCATCAGCGGCGTGGGCAAGCGATTCTGGGAAATGGCCGACACCGCCACGGCATCCGTCGGCGACAACACGGCCGCCAGGGCGAAGGCCACCGGCAACGGGATAGTTGGCAAGATCCAATGGATGAAGTAACCGGCGCCCACCACGGTAAACAGCACCAGGCCCACCGCCAACGTCAGGATCGGCCCGCGCAGCCGCCACAACTCGCGCTTGGGCATACGCCAGCCATCGGAGAACAGCAACGGCGGCAGGAACAGAAACAGGAACAACTCGGGGTCCAGCGCCACATGCAATCCCAGCGTCGGCCAGGCCAGCAAGGCACCGGCGGCAATCTGCACCAGAGGCAACGGCAGAGGAATGACACGCCCGACCAGACGCGAAACGCTGACCAGCATCAGCAGGATAAGAACGGTGTAGGCGGTTTGCATAACGCGGTTTTCCCGGACAATCGACTTGCAACGACACACATCAGGCAACAACTGGCCGTTGAAGTGCCATATTACCCGGCTATGTTACTCGCTGGCTTTTGCACAAAAGTCGCACAGCGCTGACGAGCGGCACCCAAACGCGCTGGTCGTGGCATAATCCGTGACCTTTCGTTTCTACTTGGTCCAAAGGGGGGCAATTCCTTGACCGCTTCAAGCAAAACGTTGCACCTTTTCGGCATCAAAGCCTGCGACACCATGAAAAAGGCGCGCACCTGGCTCGATGAGCACGGCGCCAACTATGAGTTCCACGACTACAAAACGGCCGGTATCGACCGCGAACACTTGACCCAATGGTGCGACGAGCACGGTTGGCAGGTGGTTTTGAACCGTGCGGGCACCACCTTTCGCAAACTCGAAGACGAACGCAAAGCCGATCTCGATCAGTCGAAAGCCATTGAATTGATGCTCGCACAACCCTCGATGATCAAGCGCCCGGTGCTTGATCTCGGTGACAGAACCCTGATTGGCTTCAAGCCAGATAGTTATTCGGCGGCCCTCAAGTAGGCCAGCCCTTTCCATTTTTGTAGAGGTAACAGCATGTCCAATTCCCTGTTCAGCCTGGGCTTCGGCGTCGGCACTCAGAACCGCCAAGGTGCTTGGCTGGAAGTGTTTTACGCACAACCGCTGCTCAACCCGTCGGCAGAAATCGTCGCAGCCATCGCGCCGATCCTCGGCTACACCGAAGGCAACCAGGCGATCACCTTCACCATCAGCCAAGCGCTGCAACTGGCTGATGCGCTCAAGAATGTCGACGCTACCCAAGCCGCGCTGCTCAACCGCCTGGCCGAAAGCCACACGCCGCTGGTCGCCACCCTGCTGGCCGAAGACGCTGCACTGACCTCCACGCCTGAGGCCTACCTCAAGCTGCACCTGCTGTCCCACCGCCTGGTCAAGCCCCACGGCCTGAGCCTGGCCGGTGTGTTCCCGCAGCTGCCGAACGTGGCCTGGACCAGCCAGGGCGCGATCGACATCAACGAACTGGCCGAACGCCAGCTGGAAGCCCGCCTGCGTGGCGAACTGCTGGAAGTGTTCTCGGTGGACAAGTTCCCGAAAATGACCGACTACGTGGTGCCGAGCGGTGTGCGTATCGCTGACGCAGCACGCATCCGCCTGGGTGCCTATGTGGGCGAAGGCACCACCGTGATGCACGAAGGTTTCGTCAACTTCAACGCTGGCACCGAAGGCCCAGGCATGATCGAAGGTCGTGTATCGGCAGGCGTATTCGTCGGCAAGGGTTCGGACCTGGGCGGCGGTTGCTCCACCATGGGCACCCTGTCGGGCGGCGGCAACATCGTGATCAAGGTTGGCGAAGGCTGCCTGATCGGCGCCAACGCCGGTATCGGTATCCCGTTGGGCGACCGTAACACCGTGGAATCGGGCCTGTACGTCACCGCCGGCACCAAGGTTGCGCTGCTGGACGAGCAGAACCAACTGGTCAAAGTGGTCAAGGCACGCGAACTGGCCGGCCAACCGGACCTGCTGTTCCGCCGCAACTCCGAGACCGGTGCCGTGGAGTGCAAAACCCACAAATCGGCCATCGAACTGAACGAAGCGCTGCACGCTCACAACTAAGCAGCCACTCGATGCCCCTAGCGGGCCCCGACCCTGGGGCTCGCTTATACGAGTCTTGAACACCATGCTAGTGCCCTCCCCCTGGCGCGCCGACTTTCCGGCCATCGCCACCCTGCAACGGCAAGACCAGACCTACCTGGACAACGCCGCCACCACGCAAAAACCCCAGGCTTTGTTGGATGCCATCAGCCATTACTACGCCAACGGCGCAGCCAATGTGCACCGCGCCCAGCATTTGCCAGGCGCCCATGCGACCCAGGCGTTCGAAGACAGCCGCAGCAAGGTCGCACAGTGGTTGAATGCAGGCGACAGCGGGCAGATCGTGTTCACCCACGGCGCAACTTCTGCGCTGAACCTCTTGGCCTATGGCCTTGAGCACTTATTCAATGCGGGCGATGAGATTGTCATCAGCGCCCTGGAACACCACGCCAACCTGCTGCCCTGGCAGCAACTGGCCAAGCGTCGCGCACTGAACCTAGTGGTACTGCCACTGGATGATAACGGCGTGATCGACCTGGCTGCCGCTGCCGAGCTGATCGGCCCGCGCACGCGATTACTCGCAGTGAGCCAGCTGTCCAACGTGCTCGGCGCCTGGCAGCCACTGGAAGCCCTGCTGGCACTCGCCCAGCCCCACGGCGCCCTGACCGTGATCGACGGCGCCCAAGGCATCGTCCATGGTCGTCACGACGTGCAGGCGCTGGGTTGCGACTTCTATGTGTTTTCCAGCCACAAACTGTATGGCCCGGACGGCGTCGGTGTGCTGTTTGGTCGCAATGAAGCGCTGCACCACGTACGCCACTGGCAGTTCGGCGGCGAGATGGTGCAACAGGCCGATTACCACAGCGCCAGCTTCCGCCCGGCGCCGCTGGGCTTTGAGGCCGGCACCCCGCCGATTGCCAGCGTGATCGGCCTGGGCGCCAGCCTGGATTACTTGAGTTCGCTGGATCAGCCGGCAGTGATCGCCCATGAAGCGGCGTTGCATGACTACCTGTTGCGCGGGCTCAAGGCGCGCAATGGCGTGCACGTGCTGGGTTCGCCCCAGGTGGCGTTGGTCAGCTTTGTGGTCGATGGCGTGCATAACGCCGACCTCGCGCACCTGCTGACCGAGCAAGGCATTGCCGTACGCGCCGGGCATCACTGCGCCATGCCGTTGCTCAAGGCGATGCATCTGTCAGGGGCGATTCGCGTGTCCCTGGCGCTGTATAACGATTCCGATGACCTGGAACGCTTCTTTGAAGCGCTGGATCAAGCGTTGGATATGCTGCGATGAGCTTACCGGTGGATGCCGCAGCCGCACTTGAGGCGTTTCAGGCCGTCGGCAGTTGGGAGCAGCGCGCGCGGATGCTGATGCAATGGGGCGAGCGTCTGCCTGCCCTGGCCGATGAGGATAAAGTCGACGCCAATCTCGTACAGGGCTGCGAAAGCCTGGTGTGGCTGGTCGCAGAATTGCGCGATGGCCACTGGCAGTTCGCCGCCAGCAGCGACGCACGGATGATTCGTGGGTTGGTGGCGTTGCTGCTGGCGCGGGTCAATGGCCTGTCCGCCGCAGAATTGCAGGCGGTGGATCTGCCTGACTGGTTTGCACAGTTGGGGCTGTCCCGCCAACTGTCACCGTCGCGCAGCAATGGCCTGAATGCCGTGCTGCAGCGCATGCGGCAACTGAGCGCCGTTACGACGCCTTGACCCGCTCGGAAGGCCGGCGCACTCCGGCCACAATCTTGTCCACCGCCTTGGTGGCCGCCACCATGCCGAACGTGGCCGTCACCATCATCACCGCACCAAAACCGCCCGCGCAGTCCAGCTTCACGCCATCCCCGACAAAACTCTTCTGCAAACAGATGCTGCCGTCCGGCTTGGGATAACGCAGCTGTTCGGTGGAAAACACACACGGCACGCTGTAATGGCGGGTCACGGTACGGGAGAAGTTGTAGTCGCGGCGCAGGGTCGAGCGCACTTTCGAGGCCAACGGGTCATTGAAGGTGCGGTTCAGGTCGCAGACCTGGATCAACGTCGGGTCGATCTGCCCGCCGGCGCCGCCGGTGGTGATGATCTGGATCTTGCGACGCTTGCACCAGGCGATGAGCGCGGCCTTGGCGTTGACCGCGTCGATGCAGTCGATCACGCAATCGATGTCCGGCGTGATGTATTCGGCCATGGTGTCGCGGGTCACGAAATCCGCCACCGCATGCACGGTGCAATCCGGGTTGATGCCGCGCAGGCGCTCCGCCATCACCTCGACCTTGGGCTTGCCCACGGTGCTGTCCAGCGCGTGCAACTGACGGTTGCTGTTGCTCACGCAGACGTCATCCAGGTCAAACAGCGAAATCTCGCCCACCCCGCAACGGGCCACGGCTTCCGCCGCCCAGGAGCCTACGCCGCCAACGCCGACAATAGCCACATGGGCTGCTTTCAAGCGTTCCAGGCCTTCAATGCCATACAAGCGGGCGACGCCTGCAAACCGCGGATCTTCTGTGCTCATGACCATTACCCCAAAAACCGGCGCGCATTATAGGGCTACGCAGCGACAAGTTCGAAGCTTCAAGCTACAAGTTAAGAACTAAGATGGCCTTTCGCTGACTAATGTCCGGTTTTTCTCTGCTTGCTGTACGGTCAGGGAAGGGCCGGTGTAGGATGCGCGCCGTTCGGCGCAGGCCGACACCTCTTTTCGTTCCACACCCTTTGGAACCCGAAATAGCCATGGCATCGCGTAAATTTGGACTCAACCTGGTGATCGTGCTGGCAATCGCCGCGCTGTTCACCGGTTTCTGGGCGCTGATCAACCGCCCCGTCACCACCCCCAACTGGCCTGAACAGATCTCCGGTTTTTCCTACTCGCCGTTCCAGCAAGGCCAGTACCCGCAGAAAGACCAGTACCCGACCGACGACCAGATGCGTCGCGACCTCGAGATCATGAGCAAGCTGACGGACAACATCCGTACCTACTCGGTCGACGGCACTCTGGGGGATATCCCCAAACTGGCGGAAGAATTCGGCCTGCGTGTGACCCTGGGGATCTGGATCAGCCCGGACCTTGAGCGCAACGAGCGGGAAATCCAGCGCGCCATCGAAATCGCCAACAGCTCGCGCAGTGTGGTGCGGGTGGTGGTCGGCAACGAAGCGCTGTTCCGTGAAGAAATCACCCCAGAAGCGCTGATCGTGCTGCTGGACCGGGTGCGCGCCGCCGTGAAAGTGCCGGTGACCACGTCCGAGCAATGGCACATCTGGGAGAAAAACCCGCAACTGGCCAAGCACGTCGACCTGATCGCCGCGCACATCCTGCCGTTCTGGGAATACATCCCGATGGACAAGGCCGGCCAATACGTACTCGACCGTGCCCGCGACCTGAAGAAACTCTTCCCGAAAAAACCGCTGCTGCTGTCGGAAGTCGGTTGGCCGAGCAACGGCCGCATGCGCGGGGGCAATGAAACCTCCCCCGCCGACCAGGCGATCTACCTGCGCACGCTGGTGAACAAACTGAACCGCCAGGGCTTCAACTACTTTGTGATCGAGGCCTTCGATCAGCCGTGGAAAGTCAGCGACGAAGGCTCGGCGGGCGCTTACTGGGGCGTGTACAACGCCGCACGCCAGCAGAAATTCAACTTTGAAGGGCCCGTGGTCGCAATCCCGCAATGGCGCGTGCTGGCCATTGGTTCGGTGGTGCTGGCCCTGCTGTCCCTGACCCTGCTGATGATCGACGGCTCGGCCCTGCGCCAGCGTGGTCGCACCTTCCTGACCTTTATCGCGTTCCTCTGCGGTTCGGTGCTGGTGTGGATCGGCTACGACTACAGCCAGCAATACAGCACCTGGTTCAGCGTCACCGTGGGCATCCTGCTCGCCCTCGGCGCGCTCGGCGTGTTTATCGTGTTGCTGACCGAAGCCCACGAACTGGCGGAAGCGGTGTGGACCCACAAGCGTCGGCGTGAATTCCTGCCGGTCGAGGGGGATTCGGACTACCGTCCGAAAGTGTCGATCCATGTGCCGTGCTACAACGAGCCGCCGGAGATGGTCAAACAGACCCTCGACGCCCTGGCCGCCCTGGATTACCCGGACTACGAAGTCCTGATCATCGACAACAACACCAAAGACCCGGCGGTATGGGAACCGGTGCGCGACTACTGCGAAACCCTGGGCCCGCGCTTCAAGTTCTTCCACGTCGCGCCCCTGGCCGGTTTCAAGGGTGGCGCGCTGAACTACCTGATTCCGCACACCGCCAAGGACGCCGAAGTGATCGCGGTGATCGACTCGGACTACTGCGTGTCGCCGAACTGGCTCAAGCATATGGTGCCGCACTTCGCCGACCCGAAAATCGCCGTGGTGCAGTCGCCGCAGGATTATCGCGACCAGAACGAAAGCACCTTCAAGAAGCTCTGCTACGCGGAATACAAGGGCTTCTTCCATATCGGCATGGTCACTCGCAACGACCGTGACGCGATCATCCAGCACGGCACCATGACCATGACCCGTCGCTCGGTGCTTGAAGAACTGGGCTGGGCCGACTGGTGTATCTGCGAAGATGCCGAACTGGGCCTACGCGTATTCGAGAAAGGCCTGTCGGCGGCGTATTACCACGACAGCTACGGCAAGGGCTTGATGCCGGATACCTTTATCGACTTCAAGAAACAGCGTTTCCGCTGGGCCTACGGCGCGATCCAGATCATCAAGCGTCACACCGCAAGCCTCTTGCGCGGCAAGGACACCGAGCTGACCCGTGGCCAGCGCTACCACTTCCTAGCGGGCTGGTTGCCGTGGGTGGCGGATGGCATGAACATCTTCTTCACCGTCGGCGCGTTGTTGTGGTCGGCGGCAATGATCATCGTGCCGACGCGGGTTGACCCGCCGCTGCTGATTTTCGCGATCCCGCCGTTGGCGTTGTTTGTGTTCAAGGTCGGCAAGATCATCTTCCTCTACCGTCGTGCGGTAGGCGTGAACTTGAAGGATGCATTCTGTGCGGCCCTGGCCGGGCTGGCGTTGTCGCACACCATCGCCAAGGCGGTGCTGTATGGCTTCTTCACCACCAGTATCCCGTTCTTCCGTACCCCCAAAAACGCGGATAACCATGGTTTCTGGGTGGCGATTTCCGAAGCGCGCGAAGAAATGTTCATCATGCTGCTGTTGTGGGGCGCGGCGCTGGGGATTTACCTGGTGCAGGGCCTGCCAAGCAATGACATCCGCTTCTGGGTGGTGATGTTGCTGGTGCAGTCGCTGCCGTATGTGGCGGCACTGATCATGGCGTTCCTGTCTTCGCTGCCTAAACCTGCGGCGGCGCCGGAACCCGCGCCAGCGGCGTAAAAACTTGCGCAATGCACTAAACGGCGGCCTCTGGCCGCCGTTTTGCTATAAGATAACGGCCGTTTTGTGCGCCTTGCCTGCTCATTTATAAAAGCTCCGGAGTTCCCCCCATGACGGCCCATGCCGACCTTTCGCCGACCCTTCAACTTGCCATCGACCTGATCCGTCGTCCGTCGGTCACGCCGATCGACGCCGATTGCCAGAAGCTGATGATGCAGCGCCTGGGCGACGCCGGTTTTGCGCTTGAGCCAATGCGCATCGAAGACGTGGACAACTTCTGGGCCACCCACGGCAAGCACGAAGGCCCGGTGCTGTGCTTCGCCGGCCACACCGACGTGGTGCCGACCGGCCCGGTGCAGGCCTGGCAGAACGACCCATTCGACGCGTTGATCGATGAAAACGGCATGCTCTGCGGGCGTGGCGCGGCGGACATGAAAGGCAGCCTGGCGGCGATGCTGGTGGCGTCGGTGCGTTTTGTGGCCGACTACCCGGACCACAAGGGCTCGGTAGCCTTCCTGATCACCAGCGATGAAGAAGGCCCGGCGCACCATGGCACCAAAGCCGTGATCGAACGCCTCGCAGCGCGCAAGGAGCGCCTGGACTGGTGCATCGTCGGCGAACCGTCGAGCACCACCCTGGTCGGCGATGTGGTCAAGAACGGCCGTCGCGGCTCTCTTGGCGCGACCCTGACCGTACGCGGCGTGCAAGGCCACGTGGCCTACCCGCACCTGGCGAAGAACCCGATCCACCTGGCTGCGCCGGCACTGGCCGAATTGGCCGCCGAACATTGGGACGACGGCAACACCTTCTTCCCGCCGACCAGCTTCCAGATCTCCAACCTCAATTCCGGCACCGGCGCGACCAACGTGATTCCGGGTGACCTGACGGCGGTGTTCAACTTCCGTTTCTCCACTGAATCCACTGTTGAAGGCCTGCAGCAGCGCGTTGCGGCGATCCTCGACAAACACGGCCTGGACTGGCACGTGGAGTGGGCGCTGTCGGGCCTGCCGTTCCTCACCGAGCCGGGCGCGCTGCTGGATGCAGTCTCGGCCAGCATCAAGGCGATCACCGGGCGTGAGACCCAGGCGTCCACCAGTGGCGGTACCTCGGACGGACGTTTCATCGCCACCCTCGGCACCCAGGTGGTTGAGCTGGGCCCGGTCAACGCGACGATCCACCAGGTCAACGAACGCATTCTGGCCAGCGACCTCGATGTGCTGACCGAAATCTACTACCAGACCCTGATCAAGTTGCTCGCCTGATGCTCGCGTGCCCCCTTTGCAGCGCACCGCTGAACGCGGTGGACAATGGCGTGGCGTGCCCGGCCGGACACCGTTTCGACCGCGCACGCCAGGGTTACCTGAACCTGTTGCCGGTGCAGCACAAGAACAGCCGCGACCCCGGCGATAACCTGGCGATGGTAGAAGCGCGCCGCGACTTCCTCAACGCCGGGCACTACGCCCCGGTGGCCAGGCGCCTGGCCGAACTGGCCGCCGAGCGCGCACCGCAGCGCTGGGTCGACATCGGTTGCGGCGAGGGTTACTACACCGCGCAGATCGCCGACGCCCTGCCCCACGCCGACGGCTACGCGTTGGATATCTCCAAGGAAGCGGTCAAGCGGGCGTGCAAGCGCACCCCGTCGCTGACCTGGTTGATCGCCAGCATGGCCCGAGTGCCGTTGGCGTCAGGCAGCTGCCAGTTTCTCGCCAGCGTGTTCAGCCCATTGGATTGGGAAGAGGCCAAGCGCCTGCTCAGCCCCGGCGGCGGCTTGATGAAGGTCGGCCCGACCAGCGGCCACCTGATGGAGCTGCGCGAACGCCTGTACGACGAAGTGCGCGAGTACACCGACGACAAGCACCTGGCTCTGGTGCCGGACGGCATGAGCCTGGCGCACAGCGAGACGCTGGAATTCACCCTGAGCCTGGCCGAGCCCCAGGACCGCGCCAACCTGCTAGCCATGACACCCCACGGTTGGCGTGCCAGCGCCGAGCGCCGTGCACAGGTGATCGAAGCGGCCGAGCCGCTGGTGGTCACTGTGTCGATGCGCTACGACTATTTCGTGCTTCAATAACTGACTTTCCAGCATCCGCGAATGGATTTTCGAATCCCGCAACGAGGAACATCCATGCGCCAACCCGATATCGAGATTTACCTGAAGGACGCCGACGTCGACCACAAGGCCATCGCCGCCTGGCTGGGCGCCGCCCTGGGCCCGTGCTCCGACTGGGTCCAGAGAGGCCAGACCTACAAATGCAAGGCCGGCAATGTGCCGGTTACCTGGCTGCCCAAAGCCGTCGGTAAATGGAACAGCCTGTACCTGGAAAGCGACCAGACGCCGTGGGATGACGACATCGCCTGCGCCCGCGCTGCGTTTGCTGCGCTGAACGTGGAAGTGCGTTGCGCGCCGGGGACTTGGGTTGAGGAAGAAGGTGAAGAAAGCGCTGATACCTGGATTCGCATCAGCGAGGACGGTGAAGAGCAGATCACCTGGAAAACGGCTTAAAGCAGCGGCAAGCTGCAAGTCAAAAGCTTGTAGCTTGCAGCTTGCCGCTCGGCCTTACAGACCGACCACATCCTCCGCCTGCAACCCCTTCTCGCCGGTCACCACGGCGTATTCCACCTGCTGGCCCTCAGCCAGAGAGCGGTGGCCGTCACCGCGAATGGCGCGATAGTGCACAAACACATCCTTGCCATCTTCACGCTGGATAAACCCGTAACCTTTTGCATCGTTGAACCACTTCACATTGCCGGTTTCACGCGTTGCCATCTGTCTTACTCCCACATGCATTTTTATTGTTGAGTCGCTCGCATTGAACTGCCGAGTATAAGACAGGCTCAAAAACGATCAACTCAAGTTTACATCGCTGCTTTTTTGCCGATTTTCGGCGAATACGGCACACTACCCGCCCGAGCGCCTGCTCGGTTTTTTCCACTTGAAGCAGCACGCCTATGACCCGTTCCCCGTTCCGCCGTCTAGTGTTCGGCACCTTGCGCCGACTGTTGTACCTCTGGGTTCGCTCGGAGACGATCAACCAGTCGTCCCTGACCCTTAACCTGGACCGCAGCCGGCCGGTGTTCTACGTCCTGCAATCGCCCTCCCTCACCGAATTGGCCGTGGTCGACGCCGAGTGCACCAAGGCCGGTCTGCCACGCCCGGTGCTGCCGGTATCGGTCGGCCCGTTGATGGAACCGGCGGCGTTCTTCTACCTCACACCGGAACCGGACTGGCTCGGTCGCCAGGACAAGCGCGGGGCGCCACCCACTCTGACCCGCTTGGTCAACACCCTCACCGAACACGCGGAAGAGAATGCACAAATCATTCCCGTGAGCGTGTTCTGGGGCCAATCCCCCGAGAGCGAGTCCAGCCCGTGGAAGCTGTTGTTTGCCGACAGCTGGGCCGTCACCGGGCGTCTACGCCGGCTGTTGAGCATCTTGATCCTCGGTCGCAAGACCCGGGTGCAATTCTCTGCGCCTATCAACCTGCGTGAATTGATCGAGCACAATAAAGGCCACGAACGCACCGTGCGCATGGCCCAACGCATCCTGCGCGTGCACTTTCGTAACCTGAAGACGGCGGTCATCGGTCCGGATTTGTCACACCGGCGCAACCTGGTGAAGGGCCTGGTCAACATGCCGCTGGTGCGCCAGGCCATTGCCGATGAGGCCGAGCGGGAGAAGATCAGCCCGGAAAAAGCCAAGGCCCAGGCCCTGCGCTACGGCAACGAGATCGCCTCGGACTACACCTACACAGCGATCCGCTTCCTCGAAGTGGTGTTGAGCTGGTTCTGGAACAAGATCTACGACGGCATCAAGGTCAATAACATCGAAGGTGTGCAAAAGGTTGCCCAGGGTTACGAGGTGATCTACGTGCCTTGCCACCGCAGCCACATCGACTACCTGTTGCTGTCCTACCTGCTGTTCAAGAACGGCCTGACCCCGCCGCACATCGCCGCCGGGATCAACCTGAACATGCCGGTGATCGGCAGCCTGCTGCGCCGTGGCGGTGCGTTTTTCATGCGCCGCACCTTCAAGGGCAACCCGCTGTACACCTCAGTGTTCAACGAATACCTGCACACCCTGTTTACCAAGGGTTTCCCGGTGGAGTACTTCGTCGAGGGCGGTCGCTCACGCACCGGGCGCATGTTGCAGCCGAAGACCGGGATGTTGGCGATCACCCTGCGCAGCTTCTTGCGCTCCTCGCGCATGCCAATCGTGTTCGTGCCGGTGTACATCGGTTATGAGCGCGTACTCGAAGGCCGCACCTACCTGGGCGAGCTGCGCGGCGCGAGCAAGAAGAAAGAATCGATCTTCGACATCTTCAAAGTGATCGGCGCGCTCAAGCAGCGCTTTGGCCAGGTCGCGGTCAACTTCGGCGAGCCGATCAAGCTGGCCGAATTCCTCGACAACGAACAACCGGACTGGCGTTCCCAGGAACTGGGCCCGAACTATAAACCCGCCTGGCTCAACGAAACCACCAACCGCCTTGGCGAACAGGTGGCGCGCCACTTGAATGAAGCAGCGGCGGTGAACCCGGTGAACCTGGTGGCTCTGGCGCTGCTGTCCACCACCCGCCTGGCCTTGGATGAACAGGCCATGGCGCGCCAGCTGGACCTGTACCTGGCGCTGCTGCGCCGCGTGCCCTACTCGCCCCATACCACTCTGCCGGAAGGCGATGGCCTGGCGCTGATCAAGCACGTCAAGGACATGGACCTGCTGTCGGAACAGAGCGACGCACTGGGTAAGATCCTGTACCTGGACGAGCAGAATGCCGTCCTGATGACTTATTACCGCAACAACGTGCTGCACATCTTTGCCCTGCCGGCGCTGCTGGCGAGCTTCTTCCAGAGCAGCTCGCGGATGAGCCGCGACCAGATCCTGCGCTACACCCACGCGCTGTACCCGTACCTGCAATCGGAGCTGTTCATTCGTTGGTCGCTGGAAGAACTGGACACGGTGATCGACCAATGGCTGGAGGCCTTCGTCGAACAAGGCCTGCTGCGTTTCGAAAACAATGTGTACCTGCGCCCGGCGCCAAGCTCGCGGCACTTTGTGCTGTTGACCTTGCTGTCCAAGAGCATTGCCCAGACCCTGCAACGTTTCTACATGGCGATTTCGCTGCTGCTCAACAGTGGCCAGAACAGCATCAGCGCCGAAGAGCTGGAAGACCTGTGCACGATCATGGCCCAGCGCCTGTCGATCCTGCATGGCCTCAACGCCCCGGAATTCTTCGACAAGAGCCTTTTCCGACATTTCATCCAGACCTTGCTGGAGCAAGATGTGTTGCGCCGCGACGAGGCCGGCAAGCTGAGTTATCACGACCTGCTCGGCGAACTGGCCGAAGGCGCGGCCAAGCGCGTGTTGCCGGCGGAGATTCGCCTGTCGATCCGCCAGGTGGCGTTGCATCGTGTTGATGGCGCCGCTGAAGCACCGGTCGAACCCGAAGCCACTGCACCTGAAGAAACCCGCTAGATTTAAAGAGGCGCCGGAGGGATTCCGGCGCCGTTGAAAAGGAGCAACACCATGAAAAAGATCATCCTCCTGGGCCTGACTGCCCTGCTCGGAGCCTGCCAATCCATGAGCCCTGCCCCCAAAGCCAGCCTTGATGGCGAAGTGTTCTACCTGCAACGCATCGCCCTGCCACCGACCGCGACCTTGAGCGTCAGCCTGCAAGACGTGTCGTTGATGGACGCCCCGGCCGTGACCCTGGCCGAGCAGAAAGGCCCGGTCAAAGGCCAGGTGCCGCTGCCGTTTCACCTGAGCTACGACCCGGCGCAAGTCAAACCCGGCCACACTTATTCGGTGAGCGCTCGCATCGAAGTGGAGGGCAAGCTACTGTTTATCACCACCGAACGGCACGCTGTGCAGCTCAACGGCCAGGACGTGCAACCGTTGCGCCTGCGGGTTGATGCTGTCGCACACTGACAGTCTCTAGAATTTAAGCCAGATCAAAAAGGAAGCGCCCATGCTCCGTAACTCCCTTCGTCTTACTGCCCTGTGTGCCGGCCTGCTGTTCGGCGCCAACGCCATGGCCCTGGACTTGAGCAGCCTGTCCCAGGGCGACGCCAGCGGCGGCCTCAAGGACGCCCTGACCCAAGGCGCGCAGATCGCCGTGAAGCAACTGGGCGTACCCGGTGGTTTCAGCAACAACCCGGAAGTGAAAATAGGCCTGCCTGGCAAGCTGGGCAAAGTTGCCGACAAACTGAAAATGTTCGGCATGGGCGACCAGGTGACCCAGCTGGAAACCAGCATGAACAAGGCCGCCGAAACCGCCGTGACCCAGGCCCAGCCGATCCTGGTCAACGCCGTGAAAAACATGAGCGTGACGGACGCCAAGGGCATTCTCAGTGGCGGTCAGGACTCAGCTACCCAGTACCTCAACAAAAGCAGCCGCGAACAGATCCGCGCCAAGTTCCTGCCGATCGTCAAGGCCGCAACCGACAAGGTCGGCGTCGCCCAGCAATACAACGCCCTGGCCGGCAAAGCCGCGGCCTTTGGTGCAGTGGATGCCAAGAGCGCCAACGTCGAAAACTACGTGACCGAACAGGCGCTGGACGGGTTGTTCAAGATGATTGCCAAGCAGGAAGAAACCATTCGCGAGAACCCTGCGGCCGCCGCGACCAGCCTGGCGAAGAAAGTCTTCGGCGCGCTGTAAACCGAAAATAAACCCAGGCAGGTGTGGGGGGCTCACCTGCCTGGCTTCAAGCGGATCTTCTACGATCAGAAGAACTTTCCTAGGCCAAAACCACCAAACGCGATCATGCCCAGGGGCATGACACCGAAGCCGATGGCCAGGCTCTTGCCGGGCTTGCAAGAGTCCTTGCAAGGGTCAGGCTTGGCCGGTTCAGGCTTGCTGGGTCCGCAGGGGTTGCTGTTGCACGCGGACCGGGAAGAGCTGACATTGATATCAATTTTCATGAGCACTCCTTGAATCATCAGATTTAAGCTCCCACCGGCAGGGGTGAAGCCCTACCGGCGAAAGACCTGGCAATCAGGTAATCAATGAGTGGCCCCCGCCTTGGAAGCGTTCCCGCCTCCTTAGCTTCTTTGTGAAATCCCCTACGACAACTCTTTACACGGCCGGTGGCTTGACCCGGAACCAGGCTGCGTACAAGGCCGGTAAAAACAATAACGTCAGCGCCGTCGCCACAATCAATCCGCCCATGATCGCCACGGCCATGGGCCCGAAAAACACACTGCGTGACAGCGGAATCATGGCCAGCACCGCCGCCAGGGCTGTCAGCACAATCGGGCGGAAACGTCGGACGGTCGCCTCGATGATTGCCTGCCAGGGCGCCAGGCCCGCCTTGATGTCCTGTTCGATCTGATCCACCAGGATCACCGAGTTACGCATGATCATCCCGGACAGCGCGATAGTCCCCAGCATGGCCACAAAGCCGAACGGCTGGCGGAATACCAGCAGGAACAGCGTCACACCGATCAGCCCCAGCGGCGCTGTCAGGAACACCATGGCCGTGCGTGAGAAACTGCGCAGTTGCAGCATCAACAGGGTCAGCACCACCACGATAAACAGCGGCACGCCGGCTTTGACCGAGTTCTGGCCACGGGCCGAGTCCTCGACTGTGCCGCCAACGTCCAGCAGGTAGCCATCCGGCAGTTCGGCACGTACGCCTTCAAGGGTCGGCAGAATCTGCTGGACCAGCGTCGCCGGCTGTTCCTTGCCATAGATGTCAGCGCGCACGGTCACCGTGGGTAAGCGGTTGCGGTGCCAGATGATGCCTTCCTCGAAACCGTATTCAAGGGTGGCAATCTGCGACAGCGCTACGCTTTTGCCATTGTCGGTCGGCACCGCCAGGCTGGGCAGCAACGACAGCTCGGTGCGTTCATGCACGGTGCCGCGCAGGAGGATCTCGATCAATTCGTTGTCCTCGCGGTATTGGCTGACGCTGGAGCCGGTCAACGAACTCTGCAGGAATTTCGACAGGTTGGCCGTGCTCACACCAAGGGCACGGGCGCGATCCTGATCGATATTGAGGTAGACGATCTTGCTCGGTTCTTCCCAGTCCAGGTGCACGTTGACCACGTGGGAATTTTCGCGAACCTTCGCCGCAACTTTCCGAGCCAGGGCGCGGACTTCTTCAATATGTTCGCCGGTCACACGGAACTGCACTGGGTAGCCCACGGGCGGGCCGTTCTCCAGGCGCGTGACCCTTGAGCGCAGGTCGGGGAATTGTTCGTTGAGGGTTTCGATCAGCCAGGTGCGCAGGCTTTCACGCTCCTCGATGGTTTTGGCCAGCACAACAAACTGGGCAAAGCTGGCGGCTGGCAGTTGTTGATCCAGCGGCAAGTAGAAACGCGGCGAACCGGTGCCGACGTAAGCCACGTAATTGTCGATGCCCGCGTGTTCCTTGAGCAAGGCTTCCAGGCGCTTGACCTGGTCGGCGGTGTTGCTCAGGGAAGCCCCTTCGGCCAGCTTCAGATCGACCATCAGCTCCAGACGGCCAGAAGCCGGGAAGAACTGCTGCGGCACAAAACGGAACAGCGCCACCGAGCCGATAAACAGCAACAGGGTCAGGACAATCACGGTTTTACGCCGACGCACGCACCACTCCACCAAGCGTCTTACTCGCTGATAGAAAGGTGTGCCGTAGGGATCCGGACCATCGGTGCCGTGCTTGGCGGCATGAATCTTCGCCAGGTCCGGCAGGAGTTTTTCCCCCAGATACGGCACAAACACCACCGCAGCCACCCAGGAGGCGAGCAAGGCAATGGTCACCACCTGGAAGATCGAACGGGTGTATTCGCCGGTACTCGATTGCGCGGTGGCAATCGGCAGGAAGCCCGCTGCGGTGATCAGCGTACCGGTGAGCATCGGGAACGCAGTGCTGGTCCAGGCAAAGCTCGCGGCCTTGAGCCGGTCGTAACCCTGTTCCATCTTGATCGCCATCATTTCCACGGCAATGATCGCGTCGTCCACCAGCAAACCCAACGCCAGCACTAATGCGCCGAGGGAAATCTTGTGCAGGCCGATACCGAGGTAATACATGGTGGCAAACGTCATCGCCAGCACCAGCGGAATCGCCAGGGCCACCACCATGCCGGTACGCACGCCGAGGGAGAAGAAACTCACCAGCAACACGATGGCCAGCGCTTCGGCCAGTACCTGCACGAATTCGCCGACACTGGTTTTCACCGCTGCCGGTTGGTCCGACACCTTGCGCAGCTCCATGCCGGCCGGAAGGTTCTTCTGCAGGCGTGCGAATTCGCCTTCCAGGGCTTTGCCCAATACCAGGATATCGCCGCCGTCGCGCATGGCCACGGCCAGGCCGATCGCGTCTTCGCCCATGTAGCGCATGCGCGGTGCCGGTGGGTCATTGAAGCCACGGTGGATGTCGGCCACGTCGCCGATGCGGAAGGTTCGATCACCTACGCGAATCGGGAAGTTGCGGATCTCTTCCACGCTCTTGAAGTTGCCCGACACGCGCAGCTGCACACGCTCGCTCGGGGTTTCGAAGAAACCGGCAGTGGAGACGGCGTTCTGTTCCTGCAACGCCTGCTGTACCGCCGCCAACGGCAAACCCAGGGTGGCCAGCTTGAGGTTGGACAGCTCGATCCAGATCTTCTCGTCTTGCAGGCCCAGCAGCTCGACCTTGCCCACATCCGCCACGCGCTGCAGCTGAATCTGGATACGGTCGGCGTAGTCCTTGAGCACGGCGTAATCAAAGCCGTCGCCGGTCAGGGCGTAGATATTGCCAAAGGTGGTGCCGAATTCATCGTTGAAGAACGGCCCCTGGATATCCGGCGGCAAGGTCTGGCGGATATCGCTGATCTTCTTGCGCACCTGGTACCACAGCTCGGGAATCTGCGCCGAATGCATGGAGTCACGGGCCATGAAGGTGACCTGGGATTCGCCGGGGCGCGAGAACGAGACGATGCGCTCGTACTCACCGGTCTCCATGAGTTTTTTCTCGATGCGTTCGGTGACTTGCCGCGAGACTTCCTGGGCCGTGGCGCCGGGCCAGTTGGTCTTGATCACCATGGCCTTGAAGGTGAACGGCGGGTCTTCGCTTTGTCCCAGCTTGGAGTAGGACAAGGTGCCGACCACTGCCAGCAGGATCATCAGGAACAGTACGATCTGGCGATTACGCAACGCCCATTCGGAAAGATTGAAACCCATCGGGGACTACTCCTTGGCCGCCAGATTCACCACACGGTTGGAGCGATCCACCGGGCGCACTTGCTGGCCCTCATGGAGCACATGCACACCCGCAGCAATGACCCAATCCGTGGCGCTCAAACCCTCCAGTACCGGCACGGTTTTTTCTCCGAAGGCACCGATGCGCACGGGTGTGCGCTTGAGGGTGTTGTCTGGCTGTACACGCCACACGTAGGACGCACCGTTCTCCGCGCTGAGGGCCGATAGTGGGACCGAGAGTGGAATATCGCCGTCGACCTGTATGAACACCCGGGCGCTCTGGCCCAGTTCGGCCGGGACCTTGCCGCCGGTAAACGCCACACGGGCAGCGAACGTACGCGACTTTGGATCGGCAGCCGGCGACAGCTCACGAATGCGACCGCTGAAGCGCTGGTCGGGCTGGCTCCATAGCTCGACCGATACCGGCTGGCCGATCTTGAAACGACCAAAACCCTGCTCCGGCAGGCTGATCAATACTTCGCGCTCGCCATCGGTAGCGAGGGTGAACACGGTCTGGCCGGCGGACACCACCTGGCCGACTTCCACCGCACGCTTGGCCACCACCCCGTCCTGTGGCGCACGCAGCACCGCATAGCCGGCCTGGTTGCTGGCCACGTCGAACTCGGCCTTGATCTGCTTGAGACGGGCCTCACCGGATCGATAGAGATTTTCGGAATTGTCGTACTGGGAGCGGCTGACCATCTGACGGTCCATCAGGGTCTTGTAGCGGTCACGCTCGGCGCGCACCAGGCTAAGGTTGGCCTCGGCGGCGGCGACTTGGGCACGGGTCGCTTCCAGTTGCAGGCGCACGTCCTGAGGGTCGAGTTCGGCCAGCGCCTGATTGGCCTTGACCCGCTCGCCCTCTTCCACCAAGCGCTTGCTGACTTTGCCACCGATGCGAAAGGCCAGGTCTGGCTCATAACGGGCGCGCACTTCACCGGGGTAGCTGTCCATCGACTGTGCAGAAGGCTGTGGCTGCACCACCATGGCCGGACGGAGGGTGGTCTGGGCCGCTTCTTCATGACCGCATCCGGCCAACAGGAAGACCAGACTGACAGGCAACGCAAAGGGCAGGAAAGTACTGCGCATGCTGTAGGACCTTTCGCAAATGAAGCTAAGAATAATTATACTGGCGGGTATGTTATTAATACCAAACTCATCAGTCCAGTATTAAAGGTGAAAATGTCCGACAATCCCGTAAACACCAATAGCCCCGGGCGCCCCAAGGACATGGCAAAACGCCAGGCAATCCTCGAAGCAGCGAAAATCCTGTTTTTGAGCAATGGATACGCCAGTACCAGCATGGATGCCGTGGCCCTTGAGGCCGGCGTGTCGAAACTGACCGTGTACAGCCACTTCAACGACAAAGAGACCTTGTTCACCGCCGCAGTGGTGGCCAAGTGCGAAGAGCAACTGCCGGTGATGTACTTCGAGTTGCCTGCGGGCATGCCCGTGGAGACTGTGTTGCTGAATATCGCGCGAGGGTTCCATCGCCTGATCAACAGCGAGGAATCGGTCAACCTGCATCGCCTGATGATGACCACCGGCAATCAGGACGTGAAACTCTCGCAGATTTTCTTCGAGGCCGGTCCCATGCGCATGTTGCAAGGCATGGAACGCCTGCTCGGCAAGATCGACCAGAGCGGCGCACTGAGCATCGACAAGCCCTTTACGGCGGCCGAGCATTTTTTCTGCCTGCTCAAGGGCACGGCGAATTTCTGCTTGCTGTATGGCTGCGGCGGGCAACTGAGTGAAGAAGCCGCCGAAGCGCATGTGCAGGAGGTGGTGGGGTTGTTTATGCGGGCGTATAGGAGGGAGGCAGCGGCAAGCGGTTAGCTGCAAGCTGCAAGTTGAAAGCGCTTTTGCTTGCCGCTTGCCGCTTAAACCTTGAGCGCTTTCTTGGGGTAGATGTCATACCGGCTGGACTTGCCATCTAGCGCATGGCTCGGCTTAGGCCCTTCGATGCACGGCGCCTTGCGCGGACGCTTGACCACCACACGGTGGCTGGCCAGGGCCAGGGCGGCCGCCAACAGCGCCGGCGCGTCCGGATCATCCCCCACCAGCGGCCGGAACAGGCGCATTTCCTTTTTCACCAGGGCGGTTTTCTCACGGTGTGGAAACATCGGGTCGAGGTAGATCACCTGGGGCGGCTCGCCTTCCCAGTCGCGCATCACGTCGATGGAGTTGCCCTTGAGCAATTTCATGCGCGCCACGATCGGCGCTACCTCAAAATCATCCGCGCCTCGCGCCAGACCATCCTCAAGCAAGGCGCCGATCAGCGGCTGACGCTCGATCAGGCTCATCTCGCAGCCCAGGCTGGCCAGCACGAAGGCGTCCTTGCCCAGGCCAGCCGTGGCGTCCAACACCCGTGGACGCACGCCTTGGGCGATGCCCACGGCCTTGGCGATCATCTGCCCGCTGCCACCACCGTACAGGCGCCGATGCGCCGCGCCGCCTTCGACAAAGTCCACCCGCACCGGCCCCGGCGCGTCAGGCCCGAGCTGTTGCAGCTGTAGGCCGTGCTCGCCCACTTGCAGGGAAAAGTCCGCATCCGCCAGGCGCATCGGCAACCCGAGCAGTGTTGCCCACTGCTCGGCACGGCCCTGGAACGCTTCGCCCAAGGCCTCGACCTGGATGCGGCTGGCCGCTGGTTGTTCGCTCATCAATCGCTACGCTCAAAAATATTAAGGATCGGCAAACAGCGGCCGATAAAAACAACAGTCAGGTATTTTGCCAGAGCTGAGCGTCGACCGAGAAAAATGTCAGACATTCTTCCCCTAACCATCGGTGTACTGCCGACCCACAACCACTACGGCCTGCGCAATACCCAAGCGCTGGCCGGGGTGAGTCATGTGTGGCAGGACTTCTTCGCCCGCGCGTTGGCCGAACAGCTCGGCGATACGCCGGACGCGCTGGCAGTGCAGGCGCCGGCACCGGCGGACCCAGCGGTAGAACCCAGCGCCGGCGCCGACCTGTTGTCGCAGATCCTCACCCAGCGTGAGTGCGACGTGAAAGACACCGAAATTGCCCCACCAGAACCGCTGTTCCTGCCGATCGCCGAGTTCGAAACCGAGCTGCTGCCACCGGCTGCCACGCCGTTCCCGCAAGAAGAAATCGTCGCCCAGCAACGCCAGCAGAACTTCGAAAGCGGTTGGGTGCGCCCGATTGTGCTCACCGCTGGCGAACCGCTGCCAGAGCCAGGTCCGGCGCCGGAGCCACGCCCACTGCACCTGCCCATCGCCGAATTCGAACTGGACCTGCTGCCGCCGGCTGCCACGCCGTACCCGACTGAAGAGCTGGTCGCTCAGCAAAAGGCGCTCGACTTCGACTACTACTGGGCGCGCCCGCTGGTCACCCAGAACCTGCGCCTGGCCGCCTGACACTCAGCGACACACCCACCAACGCCCCATATCCAGATGGAAATGGTTGCGGTGCGCGGCGTTGTAGTCCGGGCTCAACACCACGTTGAAATCATCGCAGGCACTGTCGCGGACCTGACGCAGGAAGCGCGCCTTGTCGCCCTCCCCCGGCCAATCCTTGAGCAAGCTGATACTGCGCCCGTCCGCCAGGCGAAAACCGGCGATGTCCAGGGCATTGGCGGACGCATGCTGGCTGAGTCGCCCTTCGGCGCGGTTATACATATTGCGGCAGGCAAAGCTGCCCAGATGATCGACCCGCGTCACCGCCTGGCCGAACACAGCCTGGGCCGCCGGCTGCAGGCTGTGGCGCTCGAACAGGGCGAACGCCACCGCCAGCGGGCAACTGGCGAGAAAACTGCTGCTCAGCCCAACCGCGGCCCCCTGAACGCGCAAGGTATTGCGCAGCGGACACGCGGCATCGGCGGGTGTATCGGCTTGATGACTGACGCGCAGGCCCGAGGTTTCCAGCACTTGGTCGCACAACGCAGGGTCATCCTGTAGGCGCCCCAGCTTGTAGCGGGTCAACAAGTTCGGGCTGGCGCGCACATCCAGCGGCGCCCAAGGATTCCAATCAGCCGGCAGAGGCACCCAGCCACGCCAGACGCCAACGGCAAAACCGCCCGCCAGGATCAGCAGCACGCCCATCACTTTGAAAAAGCGCATCCCTTAGCCCTTGAAGAACTCGTTGGCCTGACTGAAGGGCATCTTGCGCTCGGTAAAGGTGAACGTGCCCAGTTCGTACACTTCCTGGGCGGCACGATAGAACTCGCCATAGGCCGCCAACGCCAGGGCCGAGCCGACGCTGATCCGCCGCACGCCCATCGCGCTGAGCTGCGCGACACTGAGGTTCAAGCCGCCGGACATCAACACGTTCACCGGCTTGGGCGCCACCGCCTTGACCACCGCCAGCACTTCTTCGGCACTGCGCAGCGCCGGCGCGTACAGCACGTCGGCACCGGCTTCGGCGTAGGCTTGCAGGCGGCGGATAGTGTCAGGCAAATCCAGGCGACCATGCAGGAGGTTTTCCGCACGGGCCGTCAAGGTGAACGGGAATGGCAGGCTGCGCGCGGCGGCCACCGCAGCTTCGACGCGCTCGACGGACAGGTCGAAAGGATAGATCGGATCGGCGGCAATGCCCGTGGCGTCTTCAATGGAGCCGCCGACAATGCCGGTGGCGGCGGCACGCAGGATGGTCTGGGCGCAGCCTTCGGGGGTGTCGCTGAAGCCGTTCTCCAGGTCAGCCGCTACCGGCAACGCCGTGGCCTGGGCAATCATGCGGGCGTTGATCAAGGTGTCGTCCAAGGACAACGCACCTTCCGCATCCGGGCGCGCCAGGCTGAACGCGTAGCCCGCACTGGTGGTGGCGAGGGCTTCAAACCCCAGGCTGGCCAGCATCACGGCGGAGCCTGCATCCCACGGGTTGGGCATCACGAACGCGCGGTCACGCTCGTGCAAGACCTTGAAGGTTTCGGCGCGAAGGGTTTGGGCATCCATGTCTGGCTCCTGGCGGGAAAAGGAGCCCTAGAGTAACCCCAGTTGCTCCACGGCGGGAGCACGATCCAAGGTCGGCAGCGGCGGCAGACCCGGCAGGCGCAACGTCAGCTGGTCGTGGAAACGCAGGGCCAGTTGTGCGGCGAGGCGATTATCCGAGGTGTGCAGGAACACGTAGGGGGTGCGGCCTTCTTCGATCCACCCGGCGACTTTTTCCACCCACGGCATCAGGAACGGGTCGTTGGCTTCCAATTCGGGATGACCGATAAAACGCACTTGGGGAAATTGCGTCAGTGCCGCCGGCCGTGGCGGCACCTTGGGCTTTTTCGATTGGGCGTGCAGCACGGCGGCTGATGTAGACGTGCAACTGAACAACGCACGCGGGTCCAGGCAGATGCGCTCCACACCCCGGTCCCGTAACAAGCGGTTAAGCATGCGCTCGGCATCGCCTTTGGCGAAGAATTCCGAATGACGCACTTCCACCGCCATGGGCCGCTCAAGGCCATCAACGAAGCCTGCCAACTCCCCCAGACGCTGCGGTGTGAACGTCGCGGGCAGCTGCAACCACAGCGGCGAGACCCGTTCACCCAGAGGGCTCATCAAACCCACAAAGCTTTCCGCAGCCGGTAGCTGCTCAATCAGGTTGCCGCTGTGGCTGATATCACCGGGAAACTTGGCCGTGAAACGGAAATCGTCGGGCATGATTTCAGCCCAGCGTTGCACCGTGGCGGCCGAGGGTCGTGCATAGAACGTGGTGTTGCCTTCAACGGCGTTGAAGACCTGGGAGTAGAGCGCGAGGTAGTCGCTGGAACGGGCATCGGCGGGGTACAGGTATTCGCGCCAGGCGTTTTCACTCCAGGACGGGCAACCGAGGTAGTAAGGCAGGCGCATCAGATGTGGATATCGAGGCCCAGCACTTCCATATCCCATTCGACAAAACCGGCGGTGGTCAGGTAGCTGGCCAGGGCGGTGGCGACGCTTTTGCTCATGGAGCGCGGGAAGACCATGTCTTGCTGACGGGCGGGAAGACCGCTGATACGGGCTTGAGCGTTGGCTTGGGCGTCGGACTGGACCTCGATGAAGTCCGGCGAATCCTCGACAGACTCGTCTACCGTGACGTTTGCCTTACGCGGCTTGCGCTTGATTGGGTAAGACTGTGAGGAAAAGCCATCAATACGCATGGGCGCGAACTCGCTATCAGTAATGGCATTTTGGCAGCATC
Source organism: Pseudomonas azotoformans (assembly GCF_001579805.1). Classification (NCBI taxonomy): domain Bacteria; kingdom Pseudomonadati; phylum Pseudomonadota; class Gammaproteobacteria; order Pseudomonadales; family Pseudomonadaceae; genus Pseudomonas; species Pseudomonas azotoformans. The sequence continues at coordinate 2,900,225 of NZ_CP014546.1, read as the reverse complement.
ATCCGTGGTGCGCAAATGCTCTGGTGATAACTAGAACACATAATTTGAAAAAGGTTTAAAACCGGGGCCAAATTCTGACGATTGGTGAATTTAGCCCCAAATTGCCATCATTTTTGACGTCAAATAATCCCGCGTTCAGCCTTTGTCTGCGCCACCTTATCGCGTAGATAAACCGGAGCCGCCTGGTCCGCTGGAATTGCCTCTCCGCGATCAAATGCAAAACGCGCGAGGGCCAGCAAATCTTCAGCATGCGGCAACATCGCAGCGTCCTGGCCAATCAAAGGCACCGCGATGCGCTCGCCGTAACCCCAACCGGTGCCAGCACCGAACCAGTCACCACTGGCATCACCCGGCAATACGGACGACTCAGGCGGCTGCACGGCTTCTACACCCACCAGGCGCATCTCGCCTGCCGTTTCGCGGTAACAGCCCCAGTACACCTCATCCATGCGTGCGTCGATAGCCGCCGCAACCTGATGAACGCCATGTTCACGCAAGGCGCGCTGGGCCAGTACGGCCAGGTTGGACACCGGCAATACCGGGCGTTCCAGCGCAAACGCCAGGCCCTGCACCACACCGATGGCAATACGCACGCCGGTAAACGCACCCGGACCACGGCCGAAGGCGATGGCATCCACCGCAGCCAGCGTAGTGCCGGCGTCTTCCAACAGTTGCTTGATCATTGGCAACAGCTTCTGCGCGTGCAGACGCGGGATCACCTCGTAGTGGCTCGTCACCTTGCCATCGTGCAGCAGGGCAACGGAGCAAGCTTCAGTCGCGGTGTCCAGGGCCAGCAGGGTACTCATCGGTGTGGGTGTCCAAGTCGAAAAAAAGTGCGCCAGTATAAACAACAACGGCCCGCAAGCGGGCCGTTATCCGTGAAGCCGGTGGAGCGATCAGCTCAGTGCTTGCAGCACTTTGGCCGTGATCGCTTCAACCGAGCCGACGCCAGGAATATGGCTGTACTTAGGCTTGCCCTGGGCAGCGGACAGCTTCTGGTAGAAGTCCACCAGCGGCTTGGTCTGGGAATGATAGACCGACAGGCGATGACGCACGGTTTCTTCAGTGTCGTCTTTACGCTGTACCAGGTCTTCGCCGGTCACATCGTCCTTGCCTTCCACTTTTGGTGGGTTGTAGACGGTGTGGTACACGCGGCCCGAGGCTTCGTGAACGCGACGACCGGCAATGCGCTGGACGATCTCTTCATCTTCCACCGCGATTTCAACCACCGCATCCAGCTCAACGCCGGCTTTCACCAGGGCTTCAGCCTGGGGAATAGTGCGTGGGAAGCCGTCGAACAGGAAACCGTTCTTGCAGTCTTCCTGGCTGATGCGTTCCTTGACCAGGTTGATGATCAAGTCATCGGAAACCAGGCCACCGCTGTCCATCACGCTCTTGGCGATCAGGCCCAGCTCGGTGCCGGCCTTGACCGCCGCACGCAGCATGTCGCCAGTGGAGATTTGTGGAATGCCGAATTTTTCAGTGATGAACTTTGCCTGAGTACCTTTACCGGCCCCGGGAGCTCCCAGCAGAATGACGCGCATTGATGTGCTCCTCAATTTTTTATAGAGATGGTGCTCGGATTCGCCGCGTGGGGCCAATCGCGTAAAAATAGAATTCGGGCCGCCCAAACGGCCAAAGGCTGATCAAGATACACAGCAGGTCTTAACCACACAAGCCGCCAAAAGTCGCAGGAACCCGCGCAGGGCATGCGTCATAGGTAGGGTGTGCCTGAGTGCAACCCGGCCCCATAAATGCCGACTGCCCTTTTCAGGGCAGCCGCTGCGGTTTATCTGCAAGCCATTGAGAACACGCAAAAAACCTTAACCGGTGTTACGCAAACCCGCAGCAATACCCGCCACGGAGACCAGCAGCGCCTGTTCCAGAGGGCTATCCTGCGCCGCTTCCTGCTGGCGTGAACGCGCCAGCAACTCGGCCTGCAGCAAGTGCAGGGGGTCGAGGTAGGTGTTGCGCAGGCGGATGAACTCCAGGGTGTCCGGGCTATGGGCCAGCAGTTGCGACTGGCCGGTCAGGCCAAGCACCACGCTGCACGCCTGCGACAATAGGTCGCGCAGATGCGCACCCAATGGCAGCAGGTCCGGCTGCACCAGCCGCTCGTCATACAGGCGGGCGATATCGGCATCCGCCTTGGCCAGCACCATTTCCAGCATATCGATACGGGTGCGGAAAAATGGCCACTGTTCACGCATCTGTCCCAGCAACTCGCCTTCGCCGCGCTCCAGGGCCTTGCTCAATGCCGCTTCCCAGCCGAGCCAGGCCGGGAGCATCAGGCGGGTCTGGGTCCAGCCGAAGATCCACGGGATCGCGCGCAGGCTTTCAATCCCGCCCGCACGACGCTTGGCCGGGCGACTGCCCAAGGGCAAGCGACCCAGTTCCTGTTCCGGCGTGGATTGGCGGAAATACTCGACGAACTGCGGATTTTCCCGCACCACGGCGCGGTAAGCGCTGACACCATCTGCCGCCAATTCATCCATCAAATGGCGCCAGGCCGGCTCCGGCGGCGGCGGTGGCAGCAGCGTCGCCTCCAACACAGCAGCCAGATAAAGGTTGAGGTTCTGCTCAGCGATATCCGGCAGGCCGAACTTGAAGCGGATCATCTCGCCTTGTTCGGTGGTGCGAAACCGCCCCGCCACCGAACCCGGTGGCTGCGACAGGATTGCCGCGTGAGCCGGGCCGCCGCCACGGCCGACGGTGCCGCCGCGACCATGGAACAACAGCAACTCCACCTGTTGCTCGCGGCAGATATCCACCAGACGCTCCTGCGCCCGGTACTGCGCCCACGCGGCGGCGGTGGTGCCGGCGTCCTTGGCCGAGTCCGAGTAGCCGATCATCACTTCCTGCGGGCCCTGCAAACGCGCACGATAGCCGGGCAACAGCAACAGTTGCTCGATCACCGGGCCGGCGTTATCCAGGTCGGCGAGGGTTTCGAACAGCGGCACTACGCGCATCGGCCGCTGCACGCCCGACTCTTTAAGCAGCAGTTGCACCGCCAAAACGTCCGACGCAGCACCGGCCATGGAAATGACATACGAACCCAAGGATGCAGCCGGTGCGGCGGCGACTTCCTTACAGGTGTTGAGCACCTCGGCAGTGTCCGCTGACGGTTTGAAATAGCCCGGCAGCAGCGGTCGACGGTTGGCCAGCTCCTTCATCAGGAAGCTGATGCGCATCTCTTCGTTCCAGTCCTCGTAACGACCCAGCCCGAGGTAGTCGGTGATTTCGGTCATGGCGGCCGAATGACGGCTGGAATCCTGACGCACATCCAAGCGCACCAGGAACAGACCGAAGGTCACCGCACGGCGCAGGCAGTCGAGCAACGGGCCATCGGCGATCACGCCCATGCCGCATTCGTGCAGCGACTGGTAGCACAGCTCCAGCGGCTCCAACAGGTCGCGGTTTTTCTGCAATACCTCGGCCGGCGCCGGGGTGCTACTGCTCAACGCGGTATGTGCCCATTGCCGTGTAGCGCGCAGGCGTTCGCGCAGTTGCTTGAGCAAGGCGCGATAAGGCTCGACGCTATCACCGACCTTGTCCTGCAACGCCGGGCTGGCTTGCTGCATCGACAGCTCAGAGGCCAGGTGATCGATATCGCGCAAGTACAGGTCGGCGGCCATCCAGCGCGCCAGCAGCAGCACTTCGCGGGTGACCGGGGCTGTGACATTCGGGTTGCCGTCACGGTCGCCGCCCATCCACGACGCAAAGCGGATCGGCGCCGCCTCCAGGGGCAAGCGCAAACCGGTGGCGGCGTGCAGCGCCTGGTCAGCCTTGCGCAAATAGTTGGGGATCGCGTGCCACAGCGAGTGCTCGATCACTGCAAAGCCCCACTTGGCTTCGTCCACGGGCGTGGGTCGGGTGCGGCGGATTTCTTCGGTGTGCCAGGCTTCGGCGATCAAACGTTGCAGGCGCTGGCGGATCTGCTCGCGCTCAGCCGTGGTGAGGTCGCGGTGATCCTGGGCCGCCAGTTGCGCGGCGATTGCATCGTATTTCTGGATCAGGGTGCGGCGCGCCACTTCGGTAGGGTGGGCGGTGAGGACCAGTTCGATCTCCAGGCGCCCCAACTGACGGGCCAGGGATTCGTTGCTATGGCCTTCGCTTTGCAGCCGCGCCAGCAATTCAGGTAAGACGCGGGACTCGAACGGTGCCGGCTGCGACTCATCACGCCGGTGGATCAATTGGTACTGCTCGGCAATGTTGGCCAGGTTGAGGAACTGGTTGAAGGCACGGGCCACCGGCAACAGTTCGTTTTCCTGCAACTGGTTGAGGCTGGTGCTCAGTTCATCGCCGGCACCGCGCCGGTCAGCCTTGGCGCCTTTGCGGATCTGCTCGATCTTGTCGAGGAAATCATCGCCATACTGCTCTCGAATGGTGTTGCCCAATAGCTCACCCAGCAGGTGAACATCCTCACGCAAGCGTGCATCGATATCACTCATCAGCCAATCTCCAGCCAGAAATCCGGGACGCGCAGGTTTGCCAGAGTGCCGCCAGCCTCGATTTATGACAAGACTTTAAACCTTGTGAGTTGCAGCTAGTCTCAAGGATAAGTCGTCGCGTTTATCCGCGCAGGCGACTGGACACTCATCACCGCCTGCTAAAAGCGGGCTTCATTGAGGTTGCCATGAAAATTCGAGAACTGGCCCAGCATTGGGAAGAGAACGCCAAGGGTCGCTTGACCAAGACCGAGTACGCCATCCACCTGGATATGGAGTCCGCCGCGCGGCTGGCGGCCATTACCGAGATGTACCCCAAGCGCCACCCCGAAGAATTGCTCGGTGAGTTGATCGGCGCAGCGCTTGAAGAGCTGGAAGCCAGCTTCCCCTACATCAAGGGCCAGCACGTCATTGCCACCGATGAAGAAGGCGACCCCCTGTACGAAGACGTCGGCCCTACCCCACGTTTTCTGACACTGTCGCGCCGTTATCTGCATGATCTGTCAGCGAGCAGCGACGAACAGAAACACTGACTCAACCCCACAAAATCCCTTGTATTCCGGGCTCCTAAAGGGCCCGGCGTACCGCTGCGCAACGCAGAAGTTCCAACTTTTTACGCTGACCAACCAGTCAGATATTTTTTTAGGCAAATCGCCATCTTCTCTGAACTTTTGAAAAAAGCCTCCGGTCACAGCCAGTAAGCCATCACTTGGAACGGTCGTTTTAAAGGGCAATTTGCGCATCAGTGCCAAGCCCGCCGCCGCAGACCAGTGACATGGATTTTGATGTTTTTCAGGAGTTATCCAATGGAGTTGAAGACGATGAAGACCAGCACTGCCAAATCCTCGTTTAACCACCTGCGCGGGCTCAAATTGGCCGCGCTGGCAATCGGCACCAGCTTCGTTCTGGCGGGCTGCGCCGGCAATCCTCCGACCGAGCAGTACGCCGTCACCCAGTCCGCGGTAAACAGCGCTGTCAGCGCTGGCGGTACTGAGTACGCTGCGGTGGAAATGAAGTCGGCCCAGGACAAGCTCAAGCAAGCCGAGATTGCCATGCACGACAAGAACTACGACGAAGCCCGCCGCCTGGCTGAACAAGCCGAGTGGGACGCCCGCGTCGCAGAGCGCAAGGCCCAGGCCGCCAAGGCTGAACAGGCTGTGAAGGATTCCCAAAAGGCTGTTGATGAGTTGCGTAAGGAAGGCATGCGTCCAGCTGCTATCCAGCAGAAGTAAGACGCTTCCTGTGACCCAATCGCACCCGATAAAGAATTGAAAGGACGACACGACTATGCGTAAACAATTGATGATCCCTGCCCTGCTGGCGATGAGCGTTGCACTGGCGGCCTGCTCCACCCCGCCAAACGCGAACCTGGAAAACGCGCGGACCAACTTCTCCTCCCTGCAGACCAACCCGCAAGCCACCAAGCTCGCGGCCCTGGAAACCAAGGACGCCAGCGAATGGCTGGACAAGGCTGACAAGGCCTACCGCGACAAGGAAGACCAGAAGAAAGTCGACCAACTGGCCCTACCTGACCAACCAGCGCGTTGAAGTCGCCAAAGACACCATCGTGCTACGTGAATCCGAAGCCAAGCTGAAAAACGCCGGCGACGAACGTGCCCGTGCGTTGCTGGATGCCCGCGATGCGCAGATCAAGCAACTGCAGGACAGCCTGAACGCCAAGCAGACCGATCGCGGCACGCTGGTCACCTTTGGTGACGTGCTGTTCGCCACCAACAAGTCCGACCTGAAATCCAGCGGCCTCGTGAACATCACCAAGCTGGCTCAGTTCCTGCGCGATAACCCGGACCGTAAAGTGATCGTCGAAGGCTACACCGACAGCACCGGTTCCGATTCGTACAACCAAAGCCTGTCCGAGCGTCGTGCCGCTTCGGTACAACGCGCACTGGCTCAACAAGGCGTGGATATCTCGCGCATCGTGACCCAGGGTTACGGCAAGGAATACCCGGTTGCCGACAACGGCAGCGTCTCGGGCCGTGCCATGAACCGCCGCGTTGAAGTGACCATCTCCAACGACAACCAGCCCGTCAAGCCACGGTCTTCCGTTGCCAACTGATTGATTGGCGTTGGATAAGAAAACCCACCTCACGGTGGGTTTTTTTTCGGCTCGTCAAACTGGATAGTGCGATTCGTGTCCTCGGCTGGCATTTCAATCTTCGCGCTCGCATGCTCGTCCCTGCCTTGATCGCGCTTGTACCTGCGAGCGGCTTCCTGTTCCAGCGCCACATGCTGCCTTGCCATGGCCAACATGTTTTCCAATACAGGAATATGTATTTTCATCCTCGACCCAATCTATGTAGGTAGCCACTTTTTATGTGGCATTAAAGTCGAACCGGTTCCAGACATTTCCATTTCATCTGCATGACGTGCGACACCCTGTAGTACGCCACTCACGTCGTTACAGGCTGAATAGCGGATTGAGCACGCAAAAACCGCCCTGAAAGGGCGGTTTTCGAGAGGTGGCGTTTAACCGCCGACCTTGCCTGTGCCTTGGGTCTCCGGCATTTGGATCTGGCCCTGACCCTGGCCGCCACCTTGGCCATCCTGCGCGCCTTGATCGCCTTGCGCACCCTGCCCACCTTGAGCTTTTTGGGCGAGCAGTTTCTCCAACAGTTTCATCAGTTCGTCGAGGCCACCTCCGCCCTCGCTGCCCTGGCCGCCTTTAGCACCTTGTGACTGCATCTCTTTGATTTTGCTTTGAACGTCCTTGATCTGCTGATCCAGCCCCTGGTTCTGTTGAGGGCCACCGGCAACCTGTCCACCACCGCCCATGCTGCCTACACCCGGCATTGCGTTTATACCCGCCATATTTGCTCACTCCAGCGTCATGAAAAAATGGACCGATTGGTAAATCCAATCAGTCCATGATCTGTGGTGAGCACGGCAGGCGGGTTCCGGCGTGCCGAGCGGCTTATCAGTGTTAAATCATTAGTCGGCACGCAAAACGGAGCTTTCCCACACCGGCAAAAACCGCCTTCACTGCTGCAATTGCGGGGTTTCCTGCCCCATGCATCGCACAGCCTGCTTCTTGTTGTTCACCAACACGCCGCTGAGGCCTTTCTGCTCGGTGTCGAACATCACCAGCACGCCATCCACGCACTGCGCCACTTGCGCGGCCGGGGTCAGGGAGATCTTGTAGTCCTCGCCCGGCACCGTCTTGAGCATGGTGAAATCGCTGAGCAGCAAGGCATCTTCCGGCTTGGCAAAGTGCAGGTAACCGTAGAACCACAGGCAGCCAACGGTGCCGATGATGGTGCCGATACCGGTAAGGATCAGCGGGATCATGTTGCGTTCTTCGCTCATTGCGGGCTCTCTGATGAATCAACTTTAGGAAAGTTCGGAATCTCGCCCAGGCGGCGCAAGCCGTTGAAGTGCTGCGGGTCGTCCAGGTAGCGCAGCATCACCGTTTGCCAGGTCTTGTCGGCAAAGGTCTGCACATGTCCGCCCCGGGTCAACTGCAGCACCCGGGGTGGTGGCGCGGCCTGGTAGAGGCGGATGCCATTGGCCACCGGCACGATCGGGTCGTCCAGGCTGTGGAACAACAGCTTCGGCACGCCTGTGAGTTGGGGCATGGCATAGATTGCACTGTCGCCGTCCGGCACCAGCCAGGACAGGGGCACCTGAAACGGCCATGTTAACCAGGAAGTGCTCAGGGCGAATTGTCCTACGTCACGATAACTGGCGGGGACGCCGTCCAACACCAGGGCCTTGAGCTGGGATTGGCGCTCCGGATGGGCGGCCAGGTAGTGCACCGCCAACGCCCCGCCCAGGCTTTGGCCGAGAATAATCAGCGGCTGGCCCTGGGTTTGCGGCGCCTGGTCGATCCAACTGAACGCCGCGTCCACGTCCTGATAGATCGCGGGCAGCGAGGGTTTGCCTTGCGACAAGCCATAACCGCGATAGTCCAGCAACAGCACTTGGTAGCCTTGCTCGGGCAGCCACCAACTGCCGCCCAGGTGCCAGGCCAGGTTGCCGCCGTTGCCATGCAAATGCAGCACCGTGCCCTTGAGCGGCACACCGGGCTTGGCCGGCAACCACCAGGCATGGAGCTTCACGCCGTCGGCGGTGGTCAAGCTAACGTCGCGGTAGTGCAGGTGGGCTTTTTCCGGCGTGAACGGCAGGCCGGGCTCGGGGTAGAACAGCAGCGAGCTGCAGCCGTTCAATGTGAGTAGCAGGCACAGAATGCCGAGGATTCTCATCCGTTGAAGCCTCGCGAATACCACGGTTTAAAGGATATTGGAGTAATCCGCCTCGATCCGATCCAGGCTCAAGTGATTGAGGAAGTTGGAGAAGCACATCCACGCCGCCAGTGCGTTCATGTCACGGAATTGTTCCGGCAGGTACTTGGGCGGTACCACCAGGCCTTCGTCGACCAGTTGGCGCAAGGTGCGCATGTCTTCCAGGGTGGTCTTGCCGCAGAACAGCAGCGGCACTTGTTCCAGCTTGCCCTTGCGCACGGCGAGCTGGATGTAGTTGTAGACCATGATGAAGCCCTTGAGGTAGGACAAGTCCTTGGTAAACGGCAGACCGGTCGGCACCGAGCCCCGGAAAACGCGACTGGCGTTGCCGTAGCTTTCGGCCATCTCAAAGCCTTGTTCGCGGAAGAACTCGAACACCTGCAGGAAGTCGGCGCCCTCTTCCACCATATGGATGGCCCGGGTGCGGTTGGTCAGCTTGCGCAGGCGGCTCGGGTAGGAAGCGAAGGTGATGATTTCCATCAGGATCGCCAGGCCTTCCTGGGTCACGGTGGACGATGGCGGGCCTTTTGACAGGAAGGTGCAGATCGGCTGGTTCTGGCCATTGAGGGTGGTGCCGACATGCACCAGGCCTTCATGCACTTCCAGGGCGCGTACGTCGCGGTCGTTGAACATCGCGTCGGCGCGGATCTTGATATAGTCGGCACCCGCCGCCGCGTCGGCGACGATACCGTCGGACTCGAACACGCGAATGGTCTCTTCGGCCTCGCCAAACACTTTGTTCAAGCGGGTTTGCAGCAGGGCCACGGCGTCCTTGGCGGTGAGGGTCTTGGCCTCGTCCTTCAAGTCGCCACGACCGTCGATGTTGTTCAGGTAGTCCGAAAGCATCAGGCCCAAGTCAGCCAGGGTCGGGTCGCCCGCGTGGAACGCATCGGAGGCCGCACCATAGAGTTCCTGGGAAATCAGGCCGAAATCCTCGGTGCCGCGTGCTTCAAGCATGCGCACCACCATGCGGTATTCCTTGCACATGCGGCGCATGATCTGCCCGACCGGGCTGAACTGCCCGAGGCGACGGGTGATATCGCGCTCGATGTTCTGGAACTCCAGCTTCACCGCGCTGGAGTCGAACGACAGCGGCCGGTTGAGGTAGTAGTCGCGGCTCACCGCCGGCATTTCCTTGCCCTTGGCCTTGAGGAACCCCTGGCGAATAGTGTCGTCCCACTTCACGGCGTCGAGGACGCGAATCGGTGTTTGCGCCAGCACAATGCGATCAGACAAGGTGCGTATCGTCTGCTGGTAATCGTCCACCCGGTGCTTCCTCTTTAAACGTTATTTGCCCGCGCGCTGGTAGCGCACGGCTTCCACGAATACATCGGCGTTAGCCGGATCATCCAGGTAGGCAAACACCTGGTCCAAGGGGCTGTCCACCAACACGCCAGCCCCTTCGACGGTCTCCACGGTACTGCCGTGCAACGCCTTTTGGCCGATGGCTTGATGGATCTGCTCCAGATCGAGGTTGTAGACCACCAATTCATGCTTTTCGTTGATTTCGAAGCCCGCCAGAATGAAGTTCCCGCCGAGCTTGGCCGGCAGCGGCGCCGACAAATACCAGCGGCTACCATGGCGCGAAACGCTGAACAGGTACTCATCACGCTGGCCCGGCTTGGCTGTAGGGTAGCTCACGGCTTTGTAACGGTGCTCACCCACGGCGGTGATGTGCAGGTTGAGCGGCTCACCCCAGGCGTTTTTGCTCGACCATTGACCCAGCAAGGCCTGCGGTGCGGCGTCACGGGCCGGCAGCGGGTCCTTGAAGGTCACCAGGCAACCACTCAGTAGCAGGAACGACAAGGCGATTACTACCACACGCCAGGTTTTCATTGGACATCCCCCGGTGTCAGACCGAGGCCAACACCAAATGCATGTAACGCTTGAGGATCTCAAGCATCTCTTCACCGGTCAGAGGCTCTGCGCCGCCCAGCAGGCCCTGATATTCCATCCGACTGATTATCGCCGTCAACACTTTGGCATCCTGTTGTGGCTCGCGGGAGCCCAGCACCTGGAAAAACTGCCCGGTGCCCTGCAACAGAATCTGCTGGTGGGAGCGTACCAACTCGGCCAAACGCGGGTTGAGCAAGGCCTCCTGGCGGAACGCCTGCTCGGCCATCAGGTGCTCACGCCGGTTGGTCAGTTGGCGCAAGACGTAGTCGGCGGTCAGGCGCGCAATGTCATCAGCCAGTTGCGAGCGTGATTGTGGGCTGCCATCGCCATAGGCGACCATCTCGCGCAGCAGGCCCTCGTTGCGCACCCACAACTTGCCCATGAACGCGGCGCTGCGTTCGACGTATTGGGCGAAGGTATCGGTGAGCAGGTCATCGATATCCTTGAAATAGTAGGTAGTGGCCGACAACGGCACCCCCGCCTCCGCCGCCACTGCCCGATGACGAACGGCCCGTACACCATCGCGCACTACAATGCGCATGGCTGCATCGAGGATGTCTTGCCTGCGCTGCTCGCTACCCCGACGACTGGCCTTGCGGCCCTGGTACTGGACGCTTTCAGCCACGGCAGCGGCAATGCCGGCGGCGCCTTCTTGAGCGGTTACGCGGTTCACGACACACATCCTTGAATAGATCAAAACCTGGCGCTGTTTGCTTGACGCTTAAAGACGCCACATAAAAAAGCCGCCTTATAAAAGGCGGCTTCGGATTTCGCTTCGGTTACGCTTGTGGCCGCATGTGCGGGAACAAGATCACGTCGCGGATCGACGGCGAGTTGGTCAACAGCATCACCAAACGGTCGATGCCGATGCCTTCACCGGCCGTTGGCGGCATGCCGTACTCCAGGGCACGGACGAAGTCAGCGTCGTAGTGCATGGCTTCGTCGTCACCGGCGTCCTTGTCGGCCACCTGGGCCATGAAGCGCTCGGCCTGGTCTTCCGCGTCGTTCAACTCGGAGTAGGCGTTGGCGATTTCGCGGCCGCCGATGAACAGCTCGAAGCGGTCGGTGACGTTCGGGTTGTCGTCGTTACGACGGGCCAGCGGCGACACTTCGAATGGGTACTGGGTAATGAAGTGCGGCTGCTCCAGCTTATGCTCGACCAGCTCTTCGAAAATCATCACCTGCAGTTTGCCCAGGCCTTCGAAGCCCAGCACCTTGGCGCCGGCTTTTTTGGCGATGGCGCGGGCCTTGTCGATGTCGTTCAGGTCGTCAGCAGTCAACTCAGGGTTGTACTTGAGGATCGAATCGAACACCGACAGACGCACGAACGGCTCGCCGAAGTGGAACACCTTGTCGCCGTACGGCACGTCGGTGCTGCCCAGGACCAGCTGCGCCAGCTCGCGGAACAGTTCTTCGGTCAGGTCCATGTTGTCTTCGTAGTCGGCGTAGGCCTGGTAGAACTCCAACATGGTGAATTCTGGGTTGTGACGGGTCGAAACGCCTTCGTTACGGAAGTTGCGGTTGATCTCGAACACTTTTTCGAAGCCGCCAACAACCAGACGCTTGAGGTACAGCTCCGGCGCGATACGCAGGAACATTTCCATGTCCAGCGCGTTGTGGTGGGTTTCGAACGGCTTGGCTGCGGCACCACCGGGGATGGTTTGCAGCATCGGGGTTTCCACTTCCAGGAAGTCGCGCTGCATCAGGAAGGTACGGATGTGCGCGATCACTTGCGAGCGCACACGGAAGGTGTGGCGCACTTCTTCGTTGACGATCAGGTCAACGTAGCGCTGGCGGTAGCGCTGTTCGGTGTCGGTCAGGCCGTGGTGCTTGTCCGGCAGCGGGCGCAGCGACTTGGTCAGCAGGCGCACGCTGGTCATTTCCACATACAGGTCGCCCTTGCCGGAACGGGCCAGGGTGCCTTCGGCGGCGATGATGTCGCCCATGTCCCAGGTTTTCACCGAGGCCAGGGTTTCTTCCGGCAAGGTCTTGCGGTTGACGTAGACCTGGATGCGACCGGTCATGTCCTGGATCACCATGAACGAGCCACGGTTGAGCATGATGCGACCTGCCACCTTGACCGGGATCGCTGCCTCTGCCAGCTCTTCCTTGGTCTTGTCCGCGTATTGCTTCTGCAAGGCATCGCAGTAGTTTTCGCGGCGGAAGTCGTTGGGGAAGGCATTGCCCTTGGCGCGCTCGGCAGCAAGCTTTTCCTTGCGCAGGGCGATCAGGGAGTTTTCTTCCTGTTGCAGGGCCTGGTCGAGTTGTTGGTCGCTCATGTCTTTAAATTTTCCATCACAGAATTAGGGTGTTACAGGCCTGATTTCAGGCTGGCTTCCAGATACTCGTCGATGTCGCCATCGAGCACCTTGTCACAATCGCTGCGTTCGATGTTAGTGCGCAGATCCTTGATCCGCGACGCATCGAGCACATAAGAGCGGATCTGGTGACCCCAGCCGATATCCGACTTGGTGTCTTCCAGCGCTTGGGACGCGGCGTTGCGTTTCTGCATTTCCTGCTCGTACAACTTGGCCCGCAGCATTTTCATGGCGGTGTCTTTGTTGGCGTGCTGGGAACGTTCGTTCTGGCAGCTGACCACGGTGTTGGTCGGTACGTGGGTGATACGGACGGCCGAGTCGGTGGTGTTTACGTGCTGACCACCGGCACCGGAGGAGCGGTAGGTGTCGATGCGCAGGTCGGCCGGGTTGATCTCGATCTCGACCTTGTCGTCGATCTCTGGCGAGACGAACACCGCAGAGAACGAAGTGTGGCGACGGTTGCCGGAGTCGAACGGGCTCTTGCGTACCAGGCGGTGTACGCCGATCTCGGTGCGCAACCAGCCAAAGGCGTATTCGCCCTTGATGTGCACGGTCGCGCCCTTGATACCGGCAACTTCACCGGCGGACAGTTCCATGATGGTCGCTTCGAAACCGCGTTTGTCTGCCCAGCGCAGGTACATGCGCAGCAGGATGTTGGCCCAGTCCTGGGCCTCGGTGCCACCGGAACCGGCCTGGATGTCCAGGTAAGCGTTGTTCGGGTCCATCTCGTGGCTGAACATGCGGCGGAATTCGAGTTTGGCGAGGTTTTCCTCGAGACGGGCCAGCTCGGCGACGACATCGCCCACTGCGCCTTCGTCGTTTTCTTCGACGGCCATGTCCAGCAGGTCACGGCAATCGGCCAGACCGGTGTTCAGTTCGTCGAGGGTATCGACGATCTGCGCCAGCGCAGCGCGCTCGCGGCCCAGTTCCTGGGCGTATTCAGGTTTGTTCCAGACAGCAGGATCTTCAAGCTCGCGATTGACTTCGGTCAGACGCTCATGCTTTTGATCGTAGTCAAAGATACCCCCGAATAGTTTCGGAGCGCTCGGACAGGTCCTTGATGGTGTTAAGGATCGGGTTGATTTCCATGGCGGGCAGCACTCGTTGGCGAACTTTTGAAAGCCGGCGAGTATAACGGGAAATGGGGGGGAGCGGCAGTCCGCTGGGCGAAAAGGGTTGGGGTTGGTGGGGGGGCATATCCGTTATTTGGGTAACGGCCACTTAGGGTTCCGCCCTTACGGCGGGTCACTTTCGAAAAGCGCGAAAGTAACCAAAGCGCTCTTGCCCCAACACTCGGCACCTCGCCTAGGCTCGGTGTGCCCGTAATCCGACAGTGATTTGGGGGGGCCGCCGCCACGCGCCATCCATGGCGCGGGGCGGCTAAACCGGCATCCCTGCCGGTTTACCCCCCAAATCCCTGCCGAATTCCGGCCAGCGTGTTTGACGGGGCGCTTAAGATCAAAATCAAAAACAAAGCCAGAGCCAGAGCCAGAGCCAGAGCCAGAGCCAGAGCCGGAGCCAGAGCCAGAGCTGAATTGGATCTGCTTTTCTGTGGGAACTGGCTTGCCTGCGATGGCATCAACTCGGTGTGCCTGATGTACAGAGGTGTCTGCATCGCAGGCAAGCCAGCTCCCACATTTTACCGAGTTAGACCAAACAATACCGGTCGGCTCTAAGGCCGCCACGCTCTTGCTTCTGCTTTTGATCTTAGGCGCCCCGTCAAACACGCTGGCCGAACGCAGGCTTGAATCCGTGGGTAACCCGGCAGGACGCCGGGTTAGCCGCGCTGGGCCAAGGATGGCCCATCGCGGCGGCCCACGGATTCAAGCCGGAGTGAGGGCACACCGAGCCTAAGCGAGGTGCCGAGTGTTGGGGCGAAGCGTTTTTGGTTACTTTTTGCGCTTTTCAAAAAGTGACCCGCTGTAAGAGCGGAACCAATAGCAGCCGTGACCGCAGCAACGGATATGTACACAGAAGCACTCAGCCCTACTCAATCCCCACCTGATTCCGCCCATTATGCTTAGCCGTATACAACCCCTTATCCGCCGCCAAGATCACCTGCCGGCAATCCGTCCCCTGCTGCGGCGTCATGGTCGACAACCCAATGCTAATCGTCAGGCTCGACCCCTCAGTCGGCGCGTTATGCGGAATCTTCAACGCAGCCACCGCCATGCGCAGCTTCTCAGCCACCAACCGCGCACCGCCCGGCGAGGTATTAGGCAGCACCAGGGCAAACTCCTCCCCTCCATAGCGCGCCGGCAAATCCGAAGGCCGACTGCTGGCCTCACGAATGGTCGCCGCCACCTTGCGCAAGGCTTCGTCACCCTCAACGTGCCCAAAACTGTCGTTATAGGTCTTGAAGAAATCCACATCAATCATCAACAACGACAACTGAGTCTGATCACGCATGGCCCGACGCCACTCCAGCTCCAAATATTCATCAAAGTGACGACGGTTGGACAGCCCGGTCAGGCCATCAGAGTTCATCAGCCGTTGCAGTACCAGATTGGTGTCCAGCAACTGTTGCTGGCTGACCCGCAGCGCACGATAAGCCGCATCCCGCTGCAACAGGGTCATGTAGGACCGCGAGTGATAGCGAATGCGCGCCACCAATTCGATGTTGTCCGGCAGCTTGACCAAGTAATCATTGGCCCCTGCAGAAAAAGCCGCGCTCTTGATCAGCGGATCTTCTTTGGTGGACAGCACGATAATCGGGATATTCGCGGTGGCCGGATGATTGCGGTATTCGCGCACCAAGGTCAGACCGTCGAGGCCCGGCATCACCAGATCCTGCAGGATCACGGTCGGCTTGATGCGGATCGCCTGGGCAATCGCCTGGTGTGGATCGGCGCAGAAGTGGAAGTCGATATTTTCTTCATGGGCCAGGCCGCGTCGCACGGCTTCGCCGATCATGGCCTGGTCGTCGACCAGCAACACCATGGCGGCATTTTCGTCGGTCTTGATGTCGTCGATCTGTAAATCATTCATGTGCAGTCACCTGAATTACTACCTGCCAGCCAGCACCGCGGGAGGTCATGTTCATTTTGCAAAGACCTCCAGCAATCGGGGCGCAATTCTATCCAGTGGGCGAATTTCAACAGCAGCATCAATTGCCGCCGCCGCTTTGGGCATGCCATACACCGCCGAGCTTTGCTGATCCTGGGCGATGGTTAAATAACCTTGTTCACGCAGCAACTTGAGGCCCTGGGCCCCGTCACGCCCCATGCCGGTCAGCAGCACGCCGACGGCATCGCCATTCCAATGGCTGGCCACGCTTTCGAAAAACACGTCGATCGAAGGCCGGTAAATCTCGTTCACCGGCTCTGCGGTATAGGCCAGCGTGCCATTTTTCAGCAAACGAATGTGGTGGTTGGTGCCGGCCAGCAGCACCACGCCGCTTTGCGGGGGCTCGCCTTCACGGGCCAGGCGCACCGGCAGGCCGGAAGCGCTGCCCAGCCACTCGGCCATGCCGGCGGCGAACACTTGGTCCACATGCTGCACCAGCACAATGGCGGCGGGAAAGTCCCGGGGCAAACCCTTGAGCAGGATTTCCAGGGCAGCCGGACCACCGGCCGATGAACCGATTGCCACCAGGCTCTGGCGTTTACCGGTCATTCGCGGCGCAACGGTTTCGGCACGTACGCGGCTGCCGCGCTGGCCGATCAGCCAGCCGATATTGAGGATCTTGCGCAGCAGCGGCGCCGCCGCATCCTTGGGGTTGCCCACGCCCAGGGGCGGTGTGTCCACCACGTCCAACGCGCCGTGGCCCATGGCTTCAAATACCCGGCTGACGTTGGCCTGACGGTCGACGGTCACGATCACAATGGCGCACGGGGTCTCGGCCATGATCTGGCGGGTGGCTTCCACGCCGTCCATCACCGGCATGATCAGGTCCATCAGGATCAGGTCCGGCGTCAGTTCAGCGCAGCGCTGCACCGCTTCGAGGCCATTGGCGGCCACCCAGACGACTTGATGCGCGGGCTCGAAGCTCAAGGCGCGGCGCAAGGCCTCCACTGCCAGGGGCATGTCATTGACGATCGCAATCCTCATGCCCGCGCGCCTCCGATCAGTTCCACCACGGCATCCAGCAGGGCATCATCATGGAAACTGGCTTTGGCTAAATAATAGTCGGCACCGGCGTCCAGTCCACGACGTCGGTCTTCTTCGCGATCCTTGTAGGACACCACCATCACCGGCAACGATTGCAGGCGACTGTCTCGGCGCAAGAGTGTGACCAATTCAATACCGTCCATACGAGGCATATCAATATCAGTGATCAACAGGTCAAAGTCTTCGGAGCGCAAGGCGTTCCAGCCGTCCATGCCATCGACCGCCACGGCCACTTCATAACCACGATTAAGTAACAATTTACGTTGCAGTTCACGCACGGTCAGCGAGTCGTCCACCACCAACACGCGTTTACGCGGTGCCTCAGTGGCTTGTTGGCTACGCCGCGCGATACGTTCCAGGCGGCCGGTGTTGAGCAGTTTGTCCACCGAACGCAGCATATCTTCGACATCGACGATCAGCACCACCGAGCCGTCATCCAGCAACGCGCCAGCGGAAATATCCTGGACCTTGCCCAGGCGATCATCCAGCGGCAGCACCACCAGGGTACGCTCGCCGATAAATCGCTCCACGGCAATCCCATACACCGCATCACGCTCGCGGATCACCACGACTTTCAAGGTGTCCGACTGGCCCTGCCCCGCCGGACGCTGCAACAACTGGCTGGCGGCAACCAGGCCGACGTGCCGGCCTTCGTGCCAGAAATGCTGGCGACCTTCCAGTTGCACGATATCGTCCGGCGCCAGGTCGCACATGCGCTCAATGTGAGCCAGCGGAAAGGCGTAGGCTTCTTCGCCGACTTCCACCACCAGGCTGCGCACCACCGACAGGGTCAATGGCACCTCCAGGTGGAAGCGGCTGCCCTGCCCCGCCGTCTGCTCCAGCACCACCGCGCCGCGCAGTTGGCGAACCATATGCTGCACCGCGTCCAGGCCGACGCCGCGCCCGGACACTTCGGTGACCTTGTCACGCAGGCTGAACCCCGGCAGGAACAGGAACGTCAGCAACTCTTCTTCGCTCAGGCGCAGGGCGGTTTCCAGCGGCGACAGATGCCGGTCGACGATGGTGCCGCGCAGCCGTTCCAGGTCGACGCCATTACCGTCATCGCTCAATTCCAGCACCAGCAAGCCGGCCTGGTGGGACGCGCGCAGGCGGATCAGGCCTTCAGCCGGCTTGCCTGCGAGCAGGCGTTGCTCAGGCATTTCGATGCCGTGGTCGACCGCATTGCGCAACAAATGGGTGAGCGGCGCTTCGAGTTTTTCCAGCACATCACGGTCGACCTGGGTCTTTTCGCCCTCGATCTCCAGGCGTACCTGTTTGCCGAGGCTGCGGCCAAGGTCGCGCACCATGCGCACTTGCCCGGCCAGCACATCGGCAAACGGGCGCATGCGGCAGGCCAAAGCGGTGTCGTAGAGCACCTGGGCGCGCTGCCCGGCCTGCCAGCCAAACTCGTCCAGCTCGGCGGTTTTTTCCGCCAGCAGGGCCTGGGCTTCGCTGAGCAGACGGCGGGTGTCGGCCAGCGCCTCTTGAGCTTCCAGGTTCAGATTTTGGGTCTTGAGTTGCCCGTCCAGCGCATCCAGGGCCCGCACGCTCTGGTTTTGAATGCGCTTGAGGCGCTGCAGGCTGGCCAAATACGGCTTGAGCCGCTGGGTTTCCACCAAGGATTTGCTCGACAGGTCCAAGAGGCTGTTCAAGCGCTCAGCGGTAACCCGCAGCACGCGCTCGCCGCCTTCGGTCATGCGTTTGTTCTGGCGCAGCGGCTCGGCAACCACCGGCGGCGCAGGCTCGGGTTCCGGCGGCAGTTCTTCAACGACAGGTACAGGCTCTGGCGGCGGCGCCACAGGCTTGACCGGCGCCTGGGACGGGTCCAACAGGCGCTCCATCAACGCCACATAGGCTTCGATATCCGCCGGCCCCACGTTATTGCCGGGCGTGGCGATGCGCATCAGCAGGTCGGTGCCTTGCAGCAACGCATCAATATGTTCGGGTTGCAGGTACAGGCGGCTTTCCTGGGCGCTGACCAGGCAATCTTCCATCACATGGGAGACGCTGACCCCGGCGTCGACCCCGACGATACGCGCCGCCCCCTTGAGCGAGTGAGCGGCGCGCATGCAGGCTTCAAGCTGATCGGCCTGGGTCGGGTTGCGTTCCAGGGCCAGCAGGCCCGCGCTCAGCACCTGGGTCTGCGCGTCGGCTTCCAGGCTGAACAGCTCCAGCAGCGAGGCATCGCGCATCTGGTCGGGGGTCATGTGAGGCTCCGGGTCACGGCGGACAACAATTGCACCTCGTCCAGCCAACGCAGGCTGCGACCTTTCCACTGCAACACGCCTTGGGTGTAGCGCGCGCTGGCCTGGGTGCCGGAGGCCGAAGCCGCCTTCAAGGTGCGCTCATCGATGGCGTGGATCCCGTCGACTTCATCCACCGGTACCACCACCGGGCCATCCTGTGCGGCAATGATCAGCATGCGCGGCATGATGCGGCCGCCGCTGGCGCCGTTGCTGGTGACATCCAGGCCCAGCAGTTCCACCAGCGACAGGCACGCCACCAGCGCACCCCGCACATTGGCCACGCCGAGCAAGGCGCGCGAGCGTTGGTGCGGCAGGGAATGTATCGGTTGCAACGGCGCGACTTCCACCAGGCAACGGGTGGCAATGCCCAGCCATTCTTCGCCGAGGCGGAACATCAGCAACGAACGGGTGACCACATCTTCGCCCAGCTCGACAGCGGCATGCGGGCGATGCGCGTCCTGCTGCAAGGCGTAGCGGTCCAGCAAGCGCGTGGCTGCCGCCGAGTACACCGAGCAGTTGCGGCAATGGATATGGTCTGCCAACAGCGGGCAGGATTTGTCGCCATGGATGCCGATGCGGTTCCAGCAGTCGTCGATGGCTTGGGTGTCGGCCAGGGTCAGGTCCAGGCCTGCGGTGTCGAGCGCCTCGGTGTTACTCATCGTTTGGACTCACTGTCAGCTCGCTCGCTACGGGCAGCCCGCGCCTGCAAGCGGCGCGCTCCCGCACTATCGCCCTGGGATTCGAGCAACGCGGCCAGGTGCATCAAGGCCTGCGGGTGCTGGGGTTCCAGGTACAAGGCTTTTCGATAATAACCCTGGGCCTCCAGGGCACTGCCGGCCACATCACTCAACAACCCGAGCCAGTAGAACACCTGGGCAGCCGGCGGGTGGTTGCTCAGATACTGTTCGCACGCGGCGCGGGCTTCGGCACTCTTGCCTTCATTGGCCAGGGTGGCGATGCGGCTGAGCAGGTCGCCCGCATCGGTGTGCGGCGCCTTGATCGGCACCACTTGAGCGCTGGCCGTGCTGAACGGCCGTGGCTTGCTCGGAATCGGCGCCGCACTGCGTTGCGGGATAGGCGCGGCAATCGGCACAAACACGGGTTCAGGCTTGACCGGCTCGGCATGCCGACTGAACGCAAACGACTGCGGCACCCCAATCGAACGCATGCCATGGCGCCCCAACAAGCTGCCTTCGGCCGGGCCGATAAACAGCACGCCGTCCAAATGGGTCAGGCCCTTGAGCACATCGAAAACCTGCTTCTGGGTCGGCTGGTCGAAGTAGATCAGCAGGTTGCGGCAGAACACGAAGTCGTAGCTCGCCTCATTCGCCAGCAAGCCCGGATCAAGCAGGTTGCCCACCTGCAGGCGCACCTGTTCGCGCACACGGTCGGCAATGTGGTAACCGTCGCCATACTCGGTGAAATGGCGGTCGCGAAAGGCAATATCGCCACCGCGAAACGAGTTCTTGCCATACACCCCGCGCCGCGCACGCTCCACCGACAGCGGGCTGACATCCAGGCCCAGCACCTTGAACTGGTGCGGCGCGAGGCCAGCGTCCAGTAATGCCATGGCAATCGAATAAGGTTCTTCACCGGTGGAGCACGGCAGGCTGAGGATGCGCAGTGCGCGCATCTGCTTGATTTCGATCAGCCGCGCCTTGGCCAAGCGGGCCAGGGTCGCGAACGATTCGGGGTACCGGAAAAACCAGGTCTCCGGGACGATTACCGCTTCGATCAGCGCCTGCTGCTCATCCTCGGAACTTTGCAGGTGCTGCCAGTACTCGCCGGCCGTCTGCGCATTGACGGCCTGGCTACGCTGGCGCAACGCGCGCTCGATGATGGCTTCGCCCACCGATGCCACATCCAGGCCGATGCGCTCTTTAAGGAAGGCAAAGAAACGCGGATCGCTGCTCATAGGCTCAGCTCGGCAGAAAACAGCACGGCGCGCACCTCATCGGTGAGCAGGTCATTCACGCCGATCCATTGCATCAAGCCCAACGCGTCTTCACGCACCGGCCCCAGGTACGGCGCCTGGCGGTTGTCGAGGCCATAGGGCTGAAACTCCGCCGGGTCGCAGCGCAACGTGTCGGTGGCCTGCTCCAGGATCAGCCCCAGCCAGCGCGCTTCAATCCAGGGCTCGGGCTGGTAATTGACCAGCACCAGCCGCGTGCTGGTACGCGCCTGGGCGGCGGTGCCGAAGGTCAAGGCGCTGAGGTCGATCACCGGCACCAGTGCACCACGGTGGGCAAAAATGCCCGCCACCCACAGCGGCGCATGGGCGATGGGTTTCAAAGGCAGGCGCGGCAGCACCTCGGCCACTTCGGTGGCCTTGAGGGCGTAACGTTCGTTGCCGATGTGGAACACCAGGAACAACGCCTTTTTCGCTGCCGGGACGGCGCCGCGTTTAGCCGCGAGGTCGCTCATCAGACTTTGAAGCGCGACACGCCGCTGCGCAGACCGACCGCCACCTGACTCAGCTCGTCAATGGCAAAGCTGGCCTGACGCAGGGACTCGACGGTCTGGCTGCTGGCATCGCCCAGTTGCACCAGGGCGTGGTTGATCTGCTCGGCACCGGTGGCCTGGGCCTGCATGCCTTCGTTGACCATCAACACCCGCGGCGCCAGGGCCTGCACCTGATGGATGATCTGCGACAACTGCTCGCCCACTTGCTGCACTTCAAACATGCCGCGACGCACTTCTTCGGAGAACTTGTCCATGCCCATCACGCCAGCGGACACCGCCGACTGGATCTCGCGCACCATCTGCTCAATGTCGTAGGTGGCCACGGCCGTCTGGTCGGCCAAGCGACGCACTTCGGTGGCCACCACGGCAAAACCGCGACCGTATTCGCCGGCTTTTTCAGCCTCGATGGCCGCGTTGAGGGACAGCAGGTTGGTCTGGTCAGCAACCTTGACGATGGTCACCACCACTTGGTTGATGTTGCCGGCCTTCTCATTGAGGATCGCCAGCTTGGCGTTGACCAGGTCGGCCGCGCCCATCACCGAGTGCATGGTTTCTTCCATGCGTGCCAGGCCTTGCTGGCCGGAACCGGCGGCGACCGAAGCCTGGTCGGCGGCGGTGGACACTTCGGTCATGGTGCGCACCAGGTCCTTGGACGTGGCCGCGATTTCGCGGGAGGTGGCACCGATTTCAGTGGTGGTCGCAGCGGTTTCAGTGGCGGTGGCCTGTTGCTGCTTGGACGTGGCAGCAATCTCGGTGACCGAGGTGGTGACCTGCACCGACGAACGCTGGGCCTGGGATACCAGGGCCGTCAGCTCGGTCATCATGTCGTTGAAGCCGGTTTCCACCGCATTGAATTCGTCTTTGCGCTCCAGGTTCAAGCGCTTGCTCAGGTCGCCGTCGCGCATGGTTTCGAGGATATCGACGATGCGTTGCATCGGCGCCATGATCGCGCGCATCAGCAGCAGGCCACACAGGCCGGCGGCGAGGATGGCGACGACCAGCGATACGAACATGCTGATTTTAGCAGCGGAAACCGCATCATCGATGGCGTTGGTCGCACGGTCGGCGACGTTCTTGTTCTCGGTGATGATGTCGTTGAGCTTCATGCGGCCTGCGGTCCAGGTCGGCGTCAGCTGCGTATCAAACTCTTTGCGGGCGGCCGCCAGGTCACCGCGTTGCAGGCTGTCGAGCACCGTGGACAGGCTCTTGTTGTAGGCCTGGTGCAGGGCTTCGAATTTGTCGAACTCGGAACGGTCTTCACTGCCGGCAATAGTTTTGTCGTAGTTGCTCATCTGCTGCAGGATGCGCGCTTCAAAGGACTTGAACTCCGCCCGATCAGCGTCGCTCAGTTGCTTGTTCTCACGCAGGCCCAGCAATTCAAGGGTCTGCAGGTAGCTGTCGACCCAGGCGCTACGGATCATTGAACTGAGATAGACCCCCGGCACCGCGTCATCGCGCACCGCGACTTCGCTGGTTTCGATCTTCAGCAACCGTGAATAGGAGACCACAACCATTAACAGCATGATGGCGATAATGACCGCAAAGCTTGCCAAGATCCGTTGGCGCAAGGTCCAGTTCTTCACAGTAATTCCTCGAAGGGCCGATCAAATGCCGGGGAGTATAGCTGAGCAGAAGCCCTCATTTATCAACGGGTTTTGATGTAGCGCTCACAGAATGCAAAAACACCCCGGGCCTTTATGGCATCCGGGGTGTTTTCGATAAAGCGACGGGCTCAGAGCGCCGCTTGGCGCACCTGTTTTTCCAGCTCCAGCTTCAAACCCGGCTCCAGTTTCAGTTGACGGGCCAACTCATCGAGGTAGGCCTTTTCCATGAAGTTTTCCTCATCCACCAGCATCACACTGGCGATGTACATCTCGGCAGCCATTTCCGGTGTGCCGGCAGCCCGCGCTACGTCGGCCGGGTCGAGGGGTTTGTTGAGTTCGGCGTGCAGCCAGCTTTGCAGTTCGCGGTCATTGTCCAGTTTGGTGAATTCGCCCTCGATCAGCGCGCGCTCGCGCTCATCCACATGGCCGTCAGCCTTGGCGGCGGCGACCAGTGCCTTGAGGATGCCTTGGCTGTGTTGCTCGACCTGGGCCGGTGGCAGTCGGTCGATGGTCTGCGGTTCGCCTTGTGGCGCATTGGCTTGGCTGGCCTGCCAGTTGCCATAGGCTTTGTAGGCAATCACGCCCAATGCGGCCAAACCACCGTAGGTCAGGGCTTTGCCGCCGAATTTGCGGGCTTTTTTGTTACCCAACAGCAAGCCCATCGCGCCGGCCGCCAAGGCACCGCCGCCCGCGCCACCGAGCAGGCTGCCCAGGCCGCCACCGCCGAGCAAACCGCCCAGTGCACCTTTGTCGTCCTGTTTACGCTGGCCGCCAGCCTTGTTTTGCAACATGTCCTGGCCAGACTTGAGCAACTGATCGAGCAATCCACGGGTATTCATTCGTAGCCTCCAGACACTAGGGTTCATAGGACCAATAGGCCCCCAGCGTAAAACTAAGTGCCAAAAAGCCTCGATCTAGAGTGCTTCCAGATGTAACGCGGCCGCCCTTCGCTTAAATCGATATACACTCGAACAAATCTATAAAAACACCCCACTGGTAATTCCAGCATGATGACCTTGCGTCAAATCCGGCATTTTATCGCCGTGGCCGAGACCGGCTCGATCTCTGCCGCCGCGCAGACGGCGTTCATTTCCCAGTCCACCCTGACCCTGGCGATCCAGCAATTGGAGCAGGAAATCGGCGTTAACCTGTTCAACCGGCATGCCAAGGGCATGACCCTGACCCACCAGGGCCATCAATTCCTGCGCCAGGCGCACCTGATCCTTGCCACCGTCGACAACGCCAAACGCAGCCTGCAACAGAGCACTGATCAGGTAGCCGGGCAACTGATCATCGGTGTGACCAGCCTGGTGGCCGGTTATTACCTCGCTGACCTGCTGACGCGATTCCAGCGCGCCTACCCCAATGTGGAAATCCGCGTGATGGAGGATGAGCGCCCGTACATCGAGCATTTGCTGGTCAGCGGCGAAATCGATGTGGGCGTGCTGATCCTCTCCAACCTCGAAGACCGCCATGCCTTGCAGACCGAAGTCCTCACCCACTCCCCGCACCGCTTGTGGCTACCGGCGCAGCATCCACTGCTGGAACACGACAGCATCAACCTGGCCGATGTGGCGCGTGAACCGCTGATCCAGCTGAACGTCGATGAAATGGGCCACAACGCCCAGCGCATGTGGACCGGCGCAGGCCTGCAACCGCGCGTGACGTTGCGCACCGCCTCCACCGAAGCCGTGCGCAGCCTGGTGGCCGCGGGCCTCGGCGTGTCGATCCAGCCGGACATGACCTACCGACCGTGGTCGCTTGAAGGCGACATCATTGAAGCGCGCCCGATCGCCGACCTCAGCCAGACCCTCGACGTGGGCCTGGCGTGGCGCCGTGGCACCGCACGCCCAGCGCTGGTGGACCCGTTCCTGACGGTGGCCCGCGAACAGCCGCACCCGCGCAAGCCATCTATTTAATCGAATGCTGCATTCAGTATTTAGTATTTGTTGACCTCGCGCCTGACCTCTAGTCTCTGTTCATCCCATAAGAGAAGGTCAGGCGCCTTGTAAGAGAACGCCCATGGCCACACAAGAAAAGAGATCGCGAAAAATGTCCGGCGCGCCCACCCCGCTGCTCACTGCGTTGCTGATCGACGGCGAACTGGTCCAGGGCCAGGGGTTTGCCGAGCCGATCCTCAACCCGGCCACCGGTGAAGTGCTCACTCAGATCGCCGAAGCCAGCACAGAGCAGGTCGAAACCGCGATCCTCGCCGCCCACCGCGCCTTTGCCGGCTGGTCGCGCACCACGCCGCAGCAGCGTTCGAACATCCTGCTCGGCATCGCCGACGCCATCGAAAAACAAGCTGATTACCTGGCCCGCCTCGAATCCCTGAACTGCGGCAAGCCGTTGCACTTGGCCCGCCAGGATGACTTGAGTGCCACCGTCGATGTATTCCGCTTCTTCGCCGGAGCCGTGCGTTGCCAGACCGGGCAGTTGAGCGGTGAATACCTGCCCGGTTACACCAGCATGGTGCGTCGCGATCCGATTGGCGTAGTGGCCTCGATTGCGCCGTGGAACTACCCGTTGATGATGGCCGCGTGGAAGATCGCCCCAGCCCTGGCCGCCGGTAATACTTTGGTGTTCAAACCGTCGGAACACACGCCGCTGTCGATCCTGGCCCTGGCGCCCGTGCTTAAAGAGCTGCTGCCACGTGGTGTGATCAACATTCTGTGTGGCGGCGGCGAAGGCGTCGGCAGTCACTTGGTCAGTCACCCCAAGGTGCGCATGGTCTCGCTGACCGGCGATATCGTCACCGGGCAGAAAATCCTGCAAGCCGCCTCCAAAACCCTCAAACGCACACACCTGGAATTGGGCGGCAAGGCGCCGGTGATCGTGTGCAACGACGCCGACCTGCAAGCTGTGGTCGAAGGCGTGCGCGCCTATGGCTATTACAACGCCGGCCAGGACTGCACCGCCGCGTGCCGCATCTACGCCCAGGCCGGGATCCACGACAAACTGGTGGCTGAGCTGGGCGTGGCGGTCAGCAGCCTGCGTTTTGCCGGCAAGCGCGATGCCGACAATGAGCTCGGCCCGCTGATCAGCACGCGTCAGCGCGACCGCGTCGCCAGTTTTGTCGAACGCGCCCTCGGCCAGCCGCATATCGAACGCATCACCGGCGCCGCCGTGCATTCCGGTGCGGGCTTCTATTACCAGCCGACCTTGCTCGCCGGCTGTAAACAGAACGATGAAATCGTGCAGCGCGAAGTGTTCGGCCCGGTGGTCACCGTGACCCGTTTCGATGAGCTGGAACAGGCGGTGGACTGGGCCAACGACTCCGAATACGGCCTGGCCTCCTCGGTGTGGACCCAGAACCTGGACAAGGCCATGCAGGTGGCGGCGCGCCTGCAATACGGCTGCACCTGGATCAACAGCCATTTCATGCTGGTCAGCGAAATGCCCCACGGCGGCTTGAAGCGCTCGGGGTATGGGAAGGATCTGTCCAGCGATTCGCTGCAGGACTACAGCGTGGTGCGCCACATCATGGCGCGCCACGGCCAGCATCTTTAAAACAACAACTAAGCTGTTGCGTTACCGGCTTCAAACACTGCCCCGACCATAATTAAAGAAGAGGGAACCCCCATGTCTGCGCACAAGACCGCACTGCTCAGTGCCCTGACCACCGCGCTGCTGGCCAGCGCCAGCCTCCAGGCCGCTGAACCGCTCAAAGCGGTGGGCGCCGGTGAAGGCCAGTTGGATATCGTCGCCTGGCCCGGTTATATCGAACGTGGCGAAAGCGACAAGGCCTACGACTGGGTGACCGGTTTCGAGAAGGAAACCGGCTGCAAGGTCAACGTGAAAACCGCCGCCACCTCTGACGAAATGGTCAGCCTGATGGCCAAGGGCGGGTATGACCTGGTCACCGCATCGGGCGATGCGTCGTTGCGGTTGATCGTCGGCAAACGTGTGCAGCCGATCAACACCTCGCTGATCCCCAACTGGAAGAACATCGACCCGCGCCTGAAAGATGCGCCGTGGTACGTAGTCGGCCAGCAAACCTATGGCACCCCGTACCAGTGGGGCCCGAACGTGTTGATGTACAACACCAACGTGTTCAAGACCGCGCCCACCAGCTGGAATGTGCTGTTCGAAGCGCAGAACCTGCCGGACGGCAAGCCGAACAAAGGTCGCGTGCAGGCGTATGACGGCCCGATCTACATCGCGGACGCGGCGCTGTACCTCAAGTCGACCCAGCCGGAACTGGGCATCCAGAACCCCTATGAACTGACTGAAACCCAGTACAAGGCCGTGCTCGAATTGCTGCGCGCGCAACAACCGCTGATCCACCGCTACTGGCACGACACCACCGTGCAAATGAGTGACTTCAAGAATGAAGGCGTAGTGGCCTCCAGCGCCTGGCCGTATCAGGTCAACGGCCTGCAGAACGAGAAACAGCCGATTGCCTCGACCATTCCAAAGGAAGGCGCCACCGGCTGGGCCGACACCACCATGTTGCACGCCGAGGCCAAGCACCCGAACTGCGCCTACAAGTGGATGGATTGGTCGCTGCAGCCGAAGGTCCAGGGCGACGTTGCCGCCTGGTTCGGTTCGCTGCCGGCGGTGCCTGCGGCGTGCAAGGAAAGCGAATTGCTCGGCGCCGAAGGCTGCAAGACCAACGGTTTCGACCAGTTCGACAAGATCGCCTTCTGGAAAACCCCGCAGGCTGAAGGCGGCAAGTTCGTGCCTTACAGCCGCTGGACCCAGGATTACATCGCGATCATGGGCGGCCGCTAAGGGTCCCTGCAGAAACTGCTTCTTGTGGTGAGCAGGCTTGCCCTGCGCGGGGCAAGCCCGCTCACCACAAAAGCCCGATTTTCACCGTTTCAGCGCAGCACCCATGCATCCTCGTTTTTTCAGAAGTCCAGGCCGGGCCGCTGCGACGACCCGCGCCTTTTTGGAGCACCGCACCATGACGCTTGCAGTCCAATTCACCCACGTTTCCCGTCAGTTCGGCGAAGTGAAAGCCGTTGACCGGGTTTCCATCGACATCCAGGACGGCGAGTTCTTTTCCATGCTCGGCCCTTCCGGCTCGGGCAAGACCACCTGCCTGCGCCTGATCGCCGGGTTTGAGCAGCCGAGCGCAGGCTCGATCCGTATCCATGGCGAGGAAGCCGCCGGCTTGCCGCCCTATCAGCGCGATGTGAACACCGTGTTCCAGGATTACGCGCTGTTCCCCCATATGAATGTGCGCGACAACGTGGCCTACGGCCTCAAGGTCAAGGGCGTGGGCAAGGCGGAACGCCTGAACCGTGCCGAAGAGGCGCTGGCCATGGTCGCCCTCGGCGGCTACGGCGACCGCAAGCCGGTGCAACTGTCCGGCGGCCAGCGCCAGCGTGTGGCCCTGGCCCGCGCCCTGGTCAATCGTCCACGGGTGCTGCTGCTGGACGAACCCCTGGGCGCCCTCGACCTCAAGCTGCGCGAACAGATGCAAAGCGAGCTGAAAAAGCTGCAACGCCAGTTGGGCATCACCTTTATCTTCGTGACCCACGACCAGACCGAAGCGCTGTCGATGTCCGACCGCGTCGCCGTGTTCAACAAAGGCCGCATCGAGCAGGTCGACACCCCGCGCAATCTCTATATGAAACCGGCCACGTCGTTTGTCGCTGAGTTTGTCGGCACCTCCAACGTGATTCGTGGCGAGCTGGCCCAGCGCCTCAGCGGCACTGCACAACCCTTCTCGATCCGCCCGGAACACGTGCGCTTTGCCGAAGGCCCGCTGGGCGCTGGCGAAGTGGAAATCAGCGGTCTGCTCCACGATATCCAATACCAGGGCAGCGCCACTCGCTATGAACTGAAACTGGAAAACGGCCAGGCGCTGAACATCAGCCAGGCCAACAACCAATGGCTGGACATCAGCAGCGGCCATCAGGTCGGCCAGTCCATCACCGCTCGCTGGGCACGGGAAGCCATGACCCCGCTGACCGATATCGCAGGCGAGGTGTGACATGAGCCTGGCCCTTTCCCAACCGCCGATGCGCAGGTTTTCCAACCTGCTGTACCGCAAGCCCAACCTCTACCTGGCGATGCTGCTGGTGCCGCCGCTGATCTGGTTCGGCGCGATCTACCTCGGCTCGTTGCTGACCCTGCTGTGGCAAGGTTTCTATACGTTTGATGACTTCACCATGGCGGTCACCCCGGACCTGACCCTGGCTAACTTCGCCGCGCTGTTCCAGCCGTCGAACTTCGACATCATCGTGCGCACCCTGAGCATGGCCATTGTGGTGTCGATCGCCAGCGCCGTCGTCGCCTTTCCGATTGCCTACTACATGGCGCGCTACACCACGGGCAAGACCAAGGCGTTCTTCTACATCGCGGTGATGATGCCGATGTGGGCCAGTTACATCGTCAAGGCCTACGCCTGGACCTTGCTGCTGGCCAAGGGCGGCGTGGCGCAGTGGTTTGTGCAGCACCTGGGGTTGGAGCCGGTATTGCAGTTCGTGCTGGGCATTCCGGGCGTGGGCGGCAGCACCTTGAGCACCTCGCACCTGGGGCGCTTCATGGTGTTTGTCTACATCTGGCTGCCGTTCATGATTCTGCCGATCCAGGCGTCCCTGGAACGTTTGCCGCCCTCATTGCTGCAAGCGTCGGCGGATTTGGGCGCCAAGCCGCGCCAGACGTTCATGCAGGTGATCCTGCCGCTGTCGATTCCGGGGATTGCCGCCGGCTCCATCTTCACCTTCTCGCTGACCCTGGGCGACTTCATCGTGCCGCAGCTGGTGGGCCCGCCGGGTTACTTCGTGGGCGGCATGGTCTACGCGCAGCAAGGCGCCATCGGCAATATGCCCATGGCCGCAGCGTTCACCCTGGTGCCCATCGTGCTGATCGCGGTTTACCTGTCCATCGTCAAACGCCTGGGGGCCTTCGATGCACTCTGAAAAATCTTCCATGGGCCTGAAGATCGCAGCTTGGGGTGGACTGGTTTTTCTCCACTTCCCGATCCTGATCATCTTCCTCTACGCCTTCAACACAGAAGAAGCGGCGTTCAGCTTCCCGCCACAGGGCTTCACGTTGAAGTGGTTCAGCGTGGCCTTCGCCCGGCCGGATGTGCTGGAAGCGATCAAGCTGTCGTTGCAGATTGCGGCCATCGCTACCCTGATCGCCATGGTGCTCGGCACCCTGGCCTCGGCGGCGCTGTATCGCCGTGAGTTCTTTGGCAAGCAAGGCGTGTCATTGATGCTGATCCTGCCGATTGCGCTGCCGGGGATCATCACCGGTATCGCGTTGCTGGCGACTTTCAAGACGCTCGGGATCGAGCCGGGGATGTTCACCATCATCGTCGGCCACGCGACCTTTTGCGTGGTGATCGTCTACAACAACGTCATCGCCCGCCTGCGCCGTACCTCCCACAGTTTGATCGAAGCCTCGATGGACCTGGGCGCCGACGGCTGGCAGACCTTCCGCTACATCATCATGCCCAACCTGGGCTCGGCGCTGCTGGCCGGCGGCATGCTCGCCTTTGCGCTGTCGTTCGACGAAATCATCGTCACCACCTTCACCGCCGGCCACGAACGCACCTTGCCGTTGTGGCTGCTCAACCAACTGAGCCGCCCACGGGATGTGCCGGTGACCAACGTGGTCGCGATGCTGGTGATGCTGGTGACGATGTTCCCGATTCTCGGTGCCTATTACCTGACGCGCGGCGGTGAAAGCGTGGCCGGTAGTGGCGGTAAATAATTGTTTGAAGAGGACATGGCGATGCAAACCAAACTGCTGATCAATGGCCAACTGGTCGAGGGCGAAGGCCCGGCCCAGGCGGTATTCAACCCGGCGCTCGGCCGCGTGCTGGTGGAAATCAACGAAGCCAGCGAAGCCCAGGTCGACGCCGCCGTGCGCGCAGCCGATGCGGCTTTCGAAAGCTGGTCGCAAACCGCGCCCAAGGACCGTTCGCTGCTGCTGCTGAAACTGGCGGACGTGATCGAAGCCCATGGCGAAGAGCTGGCCAAGCTGGAATCAGACAACTGCGGCAAGCCCTACAGCGCCGCCCTGAACGATGAAATTCCGGCGATTGCCGACGTATTCCGCTTCTTTGCCGGCGCCAGCCGTTGCATGAGCGGCTCGGCCGGCGGTGAATACCTGCCTGGCCATACCTCGATGATCCGCCGCGACCCGGTGGGGGTGATTGCGTCCATCGCGCCGTGGAACTACCCACTGATGATGGTCGCCTGGAAAATCGCCCCGGCCCTCGCCGCCGGTAATACCGTGGTGCTCAAGCCGTCGGAGCAAACCCCGTTGACCGCGCTACGCATGGTCGAACTGGCCGCTGAAATCTTCCCGGCCGGTGTGCTCAACCTGGTGTTCGGCCGTGGGCCAACCGTCGGTAGCCCGCTGGTGAACCACCCGAAAGTGCGCATGGTGTCGTTGACCGGTTCCATCGCCACCGGCGCAAACATCATCTCCAGCACCGCCGACAGCGTGAAGCGCATGCACATGGAGTTGGGTGGCAAGGCGCCCGTGATCATCTTCAACGACGCGGACATAGACGCCGCCGTGGAAGGTATTCGTACTTTTGGCTTCTACAACGCCGGCCAGGATTGCACGGCGGCCTGCCGGATTTATGCGCAGGCGGATATCTACGATGCGTTTGTCGAGAAGCTCGGTGCGGCGGTCGCCAGTATCCAGTACGGCTTGCAGGATGACCCGGCCACCGAGCTGGGCCCATTGATTACCGCGCAGCATCGCGACCGTGTCGCCGGGTTTGTCGAACGCGCTGTGGCGCAGTCGCACATTCGCCTGGTCACCGGCGGCAAGGCCGTGGAAGGCAATGGTTTCTTCTTTGAACCGACGGTATTGGCCGACGCACAGCAGGACGACGAAATCGTGCGCCGAGAGGTGTTCGGGCCGGTGGTCTCGGTAACCAAGTTCACCGATGAAGCACAGGTACTGGGCTGGGCCAATGATTCGGACTACGGCTTGGCGTCATCCGTGTGGACCGCCGATGTAGGACGCGCCCACCGCTTGGCCGCACGCCTGCAGTACGGCTGCACCTGGGTGAACACCCACTTCATGCTCGTCAGCGAAATGCCCCACGGCGGCCAGAAACTGTCCGGGTATGGCAAGGACATGTCCATGTACGGGCTGGAGGACTACACCACCGTGCGCCATGTGATGTTCAAGCACTGACGATTTAACCCGGCATCCTCCCTGGATGCCGGGAACCTATAACAATAATTTTCAGGATCCCCCATGGATATCACCCGCCGCGACTTCCTCAACGGCGTCGCTGTCACCATTGCCGCCGGCATGACCCCGCTGCAAATCCTGCAAGCCGCTCCCGATGGCCGTTACTACCCACCCGCCCTCACCGGCCTGCGCGGCAGCCATGCCGGCTCGTTCGAAGTGGCGCACCAGATGGGCTGGGAAAAGAAGGTGTTCAACACCGACGCACTGCCGATCACCGAGGACTATGACCTGGTGGTCGTGGGCGGCGGCTTGAGTGGTTTGTCGGCGGCGTGGTTTTACCGCGAGAAGCACCCCAAGGCGAAGATCCTGATCCTGGAAAACCACGACGACTTCGGCGGTCACGCCAAGCGCAACGAATTCCAGGCCGGTGGCCGCATGATCATCGGCTACGGCGGCAGCGAGGCGTTCCAGTCGCCCAACCACCTGTACAGCAAGGAAGTGAACGGGTTGTTGAAAAAGCTCGGGGTCAACATCAAGCGCTTCGAAACCGCCTTCGACCGCCAGTTCTACCCAGGCCTTGGGCTTTCGCGCGGGGTGTTCTTCGACAAGGAAAACTTCGGCGAAGACAAACTGGTGACCGGCGACCCGACGCCGATGGTGGCCGACGATATTGCACCGGACCAGTTGAATGCCCGCACCATCAGCGACTTCATCAATGACTTCCCGTTGCCAGCGGCCGATCGCCAGGCCCTGATCGAACTGCACACCGCGCCCAAGGATTACCTGCCGGGCAAGACCGCCGAAGAAAAGGCCGACACCCTGGCTACCACCAGCTACCGCGATTTCCTGCTCAAGAACGTAGGATTGTCGGAAGGCGCAGTGAAGTACTTCCAGAGCCGCACCAATGACTTCATGGCGTTGAGCATCGATGCCGTGGCTGCTGCTGACGCTTATAGCGTGGGTTTCCCAGGCTTTGCCGGGATGAACCTGGCGCCGATCAGCGAAGAAGCGGCAGCGGAAATGGAAGAGCCCTACATCTACCACTTCCCGGATGGCAATGCCTCGGTGGCGCGGTTGCTGGTGCGCAGCCTGATTCCGGGCGTGGCACCAGGGCACACCATGGACGATATCGTGCTGGCGGCGTTTGACTACGCCAAGCTCGACCAGCCCAAGGTGGCCGTGCGCTTACGCTTGAACAGCACGGCAGTCAGCGTGCGTAACGTCGGCAACAGCGTGCATATCGGCTACAGCCGTGGCGGACAACTCGCACAGGTGCGCGGCAAACGCTGCATCCTGGCCTGCTACAACATGATGATTCCGTATCTGCTGAAAGACCTGCCCGCGACCCAAGCCCAAGCCCTGAGCCAGAACGTGAAGTACCCGCTGGTGTACACCAAGGTGGTGATCCGCAATTGGCAGTCGTTCCAGAAGTTGGGCGTGCATGAAATCTACGCGGCGACCCAGCCCTACAGCCGCATCAAGCTGGATTACCCGGTGAGCATGGGCGGCTACGACCACCCGCGCGACCCAACGCAGCCGATCGGCTTGCACATGGTCTACGTCCCCACCAGCCCCAACAGCGGCATGAACGCCCGCGACCAGGCCCGCGCCGGACGCGGCAAACTCTATGGGCAGACGTTCGAACAGCTGGAAGCGCAGCTGCGTGACCAGTTGCAACGCATGCTCGGGCCGGGTGGGTTCAACCATGAGACCGACATTTTGGCGATCACTGTCAACCGCTGGTCACACGGTTATGCGAGCTTCTCCAACAGCTTGTTCGACGATGCGGACCAGAGCGAAGCGTGGATGAACCTGGCGAAAAAGCCGCTGGGGCATGTGAGCATCGCCAACTCGGACGCGGCGTGGAGTGCGTATGCCCATGCGGCGATTGATGAAGCTTACCGGGCTGTGGGCGAAGTGAGCTGAGGACTTGTAGTGAGCGGGCTTGCCCCGCTCACTACAGGGCTGCCTGACAATTGGAAATGTCTTGTCGCACTTGCAACGCCATCACCCAGCCATCAATCAATTTTCCTACGTCATCGAACCGCTTAAGCTATCCGGCGTCTGTTTAATGTCCGTTGCGTTTGGTCGAAGGCATGTCCGAACCGTAATTTCTGATCCGCTACGTGCCAGGAACGGCGCGGGATTTGCTCACGACAGGTTGTCTCTATGCACCGCAGGAATTTGCTCAAAGCGTCCATGGCCATTGCGGCTTACACCGGTTTGTCGGCCAGCGGCCTGCTTGCCGCCCAGGCCTGGGCCGGGAACCGTGCCGCAGATGGCAAGGCCGTGGCGTTCGATTTCGAATCGCTCAAGGCCCAGGCCAAACAACTGGCCGGGACCGCTTACAAGGACACCAAACAGGTGCTGCCGCCGACGCTGGCGACCATGACCCCGCAGAATTTCAACGCCATCGGCTACGACGGCAACCATTCACTATGGAAGGAGTTGAACGGCCAATTGGACGTGCAGTTCTTCCACGTCGGCATGGGCTTCAAGACGCCAGTGCGCATGCACAGCGTCGACCCCAAGACCCGCGAAGCGCGTGAAGTACATTTCCGCCCGTCGCTGTTCAACTATGAAAAGACCACGGTCGACACCAAGCAACTGACCGGGGACCTGGGTTTTTCCGGCTTCAAGCTGTTCAAGGCGCCGGAACTGGACCGCCATGACGTGCTGTCGTTTCTCGGCGCCAGCTACTTCCGTGCGGTGGACAACACCGGGCAGTACGGTCTTTCGGCCCGCGGCCTGGCCATCGACACCTACGCGAAAAAACGCGAGGAGTTCCCCGACTTCACGCAGTTCTGGTTTGAAACCCCGGACAAGAACGCCACCCGCTTTGTGGTCTACGCCCTGCTCGACTCCCCGAGCGCCACGGGTGCCTACCGTTTCGATATCGACTGCCAGGCCAACCAGGTGGTGATGGCAATCGACGCACACATCAATGCACGTACCACCATCGAACAACTGGGCATCGCACCGATGACCAGCATGTTCAGCTGCGGCACCCACGAACGGCGCATGTGCGACACCATCCACCCGCAGATCCACGATTCGGACCGCCTGGCCATGTGGCGCGGCAACGGCGAGTGGATCTGCCGCCCGCTGAACAACCCAGCCAAGCTGCAATTCAACGCCTTTGCCGACAAAGACCCGAAAGGCTTCGGCCTGGTGCAGACCGACCATGAGTTCGCCAGTTACCAGGATACGGTGGACTGGTACAGCAAGCGCCCAAGCCTGTGGGTCGAACCGACCACTGCGTGGGGTGAAGGCTCCATCGACCTGCTGGAAATTCCTACCACCGGCGAGACACTGGATAACATCGTGGCCTTCTGGACCCCGAAAAAACCCGTGGCAGCCGGCGACTCGCTCAACTATGGCTACAAGCTGTACTGGAGCGCCCTGCCACCGGTGAGTACGCCGCTGGCACAAGTCGACGCGACCCGCTCAGGCATGGGTGGCTTTACCGAGGGTTGGGCACCGGGCGAGCACTACCCACCCGTGTGGGCGCGCCGTTTTGCCGTGGACTTCAAGGGCGGCGGCCTGGATCGCCTGCCACCGGGCACCGGGATCGAGCCGGTGGTGACCTGCTCCCATGGCGAAGTAAAAGACTTCAGCGTGCTGGTGCTGGATAACATCAAGGGCTACCGCATCCTGTTTGACTGGTACCCGACCAGCGACAGCGTGGAGCCGGTGGAACTGCGCCTGTTCATTCGCACCCAGGACCGCACCTTGAGTGAAACCTGGTTGTACCAGTACTTCCCGCCGGCTCCGGACCAGCGTAAGTACACCTGATTGACCGCGTTCCCACGCGTGCGTGGGAACGTTCCTCCTGCGGCTCAGAACCGCGACACACTCTTCATCGCCCCAATCAAATAGCGCATCGCCACCTGATCGTTTTCGGTCAGGGCGCGATATTGCGCCAGCAGTTCAGCTTCATCCGAACTCAGCCTTCGGCCACGCAAAGACACCCTGCGGGCCAGAAATAACGCCACCACACCCGCTACACCATAGGAACTGGCCATGGACTGCTTCTCCTGATATCCATCAAATACTCCCGTTGCCCATAACTGCCTCCCATGAAGCGCAATGCCTCAGTGAGCAAACCAACTGACTTCCTGGGCCAGAAATCAGGCTTATCCTAAGCGTAGAAACCTTCTTGCCGAGCGTGCGACTTTTTTAGAGTAATCACTTAAATATTTGCTTCGGTAACAAAGACCTACAGCCCTTTCTCACCCAACGGTCGGTAGAGATGAATGTCATGGGGCTCCTGTGCAAACAGTTCTGGATCAGGTTGCTGCAGTAACAGGCAGCCTTGGCGTAGGTAAAAGTCCACGGTATTGCGCGATTCCGTGGCCGAGATATACAACGCCTCCGCGCCGGTTTGACGGCCGTGCTCACAGGCCAGCGCGAACAGACGCCCTCCCAGCCCCAAGCCGCGCGCCGCGTGGCTGACGTGCAGGAACTTCAGTTGGCGCATGCGCAGTTGCTGGTTATGGAGGGTGCGATTGTCCACCACCGCCGCCGCGACCAAGGCGGGACCGTCGAATACACCCAGCAACCACCCGCCGCGTTTCAGGCAGGCATGCAGCGCCACGGCGTCCTGTTCAGCTTCACCTTCGGGCCAACCGCGCATGTCGTGGCAAGCGGCGTACAACACCAACTGACCACCGTCCACGCGATAGCATTGGTGGATCAGCTCCGTGCGGTCGATGGTTGCCAGCAACGGGATGTCACTTTCAGTTAACGCGCGTTCCACCAGCATGATGGCCTCCTGCTTTTAGGCGACCAAGGATCAGGCTTGTATTAACAACGAGCAAGAAAAAACCCACCGGGTCAGGGTGGGCTTGGTGGGCACATCAGGCAGGTTCAGTCACGCAGGTCCGATTCATGAATCGGCTGATCCCGGTGCGTAGCGCGCTGGTACTGCGCCGGCCAGATAGCCTTGCGTCCGCCCAGGTCATCGTCGGCATGCAGCGGCCAGTACGGATCACGCAACAGTTCTCGGGCCAGGAAGATGATATCGGCCTGGCAGGTACGCAGGATGTGCTCGGCCTGGGCCGGCTCGGTGATCATGCCAACGGTGCCGGTGGCCATGCCCGACTCTTTGCGCACGCGCTCGGCGAAACGGGTCTGGTAACCGGGGCCGGTGGGGATCTCGGCGTTGGCGGCGGTGCCACCGGAGGAGACGTCGATCAGGTCCACCCCCAGGTCCTTCAGGCGACGCGCCAGCTCTACGGTTTCATCGGGGTTCCAGCCGTCTTCCACCCAATCGGTGGCCGACACCCGCACAAACAACGGCAGCTCCTGGGGCCAGACTTCACGCACGGCCTGGGTCACTTGCAGCACCAGGCGGATGCGGTTTTCGAACGAGCCGCCGTACTGGTCCTGACGCTGGTTGCTGATAGGAGAGAGAAATTGATGCAACAGGTAACCATGGGCCGCGTGGATTTCCACCACTTCGAAGCCTGCGGTCAACGCGCGCTTGGCGGCGGCGACAAAATCGGCGATCACTTGCTGGATCTGGCCCTCGTCCAATGGCTTGGGCTGGGTGTGCTGGGGGTCGAAGGCAATCGGTGATGGCCCTACCGGCGTCCAGCCGCCATCCTCCGGTTTGACGCTGCCGTGCTTGCCGATCCAAGGCCGATGAGTGCTGGCCTTGCGCCCGGCATGGGCCAGCTGAATGCCGGCCACCGCGCCTTGGGCCGCAATGAAACGTGTGATGCGTTGCAGCGGTTCGATTTGTGCGTCATTCCACAAGCCCAGGTCCTGGGCGGTGATGCGGCCATCGGCAGTCACGGCGGTGGCTTCAGTGAAAATCAACCCGGCGCCGCCGACGGCACGGCTGCCGAGGTGTACCAGGTGCCAGTCATTAGCCAGGCCATCGACGCTTGAGTATTGGCACATGGGCGACACGGCGATGCGGTTGAGCAGGGTCAATTGACGGAGGGTATAAGGTTCGAGCAGCTGACTCATGGCGCACCTCTTCTGGGTTCTGTGGGCACTATTCAAACAGTGCTTAGAGCCTAGTCGACAACGCTGGATTGCACAGGGTTCAGAACGAAAAGCGGGAGCCGATTGCTGGCCCCCGTGTTGCAACAGCTTACATTTCGACCTGGGTGCCCAGCTCGATCACCCGGTTTACCGGGAGTTTGAAGAAGCGCAGGTTGCCGTTGGCGTTCTTCAACATAAAGGCGAACAAGGCTTCGCGCCAACGGGCCATACCCTTGATCCGCGAGGCGATGACCGTTTCGCGGCTGAGGAAGTAGGTGGTGCGCATCGGGCTGAAGTCCAGATCATCCAGGTGACACAACTTCAACGCCTCTGGCACGTCCGGCTCATCGGTGAAACCGAAGTGCAGGATCACGCGGAAGAAACCTTCGCCGTAGGCATCCACCTCGAACCGCCGTGCGGCCGGTACGCGGGGGATGTCCTCGTAGACCACCGTCAGCAGCACCACTTGCTCATGCAGCACCTGGTTATGCAGCAGGTTGTGCAGCAGCGCGTGAGGCACGGCGTCCGGGCGCGCGGTGAGGAACACGGCGGTGCCCTGCACGCGATGAGGCGGCTGCACGCGGATGCTGCTGATGAAGATCGGCAGCGGCAGGCCACCTTCGTCGAGACGCTCCACCAGCAACTGCTTGCCGCGCTTCCAGGTAGTCATCAACACGAACAGCACGATGCCCGCCAGCACCGGGAAGGCGCCGCCTTGGATGATCTTCGGCACGTTGGCCGCGAAATACAGACCGTCCACCAACAGGCAGCAGACCAGGACCGGCACGGCCAGGATTGGCGGCCATTTCCACAGCAGCAGCATCACTGCCGACACCAGAATAGTGGTCATCAGCATGGTGCCGGTCACTGCCACGCCGTAGGGCCGACGCCAAGGCGTTGGACGATTCGAAGCCCAGTACCAGCAGGATCACACCCACCATCAGCGACCAGTTCACCGCGCCGATGTAGATCTGGCCCTGCTCGGCGCTCGACGTGTGCTGAATGTGCATGCGCGGGATGTAACCCAACTGGATCGCCTGGCGTGTCAACGAGAACGCGCCGGAGATCACCGCCTGGGAAGCGATCACCGTAGCCAGGGTGGACAGCACCACCAGCGGGATCAGCGCCCAGCTCGGCGCCAGCAGGTAAAACGGGTTGCGCGCGGCTTCCGGGTCACCCAGCAGCATGGCGCCCTGGCCGAAATAATTGAGTACCAGCGCCGGCAGCACCAGCATGAACCAGGCGCGAGCGATGGGTTTACGGCCGAAGTGGCCCATGTCGGCATACAGCGCTTCGGCGCCGGTCAGTGCCAGCACCACCGCGCCCAGGATGGCCACGCCAATGCCAGGATGCGCCTCGAAGAAGCGCACCGCCCACATCGGGTTCATCGCACTGAGTACTTCAGGGTGCAGGGTGATGCCATACACACCGAGGCCGCCCAGCACCAGGAACCAGGTCACCATCACTGGCCCGAAGAGCTTGCCGATGTGGTCAGTGCCATGTTTCTGGATCAGGAACAGCGCCACCAGCACCACCAAGGCGATGGGCACGACCCATTTTTCCAGGCCGTCGAAAGCCAGTTCCAGGCCTTCAACCGCAGACAACACGGAAATCGCCGGGGTGATCATGCTGTCGCCGTAGAACAGCGCCGCGCCGCACAGGCCACACACCACCAGGAAACTGCGCAACTTCTTGCGCTCCCCCGCCGCCCGTCGTGCCAGTGCCGTGAGCGCCATGATGCCGCCCTCGCCCTGGTTATCGGCGCGCAGCACGAACAGCATGTACTTGATCGACACCACCCAGATCAGCGACCAGAAGATCAGCGCCAGGATCCCCAGCACGCCGTCATGATTGACCTGAACCCCATAACCGCCGTTGAACACCTCTTTAAGGGTGTAGAGCGGGCTGGTCCCGATATCGCCGTAAACCACCCCGACCGCTGCCACCAGCATGCCAATCGGCTTGGCGTTTGACTGCTCGGCACCTGCTGCCTGATTACTCGCGTGACCCATCAACCACTCCTGCCCTTTGACCTGCGGTCTTTTATTAACAACGCGTCTAAGCTGACCCTAGCATGCGCTGTTTTACTTCTCGTAACAGACGTTTTGTTGACCTTAGGACTTTACCTACGCGCAACGGCGCGAAGCATAGCGCAGCACTCGTCGTATTTCGCTGTTCAACTGCATCGCCCTAAGAGATGAGGGGCAGTTGAAAGCTATTTGCCTGTATTGAAGTTGCTTGCTGCCAGCGCTAATTTGCCCCACCCGCGGTTTCCGACGCATGGATTGCCCAACAACGCGTTCCGAACAAAAAGTGTTTGAACAAACGCGATAGGACGACCCATACTTGGACTGTAGCCCCAACGTAGCTACATTTTGAGAGGAGGTCCTGATATGTCCACATTACTGAAAACCACTGACGTGCGTTGCCGCATCGACGAGGATTTGAAGGAGCGTGCCACCGCTGTGCTCAATGCTTGTGGGCTGAGCCTCAGTGACGCCATGCGCCTTTTCCTGCGTCAGGTCGTAACAACGCAGGGATTACCCTTTGAGGTGCGCGTCCCTTCGGAGAAGACCGCTCGTGCGATGACACAAGCGCGTTCCATTCGTCGCCAGTTTGACTCGATCGACGAGATGCTAAGGGACGCTGATGGCGAAGCCGGAGAAGAAGCAAAAGCGCGCTGACCTGCCAAAGCAATGTGCGCAGACGCCTGAGTTTAAAAAGTCCTGGGAGCGCTACAAGCGCGCTGGGCGCTGAGATATGAATGAGGTCCGGGTAGTGATGGTGATGCTTTTCTTAGGCGAGCAACTACCCGCGGAGTATCGCGACCACGCGCTTACCGGGAATTGGGACGGTTTCAGGGAGTGCCATATCGGTGGTGATTTCCTGATGATTTACGAGAACTCGCGGGTTGACCTGATTACCTTCGTGGATTTGGGGAGCCATGCAGAATTGTTCTCGTAGTCATTGACCCAACCCATAGCGCAGCACTCGTCGCATTTCCCTGCATAAAGCTGGTCAAGTGCGTTGCCCGTCGCTAGAATTGCGCACTTTTTGATCAGAGGCGCACCAAGCGCCCGTCCGCAGCCTTGTCGTGCCCGACTGGCGGCGTCATTCAATACCGAGGTTAGACATGTCCACCACCATCGCAAAAGCCAACCCCAAGGTTGGCTTTGTTTCCCTGGGTTGCCCGAAGGCGCTTGTCGACTCCGAGCGCATCCTTACGCAACTGCGTATGGAAGGCTACGACGTTGTGTCCACTTACCAGGACGCTGACGTGGTGGTGGTCAACACCTGCGGCTTCATCGATTCGGCCAAGGCGGAATCCCTGGAAGTGATCGGCGAAGCGATCAAGGAAAACGGCAAGGTCATCGTGACCGGCTGCATGGGCGTGGAAGAAGGCAATATCCGCAACGTGCACCCGAGCGTGCTGGCGGTGACCGGTCCGCAGCAGTACGAGCAGGTGGTCAACGCCGTGCACGAAGTGGTGCCACCGCGCCAGGACCACAACCCGTTGATCGACCTGGTGCCACCGCAAGGCATCAAGCTGACCCCGCGCCACTACGCATACCTGAAGATTTCCGAAGGCTGCAACCACAGCTGCAGCTTCTGCATCATCCCGTCGATGCGCGGCAAATTGGTCAGCCGTCCGGTCGGTGACGTGCTCGACGAGGCCCAGCGCCTGGTCAAGTCCGGCGTCAAAGAGCTGCTGGTGATCTCCCAGGACACCAGCGCTTATGGCGTCGACGTGAAGTACCGCACCGGATTCTGGAACGGCGCGCCGGTGAAAACCCGCATGACCGAATTGTGCGAAGCCTTGAGCAGCCTGGGCGTGTGGGTGCGTCTGCACTACGTCTACCCGTACCCGCACGTGGACGAGCTGATCCCGCTGATGGCCGCCGGCAAGATCCTGCCGTACCTGGACATCCCGTTCCAGCACGCCAGCCCCAAAGTGCTCAAGGCCATGAAGCGCCCGGCGTTCGAAGACAAGACCCTGGCACGTATCAAGAACTGGCGCGAGATCTGCCCCGAGCTGATCATCCGCTCGACCTTCATCGTCGGCTTCCCCGGCGAAACCGAAGAAGACTTTCAGTACCTGCTGGACTGGCTGACCGAAGCCCAACTGGACCGCGTCGGCTGCTTCCAGTACTCGCCGGTGGAAGGCGCCCCAGCCAACCTGCTGGACCTGGCCGTAGTGCCGGACGACGTCAAGCAGGACCGTTGGGAGCGTTTCATGGCGCACCAGCAGGCCATCAGCTCGGCGCGCCTGCAACTGCGCATCGGCAAGGAAATCGAAGTGCTGATCGACGAAGTCGACGAGCAAGGTGCAGTCGGCCGTTGCTTCTTCGATGCGCCGGAAATCGACGGTAACGTGTTTATCGACGATGCCAGCGGGTTGAAGCCGGGCGACAAGGTCTGGTGCACCGTGACCGATGCCGACGAATACGACTTGTGGGCTGAAAAGCGCGACTAAGCCGTAAATAAACTGAAAAAGCCCCGCCTCTGGACAAGATGCGGGGCTTTTTTAGGTCTATCGTTTTGCCCATCGACGCCAATCATCGGCAAGGGGCAGCGGGCATGCGTCAGCATTCGGTTATCCACACACCTAAAACCAGCGACTACACGCAATTGGCACAAATCTGGGAAGACTCGGTCCGTGCGACCCATGATTTTCTACCGGACAGTTACATCGTGTTGCTGAAGAACCTGGTGCTGACGCGTTACTTGGACGCTGTGATGTTGATCTGCACCAAAGACCCGCGTCAGCGTATCACCGGGTTTGCCGGCGTGGCGTCGGGCAAGGTGGAGATGCTGTTCATCGCCCCCAAGCACCGGGGCGAAGGC
This sequence comes from Pseudomonas azotoformans, assembly GCF_001579805.1. Classification (NCBI taxonomy): domain Bacteria; kingdom Pseudomonadati; phylum Pseudomonadota; class Gammaproteobacteria; order Pseudomonadales; family Pseudomonadaceae; genus Pseudomonas; species Pseudomonas azotoformans. Next base: position 2,856,925 of record NZ_CP014546.1, on the reverse strand, counting down.
CTGGGTCGGCAACTGCTGCGCTATGCGATCGAGCACCTGAACGCCGATGAGCTGGACGTCAACGAACAAAACCCCCAGGCCTTGGGTTTTTACTTCAAACAGGGTTTCGAAGTGATCGGACGCACGGAGCATGACGGTTTGGGGCAGCCCTATCCGTTGTTGCATATGCGTTTGCGCCAGGTGCAGCATCAAGCCAGTCAAGGCTAAATGAAATGGGGCCGGGATTAACCGCGCCCACACAGGTACAATAGCCGCCCCCTTTTGCTACGGCCCTTGTCATGACTGACCCCATACGCCTCTCCAAACGCCTTATCGAACTGGTCGGTTGCTCCCGTCGGGAGGCTGAGCTGTTCATCGAAGGCGGCTGGGTCTCGGTGGACGGTGAAGTGATCGACGAACCGCAGTTCAAGGTCACCACCCAGAAGGTCGAACTCGACCCGGACGCCAAGGCCACCGCGCCCGAGCCCGTGACCATCCTGCTGCACGCCCCAGCTGGGGTAGATGCCGAAACGGCCATGGCGTCGATCAGCGCCGATACCCTCTCGGAAGAACACCGCTTCGGCAAGCGCCCGCTCAAGGGCCACTTCCTGCGCCTCACCGCCAGCGCCGACCTGCAAGCCAAGGCCAGCGGCCTGCTGGTGTTTACCCAGGACTGGAAGATCCTGCGCAAATTGACCGCCGATGCCGCCAAGATCGAGCAGGAGTACGTGGTGGAAGTGGAAGGCGACATGGTTGCCCACGGCCTCAATCGCCTGAACCACGGCCTGACCTACAAAGGCAAAGAGCTGCCGGCGGTCAAAGCCAGCTGGCAGAACGAAAACCGCCTGCGTTTTGCGATGAAAAACCCACAGCCAGGCGTGATCGCGCTGTTCTGTGAAGCGGTTGGCCTCAAAGTCGTCGCCATCCGTCGTATCCGCATCGGCGGCGTGTCCATCGGCAAGGTGCCGGTTGGCCCAATGGCGTTACCTGTCCGGCAAAGAGAAGTTCTAAGCCGCTACCCTTTTCCTCGACACCGCCTCTTTTGCGCGGTGTCCTCAGTTGAATACCAGGATTGCCCACCATGATTCACAATGACGTACTGCGCAGCGTGCGCTACATGCTCGACATCAGCGACAACAAGATGGTCGAGATCATCAAGCTCGGCGGCATGGACGTGACCAAGGACGACCTGCTGACCTACCTCAAGAAAGACGAGGAAGAAGGCTTCGTGTTCTGCCCGGATGAAGTCATGGCGCACTTCCTCGACGGCTTGGTGATCTTCAAGCGCGGCAAGGACGAAAGCCGTCCGCCGCAGCCGATCGAGACCCCGGTGACCAACAACATCATCCTCAAGAAGCTGCGCGTGGCCTTCGAGCTGAAAGAAGACGACATGCACGCCATCCTCAAGGCCGCCGAGTTCCCGGTGTCCAAGCCTGAGCTGAGCGCACTGTTCCGCAAGTTCGGCCACACCAACTACCGCACCTGCGGCGATCAGTTGCTGCGCAACTTCCTCAAGGGCCTGACGCTGCGCGTCAGAGCTTAAAGCTGCCACAAGCTTCAAGCCGCAAGTGAAAAGCTTGAGGCTTGCAGCTTGCAACTTGAGGCTCCAAAAATGACCTACCACGTCTCGCCCGTCGGCTTCGTGCGCTCCTGTTTCAAGGAGAAGTTCGCCATCCCACGCCAACCGCAACTGGCGCCTGCCGCCCGTGGCGTGCTGGAGTTGGTGGCGCCGTTCGACGGCGGCGAGGCCGTACAGGGCCTGGAGCAGGTCAGCCATGTATGGCTGTTGTTCCTGTTCCATCAGGCGCTGGAAGACAAGCCACGCCTGAAAGTGCGCCCACCCCGCCTGGGCGGCAACACCTCCATGGGCGTGTTTGCTACCCGTGCGACTCATCGCCCGAATGGCATTGGCCAGTCAGTGGTGAAGTTGGACAAAGTGGAGCCTGGACGGCTGTGGATCTCCGGGATTGATCTGCTCGATGGCACACCGGTGCTGGATATCAAGCCGTATGTGCCGTATGCCGACATGGTCGACACGGCGACCAACGACATCGCGAGCGCCGCGCCGCAGCTGATTCCGGTGCAGTGGCTGAAGACCGCCCTGCAACAGGCACAAGGCCATGCGCAGCGCCTGGGCGAGCCGTTGGTGGAACTGATTGATCAGTGCCTGGCACAGGATCCACGGCCGGCGTACCAGACGCCGGGGCCGGAGCGGGAATACGGGGCTCAGTTCTGGGATGTGGACGTGCGCTGGCACTATCCCGAGGCGGGGGTGATTTGTGTGCTGGAAGTGCTTCCCGCCCATTGAAGAAACCGGAAACAAAATGTGGGAGCCAGCTCCCACATTTTTTTGAGCGGTGTTTACTTCTCGACGAACGCACGCTCGATCAAGTAATCACCCGGCTCACGCATCCGTGGCGAAACTTTCAGGCCGAAGCTGTTCAACACTTCGCTGGTTTCGTCCAGCATGCTTGGGCTGCCGCACAGCATGGCACGGTCGTCCTCGGGGTTGATCGGTGGCAGGCCGATGTCGCTGAACAGCTTGCCGCTGCGCATCAGGTCGGTCAGGCGGCCTTCGTTTTCGAACGGCTCGCGGGTCACGGTCGGGTAGTAGATCAACTTGTCACGCAGGGCCTCGCCGAAGAATTCGTTCTGCGGCAGGTGCTCGGTGATGAATTCGCGGTAGGCGACTTCGTTGACGTAACGCACGCCGTGGCACAGGATCACTTTTTCAAAGCGCTCGTATGTTTCCGGGTCCTGGATCACGCTCATGAACGGCGCCAGGCCAGTACCGGTGCTGAGCAGGTACAGGTGTTTGCCCGGCTTCAAATCGTCAAGCACCAGGGTGCCCGTCGGTTTTTTGCTGATGATGATCTCGTCGCCTTCCTTCAAGTGCTGCAATTGGGAAGTCAGCGGGCCATCCGGCACCTTGATGCTGAAGAACTCCAGATGCTCTTCCCAGTTCGGGCTGGCAATGGAGTAAGCGCGCATGAGCGGGCGGCCGTTGGGCTGTTGCAGGCCGATCATCACGAACTGACCGTTCTCGAAGCGCAGGCCCGGATCGCGGGTGCACTTGAAGCTGAACAGAGTGTCGTTCCAGTGATGAACACTGAGGACACGCTCGTGGTTCATGTTGCTCATGTACGGGGGACTCCTGGAAATGGGTCTGCGCCAAATGTAGTTGCGCAATTGCACAGCATTCTAATGGCGGCGACAATATCTGTTAACTGGATTATTAAGATAAGGGTTATCGGTTATATCGATATGCGATTTACTCTCCGTCAACTGCAAGTCTTCGTCGCCGTCGCCCAGCAGGAAAGCGTCTCACGCGCTGCTGGCCTTCTGGCCTTATCTCAATCCGCCGCCAGCACCTCGATCACCGAGCTGGAGCGCCAATCCAGCTGCCAATTATTCGACCGCGCGGGCAAGCGCCTGAGCCTCAACGCCCTCGGTCATCAGCTATTGCCCCAGGCAGTGGCGCTGCTGGACCAGGCCAAGGAGATCGAAGACCTGCTTAACGGCAAGTCCGGCTTCGGTTCCCTGGCGGTCGGCGCCACCCTCACCATCGGCAATTACTTGGCCACGTTGCTGATCGGCAGCTTCATGCAGCAACACCCCGAGAGCCAGGTGAAACTGCATGTGCAGAACACTGCCCATATCGTGCATCAGGTGGCGCACTACGAAATTGACCTGGGTCTAATCGAAGGTGACTGCAGCCACCCGGATATCGAGGTGCAAACCTGGGTGGAGGATGAACTGGTGGTGTTTTGCGCACCGCAACATCATTTAGCCAAGCGCGGGGTGGCAACCATGGACGAGTTGACCCATGAGGCGTGGATCCTGCGGGAACAAGGCTCAGGCACACGCCTGACCTTTGACCAAGCTATGCGCCATCACCGCAGTGCGCTGAATATTCGCCTGGAGTTGGAGCACACCGAAGCAATCAAGCGCGCGGTGGAGTCGGGGCTGGGGATTGGCTGTATTTCGCGGCTGGCCCTGCGCGACGCATTCCGGCGTGGCAGCCTGGTGCCGGTGGAAACCCCAGACCTGGACCTGGCCCGGCAGTTCTACTTCATCTGGCATAAGCAGAAGTACCAGACCTCGGCGATGCGCGAGTTCCTGGAACTGTGCCGCGCCTTCACCGCCGGGGTTCAGCGCAGCGACGAGATCGTGCTGCCGAGCATTGCCTGAGGGTTAGATCAGGATCACGGCCCAGACCAGAGTGATCATGGTCAGCGCAACGAATTGCGCGGCGCTGCCCATGTCCTTGGCGTTTTTCGACAGCGGGTGGCGGTCAAGGGAGATGCGGTCGATTGCCGCTTCGACTGCCGAGTTGAGCAACTCGACGATCAACGCCAGCAGGCACACGGCGATGAGCAACGCACGCTCGACCCGGCTCACACTCAGGAAGAAGCTCAATGGGATCAGGATCACGTTGAGCAACACCAACTGGCGGAACGCCGCCTCGCCGGTGAAAGCCGCACGCAGGCCATCCAGGGAATAGCCCCCAGCATTGAAGATACGTTTGATACCGGTTTGACCCTTGAAAGGCGACATAGACGTAGGCAACTGAACCAAAGAAGTGGGGAAACTAGATCACGCCAAGTCAAAAAAGCGTGAATCGATGACAGCTTAATGCTGCGAAATTGACTCAAGTTGTTGCAAGAGCAACGCCGCCTGGGTGCGGGTACGCACGCCGAGTTTGCGGAAGATCGCCGTGACGTGGGCCTTGATGGTGGCCTCCGATACGCTCAACTCGTAGGCAATCTGCTTGTTCAACAAGCCTTCGCAGACCATGGTCAGCACCCGGAACTGCTGCGGTGTCAGGCTGGCAAGGCCATCGCGGGCGGCCTTGGCTTCGTCGGACACGTTGATTTCTTCAAACGCTTGCGGCGGCCAGGACACATCGCCATCCAGCACCGTGCGCACAGCTTTCTGGATATCTTCCATCGCGCTGGACTTGGGAATGAAACCGCTGGCGCCAAACTCCTTGGAGCGCACCACCACGTCGGCTTCTTCCTGGGCCGAGACCATCACCACGGGGATCTGCGGGTATTGGCCGCGCAACAGCACCAACCCGGAGAAACCATAGGCGCCGGGCATGTTCAGGTCGAGCAGCACCAGGTCCCAGTCGGATTTTTCGGTGAGACGGGCTTCCAGCTCGGCAATGCTGGCCACTTCAACCAGGCGGACGTCCGGGCCAAGGCCCAAGGTCACGGCCTGGTGCAACGCACTGCGAAACAGCGGGTGGTCATCGGCTATCAGGATTTCGTATGTGGCCATTGATTAAATGATCCTGTTTTTTAGGGGTGCCCTGATCGGCGCCCAGCATGCCCAGCGTAGCCTGGAGGGTCAAGCGCTACGCCCGTGGGCATTTTAGCGGGTTGCGGGGTTGGGGTGCCATCATGCAAACGTCGTCTGGTTATACCGTCGCAATATAGGGAGCAAGGCGCGCATGAACAGTATCCGTCGGATCCAGCGGCATCTGGAACTTGGCGGCCAGGTAATGGGTGCTGAACACATCCAGGTAGGCGTCCAGGACTTCACTGGCCACCAGGTCATCGGCCAGCTCAAGGCACAGAGCAGCGACTTCGGCGGTGCAGAAGTGGTCGTCGCGCTTGGAACGGCGCAGTTTGTAGCGCGATAGCTGCTCGGGCGCCAGGCTGAGCACCGGCAAATGCTCCAGGTAGGGGCTTTTGCGGAACATTTTGCGTGCTTCGCTCCAAGTGCCGTCCAGCAAGATGAACAGTGGACGCTTGCCCTCCTCTACCTTCACCTCGCTGACGACGCGCTCAGGTGCGACGAATTCGCCGGGGAACACGATATAGGGCTGCCACTGCGGGTCGGCCAGCAGTGTGAGCAGTTCAGGATCGACCTCGGTACGTGACCAGGCGAACGCGGTGGTGTCGTCGATCACATCGGCGATCAGCCAGCCGGTATTGCTCGGTTTCATGGGTTCGACGTCGTGCATCAGTAGGCACATGGCAGACCGTGCTTCGACCTTGGGGCGCCAGGCACACAGGCAGTACTCAGGAATGACCCGGCAGCCGGGGCAGCGTTCGGCACGCGAACCACGGTTGAGGAACGGCCGGACGGCACGGGCCAGACGCTGGGTGCGCAGGCGGGAAACGGCGTGGCTCATCGGATGCGCCGGTGGGACGGGTAGATCGACACGGTGAAAACTCGTGGACGGCTGAAGTGGCGGCAGTTTACCAGCGATACGCCTGGCTGTAGTGGCAAGGGCTCACCTATAATTGCGCGCCACTGAACGCACAGCGCAGTGGCTGGTCTATGCACCAGTAACCGAATCAGGAGAGTTTCATGCTGCGTTCCATGCTGCGCCTTGTCGCCCCATCCGTCGCCCTCGCGCTGGTATTGCCCGTGTGCGCCCAGGCGGCCTCGCTGCTGGAGGCCCAAATGAACCGCAAGCTGCAAAGCGTCGCGGCTGAAAGCAACAAGGACCTGCCCCGGGAAATCGACGAAAAGACCCTGGAAGTGGCCTACACCGTTGAAGGCATGCAACTGATCGATCACCTGAGTGTCTTGCCCGACCGCGCCGAACAGATGCGCGCCAACCCCAAGGCGGTGTACTTCCAGCTCGGTCAGAGCGTGTGCCTGAACAAGGGGTACCGCGAGCTGATGGCCAAGGGCGCGGTGATGCGCTACGAAATCACTGAGAATAAGACCAACCGTCCTGTAGCCTCGGTGAAGTTCGTGGAAGCGGATTGCCCGGCACCGGCAAAAAAGAAAAAGTAACGGCTTGACCTTCGCGCGCTGCCGTCCGGTGGCGCGCACTCCCCCCGCTTCAATGTCTTCCAGGCAGCTAGACTCTGAACTGAGCGACCAATAAGTGGTTGCCAGCCAACGGTTTTCCGGCCCATGATCAAGTCATCCCAACCGTTCATCCACAGCGCTTTTCATGCTGTTCTGTAACATTTTCAGGGCAAAAGAAGGTTGCCCCCTGCGGCGAACAGCGACACAAGCAGTGTCGTCGCCTGCGGCGAAGGTGCCCTGCAAGAAGGAGAAGTTGAATGCCTTACGAACCGAATGACCGCCTGCTCCGACATTTTGAACAACACGGCACCGTCCTCACCCAGCAGGTCGACGCACAACTCCAGCTGATCGCCCCCAACAGCCCGAATATCCCCCTGTATCGCGACATGATCCTCACCGTGATGCGCATGGCCCAGGACGACCGCAACCGCTGGAACGCCAAGATCACCCTGCAAGCCATTCGCGAGCTGGACAATGCCTTTCGCGTGCTCGAACAGTTCAAGGGCCGCCGCAAGGTCACGGTGTTCGGCTCGGCTCGCACACCGATAGAAAGCCCGTTGTATGCACTGGCCCGCGAAGTCGGCGCGGCACTGGCACGTTCGGACCTGATGGTGATCACCGGCGGCGGCGGCGGCATCATGGCCGCCGCCCACGAAGGCGCGGGCCTGGAACACAGCCTGGGGTTCAACATCACCCTGCCGTTTGAACAGCATGCCAACCCGACCATCGATGGCACCGAGAACCTGCTGTCCTTCCACTTCTTCTTTACCCGCAAGCTGTTCTTCGTCAAGGAGGCCGATGCCCTGGTGCTGTGCCCAGGCGGTTTCGGCACCCTGGATGAAGCATTGGAAGTGCTGACCCTGATCCAGACCGGTAAGAGTCCGCTGGTCCCAGTAGTGCTGCTGGATGCGCCGGGTGGCGGATTCTGGCAAGGCGCCCTGGATTTTATCCGCAGCCAATTGGAAGCCAACCGCTACATCCTGCCCACCGACCTCAAGCTGGTACGCCTGGTGTACAGCGCCGAAGAGGCAGTGGAAGAGATCAACCAGTTTTATGCCAACTTCCACTCCACCCGTTGGTTGAAACGCGAGTTTGTGGTGCGCATGAATCACCCGCTCAGTGAACGCGCATTGGCCCATTTGCAAGGCGAGTTCGCCAGCCTGCGACTGAGTGGAGAGTTCCAGCAGCTCGCGTATACCGGCGAAGAACATGATGAACCGAGGTTCAGCCATTTAACGCGGCTGGTGTTCAACTTCAACGGGCGCGATCAGGGCCGGCTGCGGGAGTTGGTGGACTACATCAATTTACCGGAGAACTGGGCACAGGCTCAGGGCAAGGCGCAGCAGCGAGTGGCGCCGGAGCCGGCGTGATTTTTTGAGGCAAAAAAAAAGACCCACTATTTTCATAGTGGGTCTTTTTGTTTGTTCAGAAGATCAATCATCCATGTCACGACCGCTCAACAAGCGGCTGATCATTTCCATCGAAAACCCGCGATAGCTGAGGAATCGTCCCTGCTTCGCCCGTTCCTTGGCATCAATCGGCAGATGGCCAGAGAACTTGCGCCGCCAGGTGTCTTCCAACTGCGCCTGCCAACTGATCCCGCACTCACGCAGGGCAAGGTCGATATCAGCGCGTTGCAGGCCACGCTGGCTCAGCTCTTCACGAATACGCGCCGGGCCATAGCCCGAGCGAGCGCGATAGGAAACAAAACTTTCGAGGTATCGGGCTTCGGAAAGCAGCCCCTCTTCCGTCAAGCGGTCGAGGGCGCTTTCGATCATCTCGGGCTCTGCGCCGCGCTGACGCAGTTTACGCGTCAGCTCGACTCGACCATGCTCGCGGCGAGCGAGCAGGTCCATCGCAGTGCGCCGAACGGCGACGAGTGTATCCAGTACAACTGTCATCGTTAGATGTCAGTGTCTACTTCTTCCACTTCTTCAACCGGCTCGCGGTTGGCGGCAGCTTTCACGTCTGGAGCGGCGGTCAGCAGCTTGTCGCGAATCTGCTTTTCAAGCGTGGCGGCGATGTCCGGGTTATCTGCCAGGAACTTGGCCGAGTTGGCCTTGCCTTGACCGATCTTGCTGCCGTTGTAGGCATACCAGGCACCGGATTTCTCGACGAAACCGTGCAGCACGCCCAGGTCGATCATCTCGCCGTTCAGGTAGATACCCTTGCCGTAGAGAATCTGGAACTCGGCCTGACGGAAAGGCGGGGCCACCTTGTTCTTCACGACTTTAACGCGGGTTTCGCTACCGACAACCTCGTCACCTTCTTTCACCGCGCCGGTACGGCGGATGTCCAGACGGACCGAAGCGTAGAACTTCAGCGCGTTACCACCGGTGGTGGTTTCCGGGCTGCCGAACATCACGCCGATCTTCATACGGATCTGGTTGATGAAGATCACCAGGCAGTTGGCGTTCTTGATGTTACCGGTGATTTTACGCAGCGCCTGGGACATCAGACGGGCTTGCAGGCCCACGTGCATGTCACCCATTTCGCCTTCGATTTCAGCCTTGGGCACCAGGGCGGCCACTGAGTCGACCACGATCACGTCGATGGCGTTGGAGCGCACCAGCATGTCGGTGATTTCCAGGGCTTGCTCACCGGTGTCCGGCTGGGAAACCAGCAGGTCGTCAACGTTGACGCCCAGTTTGCCGGCGTATTCAGGGTCCAGGGCGTGCTCGGCGTCGACGAACGCACAGGTGGCGCCCATTTTCTGCGCCTGGGCAATTACCGACAACGTCAGGGTAGTTTTACCGGAAGATTCAGGACCGTAGATTTCAACGATACGGCCTTTTGGCAGGCCGCCAATGCCGAGCGCGATGTCCAGACCCAGAGAGCCCGTGGAAATAGCCGGGATCGCCTGACGGTCATGATCGCCCATACGCATTACGGCACCCTTGCCGAATTGACGTTCGATCTGACCCAGGGCCGCAGCCAAGGCTTTCTTCTTGTTGTCGTCCATTAAAGTCCTCACGTAATCAATAAGGCCGGGGCGGCCAACACCTGTATAAGTAGACAGTATTGTTCCACAAAGATCGGAGATCGCCTACCCCTGATTTTCTATTTCTGCTGCAGCTCGTCGCAACAAGCCCTCTAGCGCGGCCTTTACCGTTTGTCGGCGGACCTCGTCGCGGTTGCCGGTGAAGTGCTCAAGCTCGGCCGTGACCTCCTCGCCGACGCCGAAAGCCAGCCATACCGTGCCCACTGGTTTGTCCGGCGAACCGCCATCCGGTCCCGCCACACCGCTGACCGCAACGGCAAAACGCGCCAGGCTTTTTTCCTGTGCACCGCGCACCATCGCCTCCACCACTTCCTGGCTGACGGCACCGACTTTTGGAAACAACGTTTCCGGCACATTCAACTGGCGGGTCTTCTGGCGGTTGGAATAGGTGACATACCCCGCCTCGAACCAGGCCGAGCTTCCCGGAATCCGCGTGATGGCTTCCGCGATTCCGCCGCCGGTGCAGGACTCGGCAGTGGTGACGTGGGCATTGAGCACCTGCAAACGGCGCCCCAGTTCAGCAGCCAGTTGAGTGATTTCCTTCACGGTCGTCTCCAGTCGTGGGCGGGGGTTCGCCTACCCTACAGGAGCCAATCGCACGCGCAAGTGACGGACTGTCTCAAGACACTAACGGGCGACGGCTCGCACATACGCCTGGCAGGCACGCAAGGCAATCAGGGCGCTGTCGCCGTCGTCGGTGATGCGGATAACTCGCTGAGCATGCGCTGGGTCAAGTCGGGCTCGCGGGGCTGCATGAACCACGCTGCCGGCGGCGGTGGCGGCTGGCATTGGGCAGCCACTGGAGGCGTCGAGAAGGACTGACAGCCGCACATCAGCAGTGGCAATGCGGTCACGCAAAGCTGCTTGAGTACGTTGGGCATCGCTCAACTCCCGGGCATGTTGTTGGTCGATGGCACTGAGCTGTTGCTCAAGGGCCAGCCGTCTGTCTTGCTCGGGCCTGCTGTAGATGCAGGGCTTTCTGGGTCTGTGCGGCCGACAAGCGTTCAATCTGTGCCCCGTACCGCCACGCCTGCACCTGCCAGACAACGACCACCAGCACGCATACGCCAATCGCAACTAAGAAACGCATAACACCGCCTTCGCCCGCGCCCACAACTGCAAACGGTCCTCCAGGCCATTGAGCCCGCCGTTGATACGCCGCGTGATGGTGGTGAACTGGTCCTTGTCGGCGAGTTCATTCAAGCCATTGCTTTGCCAGAACCAGGCGGCGGATTCACAGGCCCATTGTGGTTGCTCCAGTAATTCGGGTTGTTGCAGCAAGCGATCATCGCCGAACAGCGCTTGGCTGCATGCCAGGTAGTTGCGGCGACCGGTGATCTGGATCAGCCCCCTGCCCCGGTACTTTTGGCCGTCGCCGTCCGCTTCAGGCGTATTGCCCAGGCGCGCGGCCAACGTACCGGTGTCGTACTTGCTCAAATAAGTATCGCTGCCGAGTTCGCGCACGTAGTGCAGTTCGCCGGATTCGTGGCCGATCTGCGCGAGAAAAGCGGCGGCGCGCAGCACGCTGTTGATTTCGTACCGAACAAAAGACGCATTCAACGCGGTTGAAAAAACTCCCGCCATACGGCTAGCGCCTGGAATGATTTGAATCAATTGAGGCTGCGTTATCACCACCACAGTCACCTTGAAAGCCCCCTAGGTAGACAAACCAACGTCCGTGTTAGAACTGCGATAGGCACTGACCATTCCAGCCAGGTGCAACGAACTCGCGCCCCCAGTGATTAAGAAGATCACCCAGGTACGCCAATTCGCCAGGTCGTCCTTGTGCCACCAACTGGCGATCACCGCCCCAACGAGGCCCGCAATCAACAATTCGAACCTGTCGATCTTGTCGAGCAGGCGCTGTAAATACTCCATGCGCTCGACTCCGTGGGGCATGACTTGAATTGGAACGGCCCCAGCAGCACTCCCAGCTCGGAGCAATGGGTGTGGTGGAGCCGAAAACGAAAAGGCCCCGATCATGTCGAGGCCCTGAATAGGTGCGCGGTCTTTCCCGCAGTCAGCCAAAGACCAGCCCAGCGTCGACGCCCCAATGCATCGATCTCGCCAATTCAGTCTCGCGCCACTCTGGAAGTCAGGTGTGAACAGAGCGCACGGGCTGCCGGTTTTTTTCCGTAGCGCTGCACTACCGGCTTATCAGCGTCCAGGCATCCCCCGAAGGGCCACCCTGGCTGTGGCGAGCCTGAATCAGAAATGAAAAAGCCCAGCGCGACGGCTGGGCTCTATTACGCAGGGAGGTAGAAGATCATGGAGTCCAGTAAGCAATCTTGCCGCCTGCACCAACAGCTGTAAAATTGCCGTTGCCGTAGGCGACGCTCCGGATATCGGTTCCTGCGAAAGTGTTGGCTTGCTGAACCCAACCGATCCCATCCTCGGAAACGGCTGTCTTGCCGCCGTCGCCGACAGCTACATACTTGCCATTACCGTAAGCAATGTCGCGGATGATGGTTCCACCGAAACTGGTATCTTCAACAGCAGTCCAGCTAAGCCCATCGGATGAATATGCCATCTTGCCATCCGCACCAACGATAAACATTTTCCCGTTGCAAAGCTTCATGGAAAGGATAGTGCTAGTGCCAAAGGTGCTGGTTCTGGGCGTGAATGTTTGCGGATTTTCCGTCGCCATCTTCACTGCGCTAAGCAGCTTCCCATTCGATCCCGCAACCAACACAAAACTGCCAATGACGTTGACGCAGTACACAGTCTCGCTAGAAGTGAAGGTCGTAGTGCGCTCCACCAGGCCTGACCAATCGCTATAACGGGAAAAGACTTTACCGTTAGACCCAACCAGTATCCAGGTGTAGCTGTTACCGGAAATTGGTTGATAAAACACAATGCCTTGCAAGTCTCCGGACGCGCGAACAGTTGCCGTAAGGTCTGTCCAAACCCTTTCAGGGCGTGCTGCGTCGCCGAAGATCAGATTGCCGGATTGAGAAAGGGCTTGAAGCGATACCCCAATACCGTTCCAGTACAGCTCGTTGAGGACCTTTCCGCTATCAGAGGTGACGGCGCCCTTAAGCTTGGTCCACGCTGTACCAGTTACGCCTCCGCTGACGACCTGAGTGGTTGTGTTAAGACCGTTACCACCAACCGCATAAAACTTGCCTTGCGCAAAAACCACGCGCCTAAGCATGCCGGTGTTATCCACCGGTTGTACTTGAGTCCAAAGATCTTGCAAGGTTTGAGACGCCGAGTTTGCGTTTTCCATTTTAAACTCCGTTACTGAGCTGATTTAAGTTCAGGCCTCTGGATTGGGCGTATGGCGCTCATGGGCGATTGCTCAAGGCTCGCGGCCTTCACATGATTCAGCGTCCCACATCGGGAACATTTGATCTGGAGCTCTGAAAACCCACCCGTGCGGGCGAGAAGTCGGTTGCAGTTACCGCATCTGAATTCTTTCAACATCTGCAAATTCCTTTTACTGAACCACCTTTTCCGTGTGATTGATTAGGAAGCGGCGTTACATTCGCCGCCCTCTCACACCCACCTACATACAGGTCCGTAGACGGCGGCATGCCTGCGGGATCTTTGAGCAGAGACAGTCCGAGGTAAAAGTTCTGGGTGAAGGATACAATCCAAGTGTCATAGTCCGTTTCCGCGCTGGTGAGCACGGAAGGTGCCGCGACAATCGCGGTGGGCAGGTCACATTGATCGGGCGGCAGGCCCCAGCGGTTATCCAGGGCCAAATCCATCAGTCGGCTGGCCAGGTCGCAGGCGTCAAAGGGCGCCGAGCCACTGACGACCGTAGCCCTGAGTGAAACCGACAAGGCATGCGCCTTGCGCCCGGCAAGGGAGCGAACGCCCGGGCCATTGCGCTCCACGCTGATCACGACCCGTAGTTGTGGGAACGCGCGCTTCAGCGCGTCGCCAATCGCCACAGGCAGTTGGGAAGGTTTTTCGAGAAGTGTCATCTGCTTGCATCCTTGCAGCGGTTACTGCTGATCCGGGCGAGAGGTTGGGGTCTCGTTGACCCCGATGCGCTTGGCCGCCCAGCGTTCATAAAGGCCGATGGCCACGTCCGCACCGGCCATGGCCGTCAGGCAGCCAATGGCGCCAGCGGTCCAGATCGACATGCCGGCGGCGTAGCACAGCATCAATGCCGAGACTCCGCAGACCATGCATGCCCCGGACCGCAGCGCCAGGCGCCGGATCAGTGACCAACCACGGGCGCCCTCCTTGTCGGCGCGCCACATTTCGCCGGATACACCGCCAATCAGCGCCAGTACGATCACCAGCCAGATAGGCATTTCCGCTAACGCTTGCTGCTCGTTTGTCATGTCACGCCTCCTGGCTGAGCACTACCGGCACGGGGCCGGCTCTTGGGTAAATCCATGGGTAGGTAGGCATTCCAAAAAGCCCGGTTGCCCGGGCTTTTCAGTAATACGGTCCTCAGTCGATCTTTCGGCGCTACTGGCGCGGTACGGATCTTTCCTCGATGTTTTTCCGACCACGATCCCTGTCTGCCGGATAACTGCTTCTGGTGCTTTACGCTGCACACCCGGGTCAGTTGCCAACCCTCTGAACCGTTAAGGCCGGTTCATCGCTGCCTGTTTGTTAAGCGGTGAAACTAAAGAGCGTCGGCATCCTTGCCGGTGTTGCTGGCGTCCTTGCCATCGCTCGGATGGCGTCCTTGCCGGTGCTGCGTGACTTCCTTGTATTGACTGGCAGCATCCTTGCCGCCTCCACCAGGCCTGGTTGGCTGGCTTGAGATGGAGAATATGCATGTATGCATATACAGTCAATGCACAAATGCATTTATTTTCAGATAGCAAATGCATGAATGCATTCTCAACCTTATGGGCAGCGGGTTTGGTGATTTTTCACAGGCGAAAAAAACCCGCTCGTTGGCGGGCTTTGTCTTACAGAAGGAGGTTAACGAGCGTACATACCCCACCAGAACACATGACCCAAGATGCTGATCTGCTCATCCTGGATATCCTGGAAGCTGTAGTCTTCATCCGGGTGTTCATCGCGATTGAAACTGCGTAGGCGAATCCCGGAAGGCAGGCGGTAGAGCTGTTTCACCCGCAATTGGCCGTTGTGGTTGATGGCATACAAGTCACCATCGACGATGTCGCCAATGCCACTCTTGCCCGCATTCACCCCGACTGTCGCGCCATCGCGCAGCACCGGCAACATGCTGTTGCCGCGTACCGTCACGCACTTGGCCTGGTCGAACTGCACACCGTTATGTCGCAGGCTGCGCTTGCCGAACCGCAGACTGGCCTTCTCGCTTTCCTCGATGACGAATCTTCCTGATCCAGCAGCCAATTCAACCTCGCGCAGAAAGGGGATCGACACCTCGTCGTCATTGACGGGCGTGTCATCGTCCCACAGGCTTATGTCCTTGAGTTCCGAATGCATCGGGTCGCGCCCGTCCTCCCGCGAAACGCCCACCGCTGCGCGCCCGCGCAGTTGATCGGTGCTCACACGGAAGTACTCGGCGATGCGGGAAATGTGCTTGTCCGACGGATCAACGATCTTGCCGCTGAGGATCCGAGACAGCGTGGATTGAGGCACGCCGGTACGCCGGTGAAGCTCCGTGGGGGAGATCCGGTCGCGGTCCAGCAGTTCGCGTAAGACGATAGAAACGTTGCGTTTTTGCATAACGGGGATAGTGACGGGAGATTTTGGGGTTGGCAAATGCTAATTTGCATTATTTATGCAAACTCGATGCATTTCCTGGGCTATTTCAAGTGGGGTGATGTGGACTGCGAACGGCAGACCTCGCGTGTTAACCTTGCGCCCATCGCAAAATCGCAGGGCGGAATGCCCCACCTTTGCCCCACTCCTTTCAACGAATTTGCCTACGACCCAATGAGTAAAACCACTTCAGACCTGTCCTCCCACACCCCAATGATGCAGCAGTACTGGCGCCTCAAGAACCAGCACCCTGATCAGTTGATGTTCTACCGCATGGGCGACTTCTACGAGATCTTCTATGAAGACGCGAAGAAGGCCGCCAAGCTGCTGGACATTACCCTGACGGCGCGTGGGCAGTCGGCGGGGCAGTCGATTCCGATGTGTGGGATTCCTTACCACTCGTTGGAAGGTTACCTGGTCAAGCTGGTGAAGCTGGGCGAGTCGGTGGTGATCTGTGAGCAGATCGGCGACCCGGCCACCAGCAAAGGGCCGGTGGAACGTCAGGTGGTGCGCATTATTACGCCGGGGACGGTGAGTGATGAGGCGCTGCTGGATGAGCGTCGCGATAACCTGATCGCGGCAGTGTTGGGCGATGAGCGTCTGTTTGGCCTGTCGGTGCTGGATATCACCAGCGGCAACTTCAGCGTGCTGGAGATCAAAGGCTGGGAGAACCTGCTGGCCGAGCTGGAGCGTATCAACCCGGTTGAGCTGTTGATCCCGGACGATTGGCCGAAGGATTTGCCGGCGGAAAAACGCCGTGGGGCCAAGCGTCGTGCGCCGTGGGATTTTGAGCGTGACTCGGCGCTGAAAAGTCTGTGCCAACAGTTTTCAGTGCAGGACCTTAAAGGCTTCGGTTGCGAGACCCTGACCCTGGCCATCGGTGCCGCCGGTTGCTTGCTGGGCTATGCCAAGGAAACCCAGCGCACCGCCTTGCCGCATTTGCGCAGCCTGCGCCATGAGCGTCTGGACGACACCGTAGTACTCGATGGCGCGAGCCGTCGCAACCTGGAGTTGGACACCAACCTGGCCGGTGGACGTGATAATACCCTGCAATCGGTGGTCGACCGTTGCCAGACCGCCATGGGCAGCCGTTTGCTGACCCGTTGGCTGAACCGCCCGTTGCGCGACTTGAGCGTGCTGCAGGCGCGTCAGACTTCTATTACTTGCCTGCTGGACGGCTATCGCTTTGAAAAGCTGCAGCCACAGCTCAAGGAAATCGGTGATATCGAGCGCATCCTGGCGCGGATCGGCCTGCGTAATGCGCGTCCGCGTGACTTGGCGCGCCTGCGTGACGCCCTCGGTGCCTTGCCACAATTGCAAGCGGCGATGACCGAACTGGACACACCGCACCTGCAACAGCTCGCAGTCACCGCCGGTACTTACCCGGAACTGGCGGCGTTGCTGGAAAAAGCCATCATCGACAACCCGCCCGCAATCATCCGTGACGGCGGCGTTCTGAAGACCGGTTACGACAGCGAGTTGGACGAACTTCAAGCTCTGAGCGAAGACGCCGGGCAGTTCCTGATTGACTTGGAAGCCCGCGAAAAAGCCCGTACCGGCCTGGCCAACCTGAAAGTCGGCTACAACCGTGTGCACGGCTACTTCATTGAGTTGCCGAGCAAGCAGGCCGAGTCGGCCCCCATCGACTACCAACGTCGCCAGACACTGAAAGGCGCCGAACGGTTTATCACCCCAGAGCTGAAAGAATTCGAAGACAAGGCACTGTCGGCCAAGAGCCGTGCCCTGGCTCGGGAAAAGATGCTCTATGAAAACCTGCTGGAAGACCTGATCAGCCAGTTGGCACCGCTGCAGGACACCGCCGCCGCCTTGGCTGAGCTGGATGTGCTGAGCAACCTGGCCGAGCGCGCGCTGAACCTTGACCTGAACTGCCCGCGTTTTGTCAGCGAGCCGTGCATGCGCATCGTGCAAGGTCGCCACCCGGTTGTAGAGCAGGTATTGACCACGCCGTTCGTCGCCAATGACCTGTCGCTGGACGACGATACCCGCATGCTGGTGATCACCGGTCCGAACATGGGCGGTAAATCCACCTACATGCGTCAGACCGCTTTGATTGTGCTGTTGGCGCACATCGGCAGCTTTGTGCCGGCGGCCAGTTGCGAGCTGTCCCTGGTGGATCGCATTTTCACCCGGATCGGCTCCAGCGACGACCTGGCCGGTGGCCGTTCGACCTTTATGGTAGAAATGAGCGAGACCGCCAACATCTTGCACAACGCCACTGAACGCAGCCTGGTGCTGATGGACGAAGTGGGTCGCGGCACCAGCACTTTCGACGGGCTGTCCCTGGCCTGGGCGGCGGCCGAGCGCCTGGCGCATCTGCGTGCCTATACGTTGTTTGCCACCCACTATTTCGAACTTACCGTGCTACCGGAAAGTGAACCGCTGGTGGCCAACGTGCATCTGAACGCCACTGAGCACAACGAGCGCATTGTGTTCCTGCACCACGTGCTGCCGGGGCCGGCCAGCCAGAGTTACGGTCTGGCCGTGGCCCAACTGGCCGGTGTGCCGAATGACGTGATCACCCGCGCCCGCGAACACCTCAGCCGCCTTGAAACCACGGCCCTGCCCCATGAAACCGTGGTCGCCAGCCCAGCCAAAGCCTCCAGCAAACCGGCCGCACCGCATCAGAGTGATATGTTCGCCAGCCTGCCCCACCCGGTGCTGGATGAGTTGGCAAAGCTTGACCTGGATGACTTGACGCCGCGAAAAGCGCTCGAAATGTTATATGCACTGAAGACTCGGATATAACGCTGACGCTTGCAAGCTGGTAGACTCTCGCGCGGTTTGGGATGCTGCAGGCTATTAGCCTGGCCTGCAGACTATCGCTCCCGAACCTCGCGAGCCCTGCCACAAAGGGTTTCGCTGCCGCCGCCTGAGGAGAAAATTAGAAATGACCTTCGTCGTCACCGACAACTGCATCAAGTGCAAGTACACCGACTGCGTGGAAGTATGTCCGGTGGACTGCTTCTACGAAGGCCCGAACTTCCTGGTCATCCACCCGGACGAGTGCATTGATTGCGCCCTGTGTGAACCTGAATGCCCGGCCGTCGCTATTTTCTCCGAGGATGAAGTCCCGGCAGGTATGGAGCAGTTCATTCAGCTGAACGTCGAGCTGGCTGAAATCTGGCCGAATATCACTGAGCGCAAAGACCCGATGCCGGATGCTGCGGAATGGGATGGCAAGACGGGTAAAATTGCTGACCTCGAACGCTGATAGCGTCGCGTCCAAAAAAGGCCCCTTGCGGGCCTTTTTGCGTTTCTGGAAGGTGGGTATCACTTTCCTACAGGCAAAAAAAAGGGGCGGTATGACCCGCCCACATTTTTTCCCTAGTCCCTGTATTCCTTTTCATCATCCTGATGAATCGCATCCTGCGATATTCCCTTAACCATCGTTCCTTGATGGCTGTGTCAATCCGTGGACACAGGGCTGATGTTAGAGAGTTCCAAGGGAAGTTCAACGGGATCCATTTCTGTGGCTGACAGGCTTCGACGCTCAACAGACAATAATTAATTGTTATTTTTCAACAAGATAGAAAACTCTTTCACCTAACCGGGACGGACTTGGCGGGTAAAAAACCCAAACGCTTACGAAAAAGTAAGCGAATGCTTACACGACCAATTGCGTAAATGAGAAATAAACCCGCCTTGACCACTGCCCAGACATGAAAAAGCCCCGACACTGTCGAGGCTTTTTCCCTTCAAAGCCCTCAGTCGTCGCTGACGGTGATGGTCGGCATCGCTGGCGCAGCGGCTTCCTGCAGCACAATACGCGCGCCCATATGGCGAGCCAGTTCCTGGTAAACCATGGCGATCTGGCCATCAGGGTCCGCCGCGACCGTCGGCTTGCCGCCGTCAGCCTGTTCACGAATGACCATCGACAGTGGCAATGAGGCCAGCAGTTCCACCCCATATTGGGTGGCCAGCTTCTCGCCACCGCCTTCGCCGAACAGGTGCTCGGCGTGGCCGCAGTTGGAGCAGATGTGCACTGCCATGTTCTCCACCACGCCCAATACCGGGATATTGACCTTGCGGAACATCTCCACGCCTTTTCTCGCGTCGAGCAGCGCCAGGTCCTGGGGCGTGGTGACGATCACAGAACCGGCCACCGGGACTTTCTGTGCCAGGGTCAGTTGGATATCACCGGTGCCTGGTGGCATGTCGATCACCAGGTAGTCCAAGTCGCCCCAGGCGGTCTGGGTGACCAGTTGCAGCAAGGCGCCGGAGACCATTGGCCCGCGCCAGACCATCGGCGTGTTGTCATCGGTCAGGAAGGCCATGGACATCACTTCCACGCCCAAGGACTCAATTGGCACGAACCACTTCTGGTCCTTGACCTTCGGCCGTGTGCCCTCGGCGATGCCGAACATCACGCCTTGGCTCGGTCCATAGATATCCGCGTCGAGGATGCCCACGCGCGCACCTTCGCGCGCCAGGGCCAGGGCCAGGTTGGCCGCCGTGGTGGATTTGCCCACGCCGCCCTTGCCCGAGGCCACGGCCACCACGTTCTTGACGTTGGCCAGGCCCGGGATCTGCGCCTGGGCCTTGTGCGCGGCGATCACACACTGGATGTCGACCTTGGCCGAACGCACGCCGTTGAGGCCTTCAATGGCCATCTGCAGCATCTGCGCCAAACCGCTCTTGAACAGGCCGGCGGCGTAACCCAGTTCCAATTGAACCGACACCTGGTCGCCCTGGACGTCGATGGCACGCACACAGCCGGCACTGACCGGGTCCTGGTTCAAATAAGGGTCGGTGTACTGGCGAAGCACGGCTTCCACCGCTGCGCGATTGACGGCGCTCATGGGCTACTCCCGAAAAAGACTGACTGAAACAGGCGGCTATCCTAACCGTTCCAGCGGCGTTACGGCATGCTTTCGCGGGTTCGGAAGATTCTGAAACAGCGCCACGGGGTGAAATATATTTCCCGGCGCTTTATAGTGGCCGACCTCCGTTTCATCAAGTAGCCGAGCCCCATGTCCGAGCCACGCAAGATCCTCGTCACCAGCGCCCTGCCCTATGCCAATGGTTCCATCCATCTTGGCCATATGCTTGAGTACATCCAGACCGATATGTGGGTGCGCTTCCAGAAGCATCGCGGCAATCAATGCATTTATGTCTGCGCAGACGACGCCCACGGTTCGGCCATCATGTTGCGCGCCGAAAAGGAAGGGATCACCCCGGAACAACTGATCGCCAATGTACAGGCTGAACATAGCGCCGACTTTGCCGAGTTCCTGGTGGACTTCGATAACTTCCACTCGACCCACTCCGAAGAAAACCGCGAGCTGTCGAGCCAGATCTACCTGCGCTTGAAAGAAGCCGGGCATATCGACCAGCGTTCGGTGACCCAGTATTTCGACCCGGAAAAGAAAATGTTCCTGGCCGACCGCTTCATCAAGGGCACCTGCCCGAAATGCGGCACCGAAGACCAATACGGCGACAACTGCGAGAAATGCGGTGCGACCTACGCGCCCACCGAGCTGAAGAACCCTAAGTCGGCAATCTCTGGCGCTACCCCGGTGCTCAAGGATTCCCAGCATTTCTTCTTCAAGCTCCCGGATTTCCAGCAGATGCTGCAAACCTGGACCCGCAGCGGCACCCTGCAGGACGCCGTGGCCAACAAGCTCTCCGAATGGCTCGACAGCGGCCTGCAGCAGTGGGACATCTCCCGCGATGCGCCGTACTTCGGGTTCGAGATCCCAGGCGAGCCGGGCAAGTATTTCTACGTGTGGCTGGATGCGCCGATCGGCTACATGGCCAGCTTCAAGAACCTGTGCGACCGCACGCCGGAGCTGGACTTCGACGCGTTCTGGAACAAGGATTCCACCGCCGAGCTATACCACTTCATCGGCAAGGACATCGTCAACTTCCACGCGCTGTTCTGGCCGGCCATGCTTGAGGGGTCGGGCTACCGCAAGCCGACCGCGATTGCCGTGCACGGCTACCTAACGGTCAATGGCCAGAAGATGTCCAAGTCCCGTGGCACCTTCATCAAGGCGCGCACCTACCTGGACCACTTGTCGCCGGAATACCTGCGCTACTACTACGCCTCCAAGCTGGGCCGGGGTGTCGATGACCTGGACCTGAACCTGGAAGACTTTGTACAGAAGGTCAACTCGGACCTGGTCGGCAAGGTCGTCAACATTGCCAGCCGTTGTGCCGGGTTTATCCACAAGGGCAACGCGGGCCTGCTGGTGGCCGAGAACGCTGCGTCGGAACTGACTGACGCGTTCCTGGCCGCCGCGCCAAGCATTGCCGATGCTTATGAAGCGCGCGACTTTGCCCGCGCCATGCGCGAAATCATGGGCCTGGCCGACCGTGCCAACGCCTGGATCGCCGACAAGGCACCGTGGTCGCTGAACAAGCAGGAAGGCAAGCAGGCGGAAGTCCAGGCGATCTGCGCCACGGGCGTCAACCTGTTCCGCCAACTGGTGATCTTCCTCAAGCCGGTGCTGCCGTTGCTGGCCGCCGACGCCGAGGCGTTCCTCAACGTGGCGCCGCTGACCTGGAACGATCACACCACGCTGCTCAGCAACCATCAGTTGAACGAGTTCAAGCCGCTGATGACCCGTATCGACCCGGTGAAAGTTCAGGCCATGACCGACGCTTCGAAAGAAGACTTGGTTGCCAGCCAGACCGATACCGGTTCGACCGCACCTGCTGGCAATGGTGAGTTGGCCAAGGACCCGATCTCTGCGGAAATCGACTTTGATGCTTTTGCTGCCGTGGACCTGCGTGTCGCGCTGATCGTCAAGGCCGAAGCCGTGGAGGGTGCCGACAAGCTGCTGCGTCTGACCCTGGACCTCGGTGGCGAGCAACGCAACGTGTTCTCCGGGATCAAGAGCGCTTATCCGGACCCGTCCAAGCTTGATGGTCGCCTGACCATGATGATCGCCAACCTCAAGCCTCGGAAAATGAAGTTCGGCGTTTCCGAAGGCATGGTGATGGCGGCCGGCCCTGGTGGGGAAGAGATCTACCTGCTCAGCCCTGACAGCGGCGCCAAGCCGGGCCAACGTATCAAGTAAGCCTGCACGGTCTGGGGGTGTGGTTGTAGTGAGCGGGCTTGTCTGTGGTGAGCGGGCTTGCCCCGCGCTGGGGCGCGAAGCGGCCCTAAAACCAGCCACCCGGTTCTATCTGTAAAGACCGCGGTGGCAATGATGGGGCTGCTTCGCAGCCCAGCGCGGGGCAAGCCCGCTCACCACAAAAGCCCGCTCTCCACTGACAAGCCTGCTCACCACAAGAAAGCACAACCACTCCAACCAAGTTTGCATAACCGGCCTACCCATGATCACCCCATGAACCTCATTCAACGTATCGACGCGCTGCTGCCGCAGACCCAATGCGGCAAATGCGGGCACCCTGGTTGCAAGCCTTACGCCGAGGGTATTGCTCAAGGCGAAGCGATCAACAAGTGCCCGCCTGGCGGCAACGAAACCATTGCCGGCCTTGCGCAACTACTGCGCGTGCCGGTGTTGGAACTGGATACCAGCCGAGGGGATGCCCCGGCCCAGATCGCCTATATACGTGAAGCCGAGTGCATCGGTTGCACCAAGTGCATCCAGGCCTGCCCGGTAGACGCCATTGTTGGCGCCGCCAAGCTGATGCACACGGTCATCGTCGATGAGTGCACCGGTTGCGACCTCTGCGTCGCGCCCTGCCCCGTTGACTGCATTGAAATGCGCCCGACAGCCACGGTCTTGCCAATCGTCGGTGGCCTGGCGACAAATGATCAGCAACGCCATGAACGCCACCTCAAGCGCGACCGGGCAAGGCGGCGGTATGAGCAACGCAACGCGCGGCTGCAACGAGAGGAAGCGCAAAAAGTCGCCGAACGCCAGGCGCGGGCCAAACGCTCAGTGCCGGTTTTACCCGTGCAAGCCGATGCAGCACAGGATGGCGCGATCAAGAAAGCCAAAATCACAGTCGCCATGAGCCGCGCCCAACTGCATAAGTCCTTGAAGGCCTTCGGTCACCCGCCAACCTTTGAACAACAATCGCAGTTGATCGTCTTGCAGCAGCAGTTCGAAGCGGCAGAACAAGCGCTGACGACGCTAGAGCTGGGCACCGCGCCGAAGACAATGGCAGCAACCGGTAATACTGCCGACCTGAAACGCGCGAAAATCCAGCTAGCGATGCGCCGCGCAGCGTTGAAGAAAGCCCAGGACTTGAACGCCAGCCCGCAGCAACTGGCCGAAGCGCAGCATGACCTCGACGAGGCGCAACGCCAAGTGGATGCCCACGGCAACGCCTGACCCGCAAAGCCTGTATTGCTACAATTCCGCCGATCGACTGCCAGGAAAAACCCACCCCATGAACGCCGCAAAACGCCTGGAAATTTTCCGCAGGCTCCACGAAGACAATCCAGAACCCAAGACCGAACTGGCCTACACCACGCCGTTCGAGTTGCTGATTGCGGTGATCCTGTCGGCCCAATCCACGGACGTCGGCGTGAACAAGGCCACGGCCAAGCTGTACCCTGTGGCGAATACGCCAGAGGCGATCTATGGCCTGGGTGTGGAGGGGTTGTCGGAATACATCAAGACCATCGGCCTGTACAACAGCAAGGCCAAGAACGTCATCGAAACCTGCCGCCTGCTGGTGGAACTGCACGGCAGTGAAGTGCCGCAGACCCGCGAAGCCCTGGAGGCCTTGCCAGGCGTTGGCCGCAAAACCGCCAACGTGGTACTCAACACCGCGTTCCGGCAACTGACCATGGCCGTGGACACCCACATCTTCCGGGTCAGCAACCGAACCGGCATCGCCCGTGGAAAAAACGTGGTGGAGGTGGAAAAGCAACTGATGAAGTTCGTACCCAAGCCGTATTTGCTGGATTCGCACCATTGGCTCATCCTTCATGGCCGCTACGTTTGCCAGGCCCGCAAGCCGCGCTGCGGCAGCTGTCGCATCGAAGACCTGTGCGAATACAAGGACAAGACGTCCGACGATTAAGGGATCATTGGTTTTCTCGATCAGTCGATTGAAAAAATCTTTTTTACCCGATCATGGATTATCGTTATAAGGAGCGCCAACGGCAGTCTTAGCCCGGAGTGAACCTTATGAGCACTGGCAAAGAGCAACTGGAAGTGGAAGACGACCTCGTTGAGTCGGACGACGAGGGGGCGGAGACACCTGTGGCAGAGGTCGCCAAGACCAATTTGAGCAAACGCCGCACTATCGACAATCTACTGGAAGAACGACGCTTGCAAAAACAGCTGGCCGATTACGACTTCGATCTCTGATCGAGCGAGCGACAGCCGGAAGCCTCCTTCAGGGAGGCTTTTTTCTGCCGGTGACCCGGGCAATACGCTGTGCTTTACCCTCCTCTATACCAAGCCGTTGCGCTGGGGCCAGTTCGATCAGGTCCACCAGCGAACGCGCATTGAGCTTGAGCAGCAAACGCGTCTTGTAGGTGCTGACGGTCTTGTTGCTGAGAAACATGCCGTCGGCAATCTCCTTGTTGGTCCTGCCCCGCGCCAACTGCTGCAATACCATCATTTCCCGCCCGGACAGGCGCTCGACCATATCGGCTTCACTGGCATTGCCCATGGTGGAGCGTACCGAGTTGAGCGCCTGGTTGGGGAAGTAGCTGTAGCCGGACAAGACCGCCTTGATAGCACTGAGCAACTCGGTGAGGTCCTGTTGCTTGCACACGTAGCCGGCAGCCCCCGCTTGCATGCAACGCATGGAAAAATGACCCGGGGCCTGGGACGTCAGCACCAGCACCTTGAAGGGCGCAGGTTGCTTGGTAGAAGACAGCCGGCAAATAACTTCCAGGCCATCAAGTTTGGGAATCCCGATATCCAGTATCACAATGTCCGGCATATGCTCCCGTGCAAGTTGCAACGCATCGACACCGTTATCAGTCTCGGCAACGACCTCATAACCATGACGTTCCATTAGCATACGCACAGCAAGACGAATGACGGGATGATCATCCACGATCAGCACTTTATTCATAAGAAAGTCCAATTTCGCTGTTCGAATTATTTAGAGCAAGCACAATAGCCTAGTCGTTTCCTAGTTGGCATAGCATTACCCCCCAAGCAACAGCAAGCAGAGACCCACCCCACAGCGATAAAGGAATTGCCCTACAAAAAAACGCCCTCTCGGAGGGATCTGGTTTTGTGGATCCTTTCAGACCTTTCCTGGGACTTACATACTTTGAGTGAAATATCCGTGGCTTATAGGGGTTTGGGTAAACGTGCCGCACATGACTCTCAGGAAATGCCCCTTGCCTCTCACCTGCTGCAGGGGAAAACGGCCAGAACGTTCCGTCTGCTTTAGTTCCATTTAACATATTCACTTACATCCTTAATTCCTACAGACTATTCGGCGCTTCGTATCTTCTCCGCACTTGTATGAGTGAATTATCTGTAAGACCAGTTCCTACATAGATGTAAAAAATTCATTCCCCCTACAAACTTTCAACAACAATTCATTCAAACCCCATTTCTGATAAAGATTTTGAGGAAAAACATCCACAGTCGTTTAATCGTTATAAACATCTAACATCTCTACACAATCACAGGACAAAAAAAATGGCCCCTTGAACAAGGGGCCATTCTTCACAACAGGCTGAGACTTAGAACAGCGAGCGACCTTTGTTGGCAGCAATGCGCATGCGCAATGCGTTCAACTTGATAAAGCCTGCCGCGTCTGCCTGGTTGTACGCACCGCCGTCTTCTTCGAAGGTGGCGATGTTGGCGTCGAACAGCGACTCATCGGACTTGCGACCGGTCACGATCACGTTGCCCTTGTACAGCTTCAGGCGCACAACGCCATTAACGTGAACCTGGGAAGCGTCGATCATCTGCTGCAGCATCAGACGCTCAGGGCTCCACCAGTAGCCGGTGTAGATCAGGCTGGCGTACTTGGGCATCAGCTCGTCTTTGAGGTGAGCCACTTCGCGGTCCAGGGTGATCGATTCGATCGCGCGGTGGGCGCGCAGCATGATGGTGCCACCAGGGGTTTCGTAGCAGCCACGGGACTTCATGCCCACGTAACGGTTCTCGACGATGTCGAGACGGCCGATACCGTGTTCGCCACCGATACGGTTCAGGGTCGCCAGCACGGTGGCCGGGGTCATCTCGACGCCGTCCAGCGCGACGATGTCGCCGTTGCGGTAGGTCAGTTCCAGGTATTGCGGCTTGTCGGGCGCGTTCTCCGGGGAGACGGTCCACTTCCACATGTCTTCTTCGTGCTCGGTCCAGGTGTCTTCCAGCACGCCGCCTTCATAGGAGATGTGCAGCAAGTTGGCGTCCATCGAGTACGGGGACTTTTTCTTGCCGTGGCGCTCAATCGGGATTGCGTGCTTTTCAGCGTAATCCATCAGCTTTTCACGGGACAGCAAGTCCCATTCACGCCAAGGGGCAATCACTTTCACGCCTGGCTTGAGGGCGTAGGCGCCCAGCTCGAAACGCACTTGGTCGTTGCCTTTGCCGGTGGCGCCATGGGAAATGGCGTCGGCGCCGGTTTCGTTGGCGATTTCGATCAGGCGCTTGGCGATCAGCGGACGTGCGATGGAGGTACCCAGCAGGTACTCGCCTTCGTAGACGGTGTTGGCGCGAAACATCGGGAAAACGAAATCGCGGACGAACTCTTCGCGCAGGTCGTCAATGTAGATCTCTTTCACGCCCATGGCTTGCGCCTTGGCACGTGCAGGTTCGACCTCTTCGCCCTGACCCAGGTCAGCGGTGAAGGTCACCACTTCACAGTTATAAGTATCCTGCAGCCACTTGAGGATCACCGAAGTGTCCAGGCCGCCGGAATACGCGAGAACGACCTTGTTTACGTCGGCCATGCCATCACTCCACGGGGTTGTACGGAAAGGCGTCGATTCTACCGACCAAAACCGCGAATTTACAGGGGCGCGACAGCAAATGAAGATAAAGCGACAGATTATGTCGAACGGGCGACCGATGGTCGCACCTCAGGACGTGTGCGCGGGGTTGCTAGGGCTGGTGGCCTGAGGTGCCGGGTTCTCGGGGGCTGCGACGCGTTCAAGCTGGATATTCACGCGGCGGTTGCGCGCCCGGTTGGCCGCATTGGTGTTGGGCGCCAGTGGGTAGCTTTCACCGTGGAAACGCAGGGTGATCTGCGATTCCGGGATCCCGTTGGCCTTGAAGTAGTCCATGACCGCCAGGCCGCGACGGCGCGAAACGTCTCGATTGGTCAGACGATTACCGCTGTTGTCCGAATGGCCATTCAATTCGATATGGTTGACGGTCGGGTCGGCTTTCATGAATGCCAGAATCACGTCGAGTTTCTTCTTGGCGGCCGCGTCCAGCTCGATTCCGCCACCGGGAAAGCCGACTTCGGTCTGTTTGACCTGGTCGTAATTCATCGGCAACAGCTTGGCGGTGCACAGCTGGTAATCGTTGTAGGCCTTATTGAACTTGACCGGCAGCAGGCGGATCTCCGAATAGCCGCCTTCGCGCCCATAGTGCCTCACGGTCGGGCTACGCCCTTCCAGCAAGCCATTGAACAGACGCCCGGCCTGGGCCTGGGAGCTGTTGAACAACACATCGCCACTGCCGGCACGCACGGCGCCGAGGTTGATATCCCCTCGCCCCGGCTGCCACGGTGCAGCGGCGGCCAGCAAGGTGGCAGAACCGGCGCCCAGCGAGCCGTTGTAGGCCTTCAGACGAAACGTTGCCTGCTCGCCGGCCCGGCGCACGAACTCACCCGAACCGAAATCGGTGATCGGCTGGGTCAGGCGGCACTCGAATTGGTCGCCTTCCACCTTCCACTCAATATTCTCCAGACGCGTCTGGAACGTGAGGGCCATCGCAGGCAGGCTGGCGAACACACTGAGCAGGGCTAGATATTGCTGGCGCACGGGAGGCTCCACTGGTTTCTACAACACTTCAAAGCGTCATACATCGATAAGGCATACCCAAGGCTATCGGTTGCATCCTGCAAAACTTGATAGCGAGTGCCTGAGAGAGTCTTTTCCGGTAGCATTCCCACCAGATTGACCCGCCTGGAATCCCCAATGTCCGACCGCCTGACCCTGCTGCGTCCCGACGACTGGCATATTCATCTTCGCGATGGTGCTGCGTTACCCCACACCGTGGCCGATGTCGCGCGCACGTTTGGCCGCGCCATCATCATGCCTAACCTGGTACCTCCGGTGCGTAATGCCGAGCAAGCCGATGCCTATCGCCAGCGTATCCTCGCTGCACGACCGGCCGGCAGCCGCTTCGAACCGTTGATGGTGCTCTACCTCACCGACCGCACCCAGCCCGCAGAGATTCGTGAGGCCAAGGCCAGCGGTTTCGTGCACGCTGCCAAGCTG
This sequence comes from Pseudomonas azotoformans, assembly GCF_001579805.1. Classification (NCBI taxonomy): domain Bacteria; kingdom Pseudomonadati; phylum Pseudomonadota; class Gammaproteobacteria; order Pseudomonadales; family Pseudomonadaceae; genus Pseudomonas; species Pseudomonas azotoformans. The sequence continues at coordinate 2,828,192 of NZ_CP014546.1, read as the reverse complement.
TACCCGGCCGGCGCGACCACCAACTCCGACTCCGGCGTGACCAGTATCGACAAGATCCTGCCGGCCATCGAAGCCATGGCCGAAGTCGGCATGCCACTGCTGATCCACGGCGAAGTCACCCGTGGTGACGTGGACGTGTTCGACCGCGAGAAGATCTTCATCGACGAGCATATGCGCCGTGTGGTCGAGCTGTTCCCGACCCTCAAGGTGGTGTTCGAGCACATCACCACCGCCGATGCCGTGCAGTTCGTCAGCGAGGCCTCGGCCAACGTTGGCGCGACGATCACCGCGCATCACTTGCTGTACAACCGCAACCACATGCTGGTGGGCGGGATTCGGCCGCACTTCTATTGCCTGCCGATCCTCAAGCGCAACACCCACCAGGTGGCCTTGCTGGATGCGGCGACCAGCGGTAATCCGAAGTTCTTCCTCGGCACCGACTCGGCGCCTCACGCCCAGCATGCCAAAGAAGCGGCGTGCGGCTGTGCCGGTTGCTACACCGCCTATGCAGCGATCGAGTTGTATGCCGAAGCGTTCGAACAACGTAACGCCCTGGACAAGCTCGAAGGTTTCGCCAGCCTCAACGGCCCGCGTTTCTACGGCCTGCCGGCGAATACCGACCGCATCACCCTGGTCCGTGAAGACTGGACCGCCCCTGCCAGCCTGCCGTTTGGCGAGCTGACTGTTATCCCGCTGCGCGCCGGTGAAACACTGCGCTGGCGCCTGCTGGAGGAAAGCAAGTGAGTGAAGACCATTACGATGACGAACACGAGCACAGTGGCGGCGGCTCCCGTCACCCGATGGCCGAGCGGTTCCGCGGCTATCTGCCGGTTGTCATCGACGTAGAAACCGGTGGTTTCAATTGCGCCACCGACGCGTTGCTGGAAATCGCCGCAACAACGATTGGCATGGATGAGCAGGGTTTTGTGTTCCCGGAACACACTCACTTCTTCCGCGTCGAGCCGTTTGAAGGCGCGAATATCGAAGCCGCCGCTTTGGAATTCACCGGCATCAAGCTCGATCACCCACTGCGCATGGCGGTCAGTGAAGAAGCGGCATTGACCGATATCTTCCGTGGTGTGCGCAAGGCGTTGAAGGCCAATGGCTGCAAACGCGCGATCCTGGTCGGCCACAACAGCAGCTTCGACCTGGGCTTCCTGAACGCCGCCGTGGCGCGGTTGGACATGAAGCGCAATCCGTTCCACCCGTTCTCCAGCTTCGACACGGCCACCCTCGCCGGCCTGGCGTATGGCCAGACCGTGTTGGCGAAAGCCTGCCAGGCCGCGGGTATCGATTTTGACGGCCGTGAGGCTCACTCGGCTCGCTACGACACCGAGAAGACTGCCGAGCTGTTCTGCGGCATCGTCAACCGCTGGAAAGACATGGGCGGCTGGGAAGACTTCAACGATTGAGGTGATTATCCCGCCCATAAAAAAACCGGCCTTATCAGGCCGGTTTTTTTGTACCTCAAACCTGGCTTACAGCTTGCCAGCGTTCTCGGTCAGGTAAGCCGCAACGCCTTCTGGCGAAGCGTTCATGCCTTTGTCGCCTTTTTTCCAGTTGGCAGGGCAGACTTCGCCGTGCTCTTCGTGGAATTGCAGGGCGTCGACCAGGCGGATCAGCTCTTCCATGTTACGACCCAATGGCAGGTCGTTGATGATCTGGGAGCGGACAACGCCCTTGTCGTCGATCAGGAACGCGCCGCGGAACGCCACGCCGCCTTCGGACTCAACGTCGTAGGCCTTGGCGATGTCGTGCTTCATGTCGGCAGCCATGGTGTATTTGACTTTGCCGATGCCGCCATCATTGATGGCAGTGTTGCGCCAGGCGTTGTGGGTGAAATGGGAGTCGATGGAAACGGCTACCACTTCAACGTTGCGCGCCTTGAAATCGTCCATGCGGTGGTCCAGAGCGATCAGCTCCGAAGGGCAGACGAAAGTGAAGTCCAGCGGGTAGAAGAACACCAGGCCGTATTTGCCTTTGATGGCTTCAGACAGTTTGAAGCTGTCTACGATTTCGCCATTGCCGAGGACGGCTGGGACGTCGAAATCCGGGGCTTGTTTGCCGACGAGTACGCTCATTGGGTATCTCCTGATGTAGGGGTGACGATTGAAGTAAAAGGACCGGCCCCGAGTCTGCCGCATTCAAGCGACAGCCCTGTGACGCGGTCACGCTTCGTGAAGACCGACCATCATACACTGAAAAAACCGTTCGTCAGTGCGGGCGCGGTGCCAGCAAATACCCTACGAATCTACTTTGACAATCATTCTCGTTAACATTAAGATCCATCGCACTTAAGCCTTAAACCCGCGACGGTTCTCCCTTATGTATGTGTGCCTCTGTACTGGCGTCACCGACGGACAAATCCGCGAAGCAATCTATGAAGGTTGCTGCAGCTACAAGGAAGTGCGTGAAACCACCGGCGTTGCCAGCCAGTGCGGTAAATGTGCTTGCCTCGCCAAGCAAGTGGTTCGGGAAACCCTGACGCAGCTGCAGACAGCCCAGGCCGCGCTCCCCTATTCAGCAGAATTTACACACGCCTGATTGGCGTGTTTTAAAGAACCGGACTTAGTGTCCGGTTTTTTTATGCCCGCAATTCAATAAGTTAGCGCTAAGACGCGGAACACAAACATTCTTATTCCGATTAATTTTCATTTATTATTCAATAACTTAGGTTTGACACTAGGGATTTCGCCGCTCAAACTCCGCCTTATACACAGCTATTACAGGGCAGGACCCCAGTCATGAAAGGCGACATCTCAGTCATCCAGCAACTCAATAAAATCCTTGCCAATGAACTGGTCGCGATCAATCAGTACTTTCTGCATGCGCGCATGTATGACGATTGGGGCCTGGAAAAGCTGGGCAAGCGTGAATACAAAGAATCCATCAAGGCCATGAAAGATGCGGACAAGCTGATCAAGCGCATCCTGTTCCTGGAAGGCCTGCCGAACGTGCAGGACCTGGGCAAGCTGAACATCGGCGAGCACACCCAGGAAATGATCAGCAGCGACCTGAAGTTCGAACACAAGAGCCACAGCGACCTCAAGGCCGCCATCGCTCATTGCGAAACCAAGGGCGACTTCGGTAGCCGCGAACTGCTGGAAGACATCCTCGAAGACCAGGAAGAACACATCGACTGGCTTGAAACCCAACTGGGCCTGATCGACAAAGTCAGCCTGGAAAACTACCTGCAATCGCAGATGGGCGAAGAATAAGCCCCCAGCAAGCAGGTACAAAAAAGCCCCGCTCTCTCACGAGAAGCGGGGCTTTTTATTGCAAGCGCATCAAGCGTCGGTCTTGGCCGCCGCGTTGGCTGCTGCTTCTTTGACCAGCGTTTGCAGCGAACCATCAGCCGCCATCTCAACGATGATGTCGCTACCGCCGACCAGCTCACCGGCCACCCACAGCTGTGGGAAAGTCGGCCAGTTGGCGTATTTCGGCAGGTTGGCGCGGATTTCAGGGTTTTGCAGGATATCCACGTAAGCGAATTTCTCGCCGCACGCCATGATGGCCTGGGACGCCTTCGCGGAGAAACCGCACTGAGGAGCGTTTGGCGCGCCCTTCATGTAAAGCAGAATGGTGTTATTGGCAATCTGCTCTTTGATCGTTTCGATGATATCCATGGAACACCTCGGCTGGAACTTTGCGACTCACAGGTCGGCACGGTGGCGCATTGTAACGCAAAATTCCAGCGCAGTGCTCAGGCGGCTGCTACCTGCACGGGAACGCCGTTCAATGCCGCATTGCCCGACAGCTCATCCAGTTGCCGTTCGTCGGTCAAATCGTTGGCGCTCGCCCCTGGCTGCCCACTGGCTATCGTCATCTGTACCCCAGGACGCCCGTGGCCCCAACCGTGGGGCAGGCTGACCACACCGGGCATCATGTCCAGGCTGGCCACGACTTCCACTTCGATCATGCCGATGCGCGAACTGACCCTGACCCGCTGGCCATCGCTCAATTGCCGACTGGCCAGATCATCCGGATGCATCAGCAATTGATGGCGCGGCTTACCCTTCACCAGCCGGTGATAGTTATGCATCCAGGAATTATTACTGCGCACATGGCGGCGGCCGATCAACAGCAGTTCGTCGGCCAAAGGCACCGGTTGCGCGGCAAAGCGCGCCAGGTCGACGAGGATCACCGGCGGCGCTGCCTGCACCTTGCCATCAGCGGTTTTCAAACGCGCTGAAAGGTTGGGTTGCAGCGGCCCAAGGTCGACGCCGTGGGGATGATCCGCCAGCATGGCCACGGACAACTTGTGGCTGGATGCATCACCGTAGACACCCGCACGCAGACCGAAATCAATCATGTGCGCCGGAGGCAACGTCGGCTTGAGCGCGACACCGTTCTGGGCTGCGAAGGCTTTGGCCAGACCGACGAAAATCTCCCAGTCATGCAACGCGCCTTCCGGCTTGGGCAAGATCGCCCGATTGAAGCGGGTGACATTACGCACCGCGAACATATTGAAGGTGGTGTCGTAATGATCGTTTTCCAGCGCCGACGTAGACGGCAGGATCAGGTCGGCATAGCGCGTGGTTTCGTTGATATAGAGGTCGATACTGACCATGAACTCCAGCCCATCGAGGGCCTGTTCCAACTGCCGGCCGTTGGGCGTCGACAACACCGGATTGCCCGCCACCGTCACCAATGCACGGATTTGTCCTTCGCCCTCGGTCAGCATTTCCTCAGCCAACGCCGACACAGGCAACTCCCCACCGTACTCCGGACGCCCGGACACCCGACTCTGCCAGCGATTGAAATGCCCGCCACCAGTCGACGCCACCAGGTCCACCGCCGGCGTGGTACATAGCGCGCCACCAACGCGGTCCAGGTTGCCGGTCACCAGGTTGATCAACTGCACCAGCCAATGACAGAGCGTGCCAAACGCCTGCGTCGACACACCCATGCGCCCGTAGCAAACGGCCTTGTCGGCTGCAGCAAAGTCCCGTGCCAACTGGCGGATCTGCTCGGCAGGCACCGCACATTGGCGGCTCATGGCCTCGGCGGTAAACCCGGCGATCGCACGACGCACCTCCTCAAGGCCTTCAATCGGTAGATGGCTGTCACGCGTCAGGTTCTCGCTGAACAAGGTGTTGAGCAGCCCGAATAACAACGCCGCATCCCCACCGGGGCGCACGAACAGATGCTGGTCAGCCATTGCTGCCGTTTCACTGCGCCGTGGGTCGACCACCACCACTTTACCGCCCCGCGCCTGGATCGCCTTGAGGCGTTTCTCCACGTCGGGCACGGTCATGATGCTGCCGTTGGATGCGAGCGGGTTGCCTCCCAGGATCAGCATGAAATCGGTGTGATCGATGTCCGGGATCGGCAACAACAGGCCATGGCCATACATGAGATAGCTGGTGAGGTGATGGGGCAACTGGTCTACCGAAGTCGCGGAAAACCGATTGCGCGTCTTCAACTGGCCGAGGAAGTAGTTGCTGTGGGTCATCAGCCCATAGTTGTGCACGCTGGGGTTGCCCTGGTACACCGCCACCGCATTCTGCCCGTGCCGCGCCTGAATGCCTGACAGGCGCTCGGCGACAAGCGCAAAGGCGTCTTCCCAACCAATCGGCTGCCATTCGCTGCCGACCCGCAACATGGGTTGGTGCAAGCGGTCGGGATCGTTCTGGATATCCTGCAACGCGACGGCCTTGGGGCAGATATGCCCACGGCTGAACGTATCCAGCGCATCGCCCTTGATCGAGGTGATCGCCAGGCTGCCGTCGTCCGCATGGGTGGTTTCCAGGGTCAGGCCACAAATGGCTTCACACAGATGGCAGGCACGGTGGTGGAGAGTCTTGGTCATGGCCAGTCTCTTTTATAGGGGCTTTGATCTCACTATGGGCCGCGACCGAGAAAGGCGCCACCAACGTTCGTCCCGTGAATCGACCTGCATCAGGCCTGGCCATGGCCAAGCGTGAGCAAATGTTTCAAAACCCGGCATACCGCCTCTGAAACCGACGCAGCCTGGCCTGCGCCCGCCTCCGCACGTTGCAAAAGGTCTCAGCGCCAGTGTACAAATGGCTCGCTGCTGTCTGGAAATTGTCTTCAAAAGCGCCTTGGCGCCCTTCTTGAACACCCTTAAAAACCGTAGCCCTATTGGTAAGACGCGACATTTAATTATAAGATCGCGCCTTCCCCTATTTCGTCGCCCCGTGCGGCTTTCGCCGCAGGTCTCGCCCGTTGTCACAATAAACAAGGCTTTGAGTATCTGCGGTCTGTTGCAAAAAGGTAGTTAATGATGAGCGCAAGGCACTTTCTCTCCCTGATGGATTGCACGCCCGAAGAGCTGGTCAGCGTGATCCGTCGAGGCATTGAGCTTAAAGACCTGCGTAACCGCGGCGTACTGTTCGAGCCTTTGAAAAACCGCGTACTCGGCATGATCTTCGAGAAGTCTTCGACCCGCACCCGCGTGTCATTCGAAGCCGGCATGATCCAACTGGGTGGCCAAGCCATCTTCTTGTCCTCGCGCGACACCCAACTGGGCCGTGGCGAGCCGATCGCCGACAGCGCGAAGGTGATGTCGAGCATGCTCGACGCCGTGATGATCCGTACTTTTGCCCACAGCACCGTGACCGAATTTGCCGCCCACTCCCGCGTACCGGTGATCAACGGCCTGACCGACGACCTGCACCCGTGCCAGTTGCTGGCCGACATGCAAACCTTCCTTGAACACCGCGGCTCGATCCAGGGCAAGACCGTGGCTTGGATCGGCGACGGCAACAACATGTGCAACAGCTATATAGAAGCGGCGATCCAGTTCGACTTCCAACTGCGCGTTGCCTGCCCGGAAGGCTACGAGCCTGACGCGCGCTTCCTGGCCCAGGCCGGCGACCGCGTGACCCTGCTGCGCGACCCGCGTGACGCGATGATCGGCGCACACCTGGTGAGCACCGACGTCTGGACCTCCATGGGCCAGGAAGAGGAAACCGCCAAACGCCTGGCCCTGTTCGCCCCGTACCAGGTGACCCGTGCTCTGCTCGACCTGGCCGCGCCCGACGTGCTGTTCATGCATTGCCTGCCGGCCCACCGTGGCGAAGAGATCAGCACCGACCTGCTCGACGACCCACGCTCGGTCGCCTGGGACCAGGCTGAAAACCGCCTGCATGCGCAAAAAGCCCTGCTCGAATTCCTCGTCCCGCCGTCGTACCACCACGCATGAGCCAGCCATTACTGCTGAACCTGCGCAATCTGGCATGCGGCTATCAAGATCAACGGGTGGTACAGAACCTCAACCTGCACCTCAATGCCGGCGACATCGGTTGCCTGCTGGGCTCTTCGGGTTGTGGCAAGACCACCACGTTACGTGCGATTGCCGGGTTTGAACCGGTGCACGATGGCGAGATCAGCCTGGCGGGCGAAGTGATCTCCAGTGCCGGTTTCACACTGGCTCCGGAGAAACGTCGTATCGGCATGGTGTTCCAGGACTACGCACTGTTTCCGCACCTCAGCGTGGCCGACAACATTGCCTTCGGCATTCGCAAGCATCCGCAAAAAGATCGTGTGGTGGCTGAGCTGCTGGAGCTGGTCAACCTGAAGAACCTCGGCAAACGCTTTCCCCACGAACTTTCCGGCGGCCAGCAACAACGCGTCGCCCTCGCCCGCGCTTTGGCGCCGGAGCCGGCCCTGTTGCTGCTGGATGAACCCTTCTCCAACCTGGACGGCGAGTTGCGCCGCAAGCTCAGCCACGAGGTGCGCGACATCCTCAAGGCACGCGGCACCAGCGCGATTCTGGTGACCCATGACCAGGAAGAAGCCTTTGCCGTCAGCGACCAAGTCGGGGTTTTCAAGGAGGGTCGTCTGGAGCAGTGGGACACGCCCTACAACCTCTATCACGAACCGCAGACGCCCTATGTCGCCAGCTTTATCGGTCAGGGTTACTTCATCCGTGGCCAATTGAGTTCGCCGGAGTCGGTCAGCACCGAACTGGGTGAGTTGCGCGGCAACCGCGCCTACACCTGGCCGACCGGCGGCGCGGTGGATGTGCTGCTGCGCCCGGATGACATCGTCTACGCACCGGACAGCGCGTTGAAAGCGCGGATCGTCGGCAAGACCTTCCTCGGCGCGTCGACCTTGTATCGCCTGCAACTGCCGACCGGCGCGCAATTGGAGTCGATTTTCCCGAGCCATGCCGACCATCTGGTCGGCGCGGATGTGGGGATCCGTGTGGCGGCCGAACACCTGGTGTTGTTTCAGGCCTCAGGCAGCACCGCCGCGCAGATCCCTCAAGCCGAATCCGGCGTGCGGCGCTACAGCCCGGTCTAACGCGCTGTCATGCCCGGCCAATTTCTGCGAATTTGGCCTGGGTATGTTCAGCCAGCACCGCTGCCGGCAGTTCAACCTCCAAGCCCCTTCTCCCCGCACTCACAAAAATCGTCGCAAACGGTTGTGCTGTTGCATCGATAAACGTGCGCAGGCGTTTCTTTTGCCCCAACGGGCTGATGCCCCCCAGCAGGTAACCGGTTGAACGCTGCGCCGCCGCCGGGTCGGCCATTTCGACTTTCTTGACGCCTGCCGCGTGAGCCAGAGCCTTCAGGTCCAGACTTCCGACGACCGGCACCACCGCCACCAACAATTCGCCCTTCTCGCTGCTCGCCAACAAGGTCTTGAACACCTGCGCCGGGTCGAGGCCCAATTTTTCCGCGGCCTCCAGCCCATAGGACGCCGCCTTGGGGTCGTGTTCATAACTGTGGATACGATGTTCGGCGCGAACTTTTTTCAACAGGTCCAATGCGGGGGTCATGACGTCTCCGGGCGTGGCAAACAGATGGCCAATTCTAGGCCAAGCCCACACAAAACGCTCTAGTCCGCCCACTCTTAAGGTGCACACACAATGTGACAAGCGTGATCATTCACCAGACCAATAGTTTGAAAGTGACTGACGGTTCACTTTCGACCTTTGACAGCCGTCATTCTTGTCTATATTTTTTCGTTTCCGAATACTGTAGGAATAGACCTACAGCATTCAAGCAGTAAGCCGTGACCGGGATGGGGATCCTTGCCACGGTGAAAATCGCGCAACAATCCGTTGAGGTTGTGCGCCAGACAAGAACAACAACTGAGGTTTTCCATGACAACTGCTCTTCAACAGCCTTCACTTTCGAGCCAATGCATGGCCGAATTCCTGGGGACTGCGCTTCTGATCTTCTTCGGTACAGGATGCGTCGCTGCGCTCAAGGTCGCGGGAGCCAGCTTTGGCTTGTGGGAGATCAGTATCATCTGGGGGGTCGGCGTCAGCATGGCGATCTACCTGAGCGCCGGGATTTCCGGGGCCCACCTCAACCCCGCCGTCAGTATTGCCCTGTGTATTTTCGCTGACTTCGAAAAGCGCAAACTGCCCTTCTATATCCTCGCCCAGATCGCCGGTGCCTTTTGCTCGGCGGCCTTGGTGTACACGCTCTACAGCAACCTGTTTTTCGATTACGAACAAACCCATCACATGGTGCGCGGTTCCCAGGCCAGCCTGGAATTGGCGTCGGTGTTCTCCACCTACCCCCATGCGCTGCTGAGCACCGCCCAGGCGTTCCTGGTGGAAATGGTCATCACCGCGATCCTGATGGGCGTGATCATGGCCCTCACCGATGACAACAACGGCCTGCCACGCGGCCCGTTGGCCCCGCTGCTGATCGGCCTGCTGATCGCGGTGATTGGCAGCGCCATGGGCCCGTTGACCGGCTTTGCGATGAACCCGGCGCGGGATTTCGGGCCCAAGCTGATGACCTTTTTCGCGGGCTGGGGTGAAATGGCTTTCACTGGTGGCCGTGATATCCCTTACTTCCTGGTACCGATTTTCGCGCCGATCGTCGGCGCATGCCTCGGTGCTGCGGCCTATCGCGGGCTGATTGCCCGCCATCTGCCGACCGCCGCACCTGCTATAGATGAAGCAACACCTGACACGGCTGTCAACGGCAAGACCCGTATTTCCTGATAGCGCCAGCCTGGGCACCTGCCCTTTGTAGCCCAGGCTGATTACCGATTTTCTTATTTTCCAAGGCATTCGACATGACCGATATTCAGAATAAGAACTACATCATTGCCCTTGACCAAGGCACCACCAGTTCCCGGGCGATCATCTTCGATCGTGACGCCAACGTGGTCTGCACCGCCCAGCGTGAATTCGCACAGCATTACCCACAGGCTGGCTGGGTCGAGCATGACCCGATGGAAATCTTCGCCACCCAGAGCGCGGTGATGGTCGAGGCCCTGGCCCAGGCCGGCCTGCACCATGATCAGGTCGCCGCCATCGGTATCACCAACCAGCGTGAAACCACCGTAGTGTGGGACAAGGTCACTGGCCGCCCGATCTACAACGCCATCGTCTGGCAGTGCCGCCGCAGCACCGAGATCTGCCAGCAACTCAAGCGCGACGGCCACGAGCAGTACATCAGCGACACCACCGGCCTGGTCACCGACCCTTACTTCTCCGGCACCAAGCTCAAGTGGATCCTCGACAACGTCGAAGGCAGCCGCGAGCGTGCGAGCAATGGCGAACTGCTGTTCGGCACCGTCGACAGCTGGCTGATCTGGAAATTTACCGGCGGCAAGACCCACGTCACCGACTACACCAACGCCTCGCGCACCATGCTCTTCAACATCCACACCCTGGAATGGGATGCGAAGATGCTGGAGATCCTCGACATTCCGCGCGAGATGCTGCCGGAAGTTAAGTCGTCGTCCGAAATCTACGGCCGCACCAAGAGCGGCATTGCCATCGGCGGTATCGCCGGCGACCAGCAAGCCGCCCTGTTCGGCCAGATGTGCGTCGAAGCCGGCCAAGCCAAGAACACCTACGGAACCGGCTGCTTCCTGTTGATGAACACCGGCGACAAAGCCGTGAAATCCAAGCACGGCATGCTCACCACCATCGCTTGCGGCCCGCGTGGCGAAGTGGCCTACGCCCTGGAAGGTGCGGTGTTCAACGGCGGTTCCACCGTGCAATGGCTGCGTGATGAGCTGAAAATCATCAACGACGCCCACGACACCGAATACTTCGCTGGCAAGGTCAAGGACAGCAACGGCGTGTACCTGGTGCCGGCCTTCACCGGCCTGGGCGCCCCGTACTGGGACCCGTACGCCCGTGGCGCACTGTTCGGCCTGACCCGTGGCGTACGCGTGGACCACATTATTCGTGCGGCCCTGGAGTCGATTGCCTACCAGACCCGCGACGTACTCGACGCCATGCAACAGGACTCGGGCGAACGGCTCAAGGCCCTGCGCGTGGACGGCGGCGCGGTGGCCAACAACTTCCTGATGCAGTTCCAGGCCGACATCCTCGGCACCCAGGTCGAGCGCCCGCAAATGCGCGAAACCACCGCATTGGGCGCCGCCTACCTGGCCGGCCTGGCGTGCGGCTTCTGGGGCAGCCTGGAAGAGTTGCGCGGCAAGGCAGTGATCGAGCGCGAATTCGAACCGCAGTTGGACGAAGCGGCTAAAGAGAAGCTCTACGCCGGCTGGCAAAAAGCGGTCAGCCGCACCCGCGACTGGGAGCCTCACGAAGGCGCTGAATAAGCCAACGTCCGGTTGTAACTGGCAGGGAGCGGATTCCTGCGTCATCATGGGCCACTTTTGTATGGCAGCCCAAAGGACGCCCCATGAATCTGCCTCCCCGCCAACAACAAATCCTCGAGCTGGTCCGCGAACGCGGCTACGTCAGCATCGAGGAAATGGCGCAGCTGTTCGTTGTCACCCCGCAAACCATCCGCCGCGATATCAACCAGCTGGCGGACGCCAATCTGCTGCGCCGCTACCACGGCGGCGCGGCCTATGACTCCAGTGTCGAAAACACCGCCTACGCCATGCGCGCCGACCAGATGCGCGACGAGAAACAGCGTATCGGCGAAGCCATCGCTGCGCAGATCCCCGATCACGCCTCGCTGTTCATCAATATCGGCACCACCACCGAATCCATCGCCCGTGCGCTGCTCAACCACAATCACCTGAAAATCATCACCAACAACCTCAACGTCGCCACCATGCTCAGTGCCAAGGACGACTTCGACGTGTTGTTGACCGGCGGTAACGTGCGGCGTGACGGCGGTGTGGTGGGTCAGGCGAGTGTGGACTTCATCAACCAGTTCAAGGTCGACTTTGCCCTTGTGGGCATCAGCGGTATCGATGAAGACGGCAGTCTGCTGGACTTCGATTACCAGGAAGTTCGGGTTTCCCAGGCGATCATCGCCAATGCACGCCAAGTGATCCTGGCAGCGGACTCCAGCAAATTCGGGCGCAATGCCATGATTCGCCTGGGGCCGATCAGCTTGGTGGATTGTTTGGTCACGGATCAGCAGCCGGTGCCGGCGTTGGTGCAGTTGTTGAGTGACCATAAGGTGCGGCTGGAAGTCGTCTGAGGCTCTCCACTCTTCACTGTGGCGAGCGGGCTTGCCACAAACGCGCCTTTAAACCGAACATAATGTTCACAAATCTTCCTTTCCCAGCCCTTCGATGAGTTTTTTCAATCGAAGTCGGCTGGCTGTGCGCGCGTTTATCAGCTACCATTTTCGCAAATGAACATTAATGTTCGAATTCCAAGACGAAAAAATCGCGAGGCCAGCCGATGAACCCTTCCACCTTGCCTGCTCCACCGCTTGCCGAAGTCTATGACGTTGCCGTTATCGGTGGCGGGATCAATGGCGTCGGCATTGCAGCAGACGCAGCCGGTCGCGGGTTGTCGGTATTCCTTTGCGAAAAGGACGACCTGGCCAGCCACACCTCGTCCGCCAGCAGCAAGCTGATCCACGGCGGCCTGCGCTACCTCGAACATTACGAATTCCGCCTGGTGCGCGAGGCCCTGGCCGAGCGTGAAGTACTGCTGGCCAAGGCCCCGCATATCGTCAAGCAAATGCGCTTCGTATTGCCGCATCGCCCGCACCTGCGCCCAGCGTGGATGATCCGTGCCGGTCTGTTCCTGTATGACAACCTCGGCAAGCGCGAAAAACTCGCCGGTTCGAAAAGCCTCAAGTTCGGCGCCGACAGCCCGCTGAAAAGCGAAATCACCAAAGGCTTCGAATACTCCGACTGCTGGGTGGATGACGCCCGCCTCGTCGTGCTGAACGCCATGGCCGCCCGTGAAAAAGGCGCGCACATCCACACCCAGACCCGTTGCATCAGCGCCCACCGCAGCAACGGCATGTGGGAAATGAACATGGAACGTGCCGATGGCAGCCTGTTCTCGATCCGTGCTCGTGCCCTGGTAAACGCTGCGGGCCCATGGGTCGCCAAGTTCATCAGGGACGACCTGAAGCTGGATTCGCCTTACGGCATCCGCCTGATCCAGGGCAGCCACCTGATCGTGCCGAAACTGTACGAAGGCGCCCACGCGCATATCCTGCAGAACGAAGACCAGCGCATTGTCTTCACCATTCCGTACCTGAACCACCTGACCATCATCGGCACCACCGACCGCGAATACACCGGTGACCCGGCTGCCGTTGCGATCACCGAAGGTGAAACGGACTACATGCTCAAAGTGGTCAATGCGCATTTCAAAAAGCAGTTGAGCCGCGACGACATCGTCCACACCTACTCCGGCGTGCGCCCACTGTGCAATGATGAATCGGACAACCCGTCGGCCATCACCCGCGACTACACCCTGGCGTTGTCCGGTGGCAAGGGCGAAGCGCCGATCCTGTCGGTGTTTGGCGGCAAGCTGACCACGTATCGCAAGCTCGCTGAATCGGCGATGGCACAACTGGCGCCGTATTTCACTCAGATGCGCCCAAGCTGGACCGCCAAGGCCAGCCTTCCGGGCGGCGAAGACATGACCACGCCGCAAGCCCTGGCCGAGGCCATCCGCAACAAATTCGACTGGGTGCCGAGCGAGATCGCGCGCCGCTGGTCCACCACCTACGGCAGCCGTACCTGGCGCCTGCTGGAAGGCGTGCAGTCGCTGGCGGACCTGGGTGAGCACTTGGGCGGTGGCCTGTACACCCGCGAGGTGGATTACCTGTGCGCCGAAGAATGGGCGACCCAACCTCAGGACGTGCTGTGGCGTCGCACCAAGCTGGGTCTGTTCACCACCCCGGAAGAACAGGCCAACGTGCAGCGCTACCTGTCCACCGTTGAGCAGAACCGCAGCAAGATTGAAGCGGCCTGACAGACCGGTATTACAAAAGCCCCTGCGCCGAAAGGCTCAGGGGCTTTTTTTTGCATTCGGTTTTCCGAACGCCACACTGCCATCTATTCGGTTTGCCGGACCCAAGCCCCGAAAAAACGCCGTCATATAAAGTTAATTACCCTATAAATCATGGAGTTAACCTTTTATATCGAGCCTGGCACGACTCATGCTCTACACTCTTGGACGATTGCCTGGGACGCCTCAGGAGCCGTCACGGGCATTCGCTGTACAAGAGAGCCGTTTAGCCGGCTTCATAAAAAAAACAAATGTCGAGGAAGTATTGATGCGCATCGTTCCCCATATTCTGGGCGCAGCTATCGCTGCTGCTCTGATCAGCACTCCAGTTTTCGCCGCCGAACTCACCGGCACGCTGAAGAAGATCAACGACTCCGGCACCATCACTCTCGCTCACCGCGACAGCTCCATTCCGTTTTCCTACATCGCGGATGGTTCGGGCAAACCTGTGGGCTACTCCCACGACATTCAGTTGGCCGTCGTCGAGCAACTGAAAAAAGACCTGAACAAACCCGACCTGAAGGCCAAGTACAACCTGGTCACTTCGCAAACCCGTATTCCGCTGATCCAGAACGGCACCGCGGACCTCGAGTGCGGCTCCACCACCAACAACGCCGAACGCGCCCAGCAAGTTGATTTCACCGTCAACATCTTCGAAATCGGCACCCGTCTGCTGGTCAAGAAAGATAAGGATGGCAAGCCGTCCTACGCTGACTTCGCTGACCTGAAAGGCAAGAACGTCGTGACCACTGCGGGCACCACGTCCGAGCGCATCATCAAAGCGATGAACGCCGACAAGCAAATGGGCATGAACGTCATCTCCGCCAAAGACCACGGCGAATCCTTCCAGATGCTGGAAAGCGGCCGTGCCGTAGCGTTCATGATGGACGACGCCCTGCTGGCCGGTGAAGAAGCCAAGGCCAAGAAGCCGGACGACTGGGTCATCACCGGTACTCCGCAATCTTTCGAAGCCTACGCGTGCATGGTGCGTAAAGACGACCCAGCCTTCAAGAAAGCGGTGGATGACGCCATCGTTGCCCTGTACAAATCCGGCGAAATCAACAAGATCTACAGCAAGTGGTTCGAGAGCCCGATCCCACCAAAAGGCCTGAACCTGAACTTCCCGATGAGCGACAAGGTGAAGGAGCTGATCGCCAACCCAAGCGACAAGCCAGCGCCTGACGTAAAAATCTGATACCTGACTAAGCTTATCTCCTGAGGGAGCCAACCCTCCCTCAGGCGTCTGTTACTACCTGCTGGCTTTAATGTGGAACACTCGACCTGGCGGTTTTCGAGCCGATCGCGTGTGCCTGACGTTCACCGTCAGGCGGGAAAGGATCTTCCCCAAGCGGGTGCTTGTACATCGATCGATCTCGAGGGGAGACCCTAATGAATTACAACTGGGACTGGGGCGTGTTCTTCAAGTCCACTGGCGTGGGCAGCGAGACTTATCTCGACTGGTACATCGCCGGCTTGGGCTGGACCATCGCCATCGCTGTCGTGGCATGGATTATCGCCTTGCTGCTGGGGTCCATTCTGGGCGTCATGCGCACCGTGCCAAACCGCATCGTATCGGGCATCGCGACCTGCTACGTGGAACTGTTTCGTAACGTGCCGCTGCTGGTTCAGCTGTTCATCTGGTACTTCCTGGTACCCGACATGCTGCCGCAGAACCTGCAGGACTGGTACAAACAAGACCTCAACCCGACCACCTCGGCCTACCTGAGCGTTGTCGTGTGCCTGGGCCTGTTCACCGCCGCCCGTGTGTGTGAGCAAGTGCGTACCGGCATCCAGGCGCTGCCACGTGGCCAGGAATCCGCTGCGCGCGCCATGGGCTTCAAGCTGCCGCAGATCTACTGGAACGTGCTGCTGCCGCAGGCCTACCGGATCATCATTCCGCCGCTCACCTCGGAATTTCTCAACGTCTTCAAGAACTCCTCCGTGGCGTCCTTGATCGGCCTGATGGAACTGCTGGCGCAAACCAAACAGACCGCCGAGTTCTCGGCCAACCTGTTTGAAGCCTTCACCCTGGCCACGCTGATCTACTTCACCCTGAACATGAGCCTGATGCTGCTCATGCGCCTGGTCGAGAAGAAAGTCGCAGTGCCCGGCCTGATCTCCGTGGGGGGTAAATAATGGACTTCGATTTCAGCGGCATCATCCCCGCTATCCCAGGCCTGTGGAACGGCATGGTCATGACCTTGCAGTTGATGGTCATGGGCGTGGTCGGCGGCATTGCGCTGGGGACGGTCCTGGCGCTGATGCGCCTGTCGTCCAGCAAACTGCTGTCGCGCGTGGCCGGCGCTTATGTGAACTACTTCCGCTCGATCCCGCTGCTGCTGGTGATCACCTGGTTCTACCTGGCGGTGCCGTTCGTGTTGCGCTGGATCACCGGCGAAGACACGCCGATCGGTGCGTTCACCTCGTGCGTCGTGGCCTTCATGATGTTCGAAGCCGCGTACTTCTGTGAAATCGTACGGGCCGGCGTGCAGTCGATCCCCAAAGGCCAGATGGCGGCGGCACAGGCGATGGGCATGACCTATGGCCAGACCATGCGCCTGATCATCCTGCCCCAGGCGTTCCGCAAGATGACCCCGTTGCTGCTGCAACAGTCGATCATCCTGTTCCAGGACACCTCGCTGGTCTACACCGTGGGCCTGGTGGACTTCCTCAACTCCGCCCGCTCCAACGGCGACATCATCGGCCGCTCCAACGAGTTCCTGATCTTTGCCGGTGTCGTCTACTTCATCATCAGCTTTTCCGCCTCGCTGCTGGTCAAGCGTCTGCAAAAAAGGTTTGCCGTATGATCTCTATCAAGAACATCAACAAGTGGTATGGCGACTTCCAGGTGCTGACCGATTGCAGCACCGAGGTTAAAAAAGGCGAAGTGATCGTGGTGTGCGGGCCGTCCGGCTCGGGCAAATCCACCCTGATCAAGTGCGTCAACGCGCTGGAACCGTTCCAGAAGGGCGACATTGTAGTGGACGGCACCTCGATTGCCGACCCGAAGACCAACCTGCCGAAACTGCGCTCGCGCGTGGGCATGGTGTTCCAGCACTTCGAGCTGTTCCCGCACCTGACCATCACTGAGAACCTGACCATCGCGCAGATCAAGGTGCTCGGCCGCAGCAAGGAAGAAGCCACCAAGAAAGGCCTGCAGCTGCTCGACCGCGTAGGCCTGTCGGCACATGCCCACAAGCACCCTGGCCAACTCTCCGGCGGTCAGCAACAACGTGTGGCGATTGCCCGCGCCCTGGCCATGGACCCGATCGTCATGCTGTTCGACGAACCGACCTCGGCGCTGGACCCGGAAATGGTCAACGAAGTGCTCGACGTGATGGTGCAACTGGCCCACGAAGGCATGACCATGATGTGCGTGACCCACGAAATGGGCTTCGCCCGCAAAGTGGCCGACCGCGTGATCTTCATGGACGCCGGCAAGATCATCGAAGACTGCCCGAAAGAAGAGTTCTTCGGCGACATCAGCGCCCGCTCTGAACGCGCGCAGCACTTCCTTGAGAAAATCCTGCAGCACTAAGCACTGCCCAGATGTGGTGAAGGGCCCAATCCCCTTCACCACAACTGGTTGACCCAAGGCATCTGTGATGAAATGCGACCCCAACCAATTTCGCGCCGCACCGCCATCACTTGCCGTGAAACCACGTCTGATCCGCCAACTGTTCCTGCCGCCGTTGATCATCGCCCTGATGATCGGCCTGGGTTATATCGGCTTCTGGGTCAGCGAGTACTACGGCATCCGCACCCTCAGCGATACCGGCGAACGCCAGCTGGAGCTGCATGCCCGCACCGTCGAAAGTGAACTGAGCAAATACACCTACCTGCCGAGCCTTCTGGAGTTGGAATCCAGCGTCTCCACGCTGCTGGCCGATCCGAACCAGGAAACCCGCAAGACCGTCAACGATTACCTCGAAGGCCTGAACCGACGCAGTCGCAGTCGGGCCATCTATGTGATGGACACCACCGGCCGCGTACTGGCCACCAGTAACTGGCGCGATGCCGACAGTTACCAGGGTGAAGACCTGTCCTTCCGCGCCTATTTCCAGAACGCCGTGCGCGGCCAGCCTGGCCGTTTCTATGGCATCGGCAGCACCAACGGCGAACCCGGCTACTACCTGGCCCACGGCCTCGAAGAGCACGGCAAGATCATCGGCGTCGCCGTGGTCAAGGTGCGCCTCGAAGCCCTGGAAGAACGCTGGCAGCGTGCGCGCCTCGAAGCCTTTGTGAGCGACGAGAACGGCATCATCATCCTCTCCAGCGACCCGGCCCGCCGCCTCAAGGCCGTGCGCCCGCTGAGCGATGACACCAAGGATCGCCTGGCCCACAGCCTGCAATATTACTGGGCGACGCTCAACGAGCTGGAACCCCTGGCCCGCGAGCGTCTCAACGAAGGCACCGAGAAACTGACCTTCCCGGCCAACAGCGAAGTGGTCAACGACGAGCACGAAGTCAGCTACCTGGCGCAAACCCGCCCGCTGAATGACACGCCGTGGAATTTCACCCTGCTCACGCCGCTCAACGATCTACGCCGCGCCGCGATCAACCAGGGCATTTTGGTGGCCGTTGCGTTTGGCCTGGTGGCGTTTTTGCTGATCGCCTGGAACGAGCGGCGCAAGGTCATCGCCACCCGCCTCGCCGCGCGGGAAGCCTTGCAGGAAGCCAACAGCCAGTTGGAACGGCGGATCGCCGAGCGCACCGCCGACCTGCGCGCCAGCAACGAACGGCTCAAGGGCCAGATCCGCGAACGACGCCAGGCCGAAGAGACGCTGCGCCGCGCCCAGGATGAGCTGGTGCAGGCCGGCAAACTGGCGGCCATCGGCCAGATGTCCACCAGCATTGCCCACGAATTGAACCAGCCACTGGCGGCGCTGCGCACCTTGTCCGGCAATACCGTGCGCTTCCTGGAGCGCGGCGCCCTGGACACCGCCAGCGCCAACCTCAAGACCATCAACGAATTGATCGACCGCATGGGCCGCATCACCGCCAGCCTGCGTTCCTTCGCCCGACGTGGCGATGACCAGGGCGAGGCCAGCCTGGCCAAAGCGGTCGACGCGGCTTTCCAGGTTCTCGGCGCACGCCTGGACAGCTTGCCACTGAACCTGCACCGCGACTTTTCCCCCGCCCAATTGCAAATCGACCAGACGCGCCTGGAGCAGATCCTGGTCAACCTGATCGGCAATGCCCTCGACGCCATGCAGGCCCAACCCACGCCCGAGCTGTGGCTGGAAGGCAGCAGCAGCGAGGGCAAATACCGCCTGCACGTGCGTGATAATGGTCACGGTATCGACGCCGAGGCGCGCAAACATTTGTTTGAACCGTTCTTCACCACCAAGCCCGGCGAGCAAGGCCTGGGCCTGGGCCTGACGCTGTCCGCCAGCCTCGCGGCCGCCACCGGCGGCAACCTTGCCGTGGAGCACCCGGTCAGTGGTGGAACGGCCTTTGTCTTGTGCCTGCCGTTGGCGGGCGCTCAAAAAGCTGAGTCGACATGAATACAGACGCTAAAGCCATCAAAGACGAGCTCACCGTGCTGATCGTCGAGGACGATCCCCATGTGCTGCTCGGCTGCCAGCAGGCCCTGGCCCTGGAAGACATTCCCAGCGTCGGCGTGGGCAGCGCTGAAGAAGCGTTGAAGCGCATCGGCGAGAACTTCGCCGGCATCGTGATCAGCGACATCCGCCTGCCAGGCATTGACGGCCTGGAGCTGCTCACCCGCCTCAAGGCCCTGGATAAAAGCCTGCCGGTGGTGCTGATCACCGGGCATGGCGATATCTCCATGGCCGTCGGCGCCATGCGCAACGGCGCCTATGACTTCATGGAAAAACCCTTCTCCCCCGAACGCCTGGTCGACGTGGCGCGCCGCGCCCTGGAGCAGCGCGGGCTGGCGCGGGAAGTCTGGTCGTTGCGCCGCCAATTGGCCGAGCGCGATTCACTGGAAGGCCGCATCATCGGCCGCTCGCCGGCCATGCAGAACCTGCGCGAGCTGATCGCCAACGTGGCCGACACCTCGGCCAACGTGCTGATCGAAGGCGAGACCGGCACCGGCAAGGAACTGGTCGCGCGCTGCCTGCATGATTTCAGCCGGCGTCACGCCCACCAGTTCGTCGCCCTGAACTGCGGCGGCCTGCCGGAGAACCTGTTCGAAAGCGAGATTTTCGGCCACGAAGCCAACGCCTTCACCGGCGCCGGCAAGCGCCGCATCGGCAAGATCGAACACGCCCACGAAGGCACGTTGTTCCTCGATGAAGTGGAAAGCATGCCGATCAACCTGCAGATCAAACTGCTGCGGGTGTTGCAGGAGCGCACCCTGGAGCGCCTGGGTTCGAACCAGAGCGTGGCGGTGGATTGCCGGGTGATCGCCGCCACCAAGTCCGACCTCGACGAACTGAGCCGTGCCAACCAGTTCCGCAGCGACTTGTACTACCGCCTCAACGTAGTGACCCTGGAACTGCCGCCGCTGCGCGAGCGCCGTGAAGACATCCTGCAACTGTTCGAACATTTCCTGCAGCAGTCGTCGCTGCGTTTCGACCGCAGTGTGCCGGAGCTGGACAACCAGACCCTGTCGAGCCTGATGAGCCACGACTGGCCGGGCAACGTGCGTGAGCTGCGCAACGTCGCCGAACGCTTCGCCCTCGGCCTGCCGGCGTTCAAGAAAAGCGGCGCCAGCAGCGGCAGCCAGGGCCTGGCCTTCACCGAAGCGGTGGAAGCCTTCGAACGCAACCTGCTCAACGATGCCTTGCAACGCAGCGGTGGCAACCTGACCCAGGCCAGCCAGGAACTGGGGATGGCCAAGACCACACTGTTCGACAAAGTCAAAAAATACGGGTTGAGCCACTGATGGATCTGCTATTGAAAGCCGCCCTGGGCGCGGCCGTGGTATTGATTCTGGCCGCGCTGGCCAAGACCAGGAATTACTACATCGCAGGCTTGGTGCCGCTGTTTCCGACCTTTGCCTTGATCGCCCACTACATCGTCGGCAAAGGCCGTTCGGTGGACGACTTGAAGACCACGATCCTGTTCGGGATGTGGTCGATCATTCCGTATTTTGTGTATTTGGCGACGTTGTATGTGATGGTCGATCGGATGCGGTTGGAAGCGTCACTCGCCGTGGCGGCAGTAGCATGGTTGATGGCCGCGACGGTGCTGGTCAGCGTGTGGGTCCGCGTTCACGCCTGATCAGCGCACGATCTTGTCGACCTGAATGCCCAGCTTCTTCAGCCGATACCAGAAGCTGCGCTCCGAAATGCCGATCTTCGCTGCCGCCGCCGCCTGCACGCCATTGCTCTCCTGCAACGCCGCGAGTATGTAGGCCTTCTCCACCTCCGCCAGCGCCGCATCCAGGTCCTGGGGAATGCCCGGCCCGTCGCTGAGGATCGCCGTCACACCGTCCTCGCTTGGCTTGGAAGCAAACAGGTAACCCGGCAAGTCGATGTCCTCGATCACCGGCGACGCCGCCACGATGGTCGCGCGCTCTACGCAGTTCTGCAGTTCACGGATATTGCCTGGCCAGTGATACGCCGCCATGGCCTGCAACGCCTCCGGGCTGAAGCCGGTGATGCGTTTACCCGCTGTAGCGCTGAGGGTCTGGGCGAAGTGGCGGGCCAAGGGAGCGATGTCTTCCACCCGTTCGCGCAAGGACGGCAGGGGAATCGGGAACACGTTGAGGCGGTAGTACAGGTCTTCGCGAAATTCCTTGTTGGCCACCGCTTCCAGCAGGTTTTTGTTGGTGGCGGCGATCACGCGCACATCGACCTTGCGTTCGCGGGGATCGCCCACCGGTTCGATCACCCGCTCCTGCAACGCGCGCAGGATCTTGGCCTGCAACGCCAGGGGCAT